>SVSK01000023.1 GCA_015064345.1 Oscillospiraceae bacterium | reverse complement strand
TGAGCTTTGATTCAGCAGATCTATTAGTATACGGTTCTCTTGAGGACAATAAGCGCATCGATAACTTTAAGTGGTGGTTATCAGGTAAGTGTTTTGACGCTATTAGAGAACTTAGCAAATTTCAACAGCTTGCAAATAATTGATATATCGACCCGCCTCGGGGGGCTTCTTCTTTGCTTTCTGCGTATGAAAAAAGCCATCACGAAAATGTGATGGCTAAATTCAATTTTACCGCTAAATTTGCAGAGCCTCGGGGTCTTTTTATTTATCACTGAAACATTATCTGATTTACGATGCCCTCAAGTCTCTCCTGCTTGCCGCTGCCGGGGAGCTCGGGTGCACCCATTTCCTCAGCATATGCCGCAAGTGTGCAAAGATCTGCTTCGCCGTCGATGATCTTCTTGCCGATGCCTGTACCGAAGCTGGAGTAACGCTCTTTTACGAACTCATCCAGTCTGCCGTCTTCAATGATAGCAGCAGCCTTAATGAGACCGAGTGCGAAGGTGTCCATGCCGAGAATGTAGCTCTCGAACATGTCTTCCATTGTGTAGCTGGGTCTGCGGGACTTTGCGTCAAAGTTGAAGCCGCCTGTGAGACCGCCTGCCTTCAGCACCTCGTACATACACCATGTTGCCTCGTATGCGTCGAAGGGGAACTCGTCTGTGTCCCAACCGAGGAGGTAGTCGCCCTGGTTAGCGTCAATTGAGCCCAGCATGCCGTTGATGGCGGAGATGCGGAGGTCGTGACGGAAGGTGTGACCTGCGAGAGTTGCGTGGTTAGCTTCAATGTTCATCTTGAAGTCCTTATCCAGACCGTACTGACGAACGAAACCGATAGCGGTAGCCGCGTCGAAGTCGTACTGATGCTTCATGGGTTCCTTCGGCTTGGGTTCAATGTAGAAGTCGCCCTTGAATCCGATCTTGCGGCCGTAATCAACTGCCATGTGCATGAGGCGAGCGATGTTTTCCTGCTCAAACTTAACGTCAGTATTGAGGAGAGTTTCGTAGCCTTCACGTCCGCCCCAGAATACGTATCCGCGACCGCCGAGCTTAACTGTCAGCTCCAGTGCCTTCTTGATCTGTGCCGCAGCGAAGCAGTAAACGTCAGCGGAGTTGGTAGAGCCTGCACCGTTCATGAAGCGAGGGTTGGAGAACATATTCGCTGTACCCCAGAGGCACTTGATGTCTGTGCCTTCCATCTTCTCGAGTATGTAGTCGGTGATCTCGTCAAGGCGACGGTTTGTTTCCTTAATGTCATCAGCTTCGGGAACAAGGTCAACGTCGTGGAAGCAGAAGAGCTTGATGCCCAGCTTTTTCATAAATTCAAAGCCTGCGTCAACCTTAGCGCGTGCGTGCTCCATTGTACCCTTTTCGCTTGCCCCAAAGGACTTGTCAGCGGTGTCGCGACCGAACATATCTGTACCTGCCGCGCCGAGATTGTGCCACCATGCCATAGCGAAGGGCAGATGCTCGCTCATCTTCTTGCCGAGCACTATTCTGTCGGGATCATAATACTTGAACGCAAGGGGATTCTTGCTCTGGGGTCCTTCGTACTTTATTTCGGGAATGTTTTTGAAGATCTCGCTCATTTTGTTTCCTCCTTCATTTCAGAAAACAGGTTTTTCATTGTGGGATATATTTTTTTGAAAATTTGATACTTTGCTTCGTAGCGGGCTGTGATCTCGGGATCGGGGTCAACTGTCGCAGATACACCTGTAAGTGCTTCAGCCGCCTCGATTACTGAACCGAACCTGCCGCAGCCTACCATTGCCAGCATTGCGCCGCCGTATCCGGGTCCTTCCTCGGTCTGGGGAATGTCAAGGGAAATGCCAAGCACGTTTGCGATGATCCGTCTCCACAGAGGAGACTTTGCTCCGCCGCCGCAGATCTTGCTTCGATCGATCTTGATGCCGAGTGAACGGGCAACCTCAACGCTGTCTCGGATAGCGAACGCTACACCTTCAAGCACAGCAAGTACCATATCTTTGCGGGTAGTGTCCATTGACATACCGGTGAAAGTGCCGCGTGCGTTTACGTCATTGATGGGGCTTCTCTCACCCATGAGGTAGGGGAGGAAGAATACGCGGTTATTACCCAGATCGTCGTCGGTGATGTCACGCTGCTCACCTGCGTAGTCGGTTGTTCCGAGAATATCCTCGCAGAGCCACTTGTTGCAGCTTGCGGCGGAGAGCATACATCCCATGAGATGATAGCCGCCGTCTGCGTGAGCAAAAGCGTGAAGTGCATTGTTCGGGTCAACTCCGAATTTGGTTGAGGAAATAAACACAGTACCGGATGTGCCAAGGGAGATGTTGCATCCACCCTCGCCGACGATTCCTGTGCCGACTGCCGCTGCCGCATTGTCTCCTGCACCGCCCACTACCTTGATTCCCTCGGGGAGACCAAGCTCAGCCGCAATCTCGGGAAGAAGTGTGCCAACCACATCGGAGCTTTCGTAAAGTGCGGGCATCACGTCTTCCGTAACACCGCAGATCGCGAGCATTTCACGGGACCAGCGCTTGTGTTCAACATCAAGTGTGAGCATACCGGACGCGTCGGAGTAGTCACAGCAATGTACGCCTGTGAGAAGATAGTTTATATAGTCCTTCGGAAGCATGATCTTCTTGATCTTCGCGAAGTTTTCAGGCTCGTTATTCTTCATCCAAAGGATCTTCGGTGCGGTAAAGCCTGCAAACGCAATGTTGGCAGTAAGAGCGGAGAGCTTATCCTTACCGATCTCGCCGTTGAGGTAGTCCACCTCTGCCTGGGTTCTGCCGTCGTTCCAGAGAATTGCCGGGCGGATAACATTGTCATCTTCGTCAAGCACCACAAGTCCGTGCATCTGACCGCCGCAGCCGATACCCTCGATGAGCGAGGTGTCAATGCCGTCGAGCAGCGCGGCAAGACCGGACTTTACACCACTCCACCATTCCTCGGGGCGCTGTTCCGACCAACCGGGATTAGGGAAGATCAGCGGATATTCACGGCTCTCGGTGCGAATCACATTGCCGCAGCTGTCAACGAGGAGAAGCTTTACGGCAGACGTGCCAAGGTCGATGCCTATATAGTATTTGTTATTGTTCATATGAGGTCTCCTGTTTTACGGATTATGCCATATATAGAAATAGTATAATATATTCCGCAGATTTTTTCAAGAGGGAAATGCACGGAGCTGAAAGAATAAAGAATAAAGAATAGAGAATAAATAAAAAAGAATAAATAGGAGAAATGCGAAAATCCAAAGTTGCACGAAAGACAAAGGGGAGAGTTCTTAGAGAGGGGAAATAGAACGAAGTGACTTTCCCCTCTTTAAGTGCCTGGTTTCACAAGGACTCTAAGTTATCTAACCGAGGACGCAGTCCTCGTGGGCAGGGTTAACTATATATACGATTTTTGTGCTCTGCATACCCTGACCGGGTGCGCACCCACGCGCAGTGCAAAAACAAGGATGAAAGTGCAAGTTTGGTTGAAGAAAAAAGCGGCATGAAATAGAGGAAAGCCTGACCTTGTTCGACGGGAGGATGATTTATCAAACGCAGTTTGATGGCTCCCCTACGGGTTTGCGACGTCGGGAGAACAGCAATACCACAAAAACTCCGCTAAAATTTCCCAAAGTCGGGAACTTTTTCCCATTTCCGTCGTCTAATATAATATAGGAAACTGACTTTGCGCCGCTGAAACGAAAAAAATAAGCAAAATCAGTGAAAATCTACCAAAAATAAACACATTGTTAACAATTACAAGATTAGGATATGCTATACTGTACTTGTAAAAGTTTCCAAACCTAGCAAAGGTAAGAAAGGAATTCGACATGAAAAAAATTCTCTCTCTCGTTCTTGCAGTGCTGATGCTGGCATCTCTTGCAATCTCCGCATCCGCTATCACTGTTCCCTTTAAGAACGACTGCAATGACAACAGACTTGACACCCTTATCGAGTACCATAAGTGGTATTACCTCTATGGCTGCCAGATAGGTAACTTTGAACCCCTCACAGGCACATGGTATGACGAATGCCCCGCTTGCGACGGCCTCGCTGAATTCTTCACATACGAAGGCAAGATCATTTGGTACTGCCTCGACAATCCCGACGAGATGGGCTTCACACCCATCTTTGAAACAACCGGTTCTATTACCATTCCCAGCTGGTACAAGGGCGAAACATGCCCCAACTGCGGAAAGGATACAAACACAATTTACACTGCTACAGGCTACCTGAACGGTAAGCTCAACTGCAGCTACTTCTGCACAACCTGTAATTATTCCTTCTACAAGGAGGTTGCATACGTAACAAAGCCCAGCTGTAATGCGTGCCACAAGCCCACTTGTACTATCTGCCACAATCACCGCTACTGCTACTTCTGCACCCCCTCCATCGGCAACACATTTTGCGGTATAATTCATTCACGCTTTGAAGATTACACAGGCAAGTGCCCCGACTGTAAGGGCGCGCAGACTCTCCAGTTCTACTACACATACGGCGATACAGAGTACGGCTTCTTCAAGTGCTCAAACGGTCACGCTCATGCATATCCCAAGAAGTCCGCTACAGTTATAAAGCCTACAGTATACTGCTACTACTGCGGTAAGTCTACTTGCACAGGCGGCTGCTACATGGGCGGTATTTATCCCGGAACAATTCCCGAATACGATTGCTTCAGCTGCGATAAGGAACTCCAGTATCAGTTCACTTACTCACAGTCAGGCGTAACATATGCATACTACAAGTGTGCAAACGGCCACTCCTACTCTTTCGCTGTTGTAAACGGTAACATTATCGCTCCCACAAAAGCTTGCAGCTACTGCGGTAAGTACAGCTGCACAGGTTGTTGCGACATCATCGATCCCGGATTCACATATCCCGACTATACACTTCCCGGAATCAGGGAAAGCTACGACTGTGCAGAGTGCGACAAGAAGGTAGAGTACCTCTACTACTTCACTCTGAACGGTAAGCTTTACGGTCACTACGAGTGCGAAAACGGCCACAAAGCCGCATATCCTCTCTACTCCTACGTATGCACTCCTTCCATCGGTAACTTCTACATCGTAAACGTTATGGCAAGTGTTGGCGGCACATACTCCATCGCAGGCGGCAACTATGCTACCTACGGTCAGTACAAGACCATCACATTCTCTCCCAAGGCAGGCTACATTCTTGCAGGTGTAACAGTTAACGGCCGGAACGTAGGCGCTGAAGAAAAGCTCACGATCAAGATCACATCCAATACTGTTGTTTGTGCGTACTTCATGCCTGTTTCCACAGCACAGAACTATGCTATCACAGCTTCCTCAAACGGTAACGGTACTATCACAGCTACACTTAACGGCAAGGCTGCTGACGCAACTGCTATTAAGGTAAGCACAGCTGATACGATCACTTACAAGTTCACTCCCAAGTCCGCAAACTATAAGATCGTTGACGTTAAGATCGACGGTAAGTCTGTTGGCGCTGTAAGCACTTACACATTCAAGGCAGTTAGAGAAAGCCACACTGTTTACGTTGAATTCGAGTGGAACAACCCCTACAACTTCATCGCATCCGGCTACGAAAAGGCTGTTGAATACGTAACTGAAACAGGCATCATGGAACCTCTCAGCTACGTGAGAAACAAGCCCTACTTCGGTGGCACAAACATGGTAAGCGTTAAGACATTCGCTATGGCTCTCGTTGAAATGGCAGACGTTAAGGGAACTCTTAACACTGAAGCTCAGAGAGAAGCACTGGCTAAGCAGCTGGGTCTCATCATCTCCACAGACAAGGTAGACCAGGCTATCGACGTTCAGACAGCTTGCCGCATCGTTGACACATACCTCGAGTACGTTCAGAAGCAGAGCGGCGTTCAGTTCGTTGGCTTTGATAGCGAAGCTGAAGCTCTCGCAAACGCTGTTTCCATCGGTCTTGCAACAGAAAACGGCTACACAAAGAACCGTACTCTCACAAGATACGACCTTGCATCTGTTTGCTACCTCATCAAGGGTCTGAAGTATTCCGTAAACTAAGATAAACAGCTCCAAAATAAAAATGAATTACAAACCTCTGATTTCGGTCAGAGGTTTTTTTGTTGCGCTGCGCTAAAAGAAAACGAGCGCTTCGCTAAAAGAATAAAGAATAGAGAATAAATAATAAAGAAGAAATATTTGGTGTAGCGGAAAATGTACGTCTGTCCGCTGACAGAAAAACAGCAAAACTCAAAGAGGACGTAGTCCTCAGGGGTAGGGTCAGTGTAATGTATGGGTTTTGTTATCATAATACCCTACCCGGCCGTAGGGGAGGGGTCTTCCCTCCCGTCGTTCAAATCTGAATTTCTCCACCCAAGAGCGTCAATCCCCAAAGTCTGTCATCCTGAGGATCTATTCGAGATTCTTCGACTGCACACTCCGTGTTCCGCTCAGAATGACAAGGTAAAGCGATCCTCCCGTCGAACAGGTTTGAATTTCATCGCGGGAGGGGGAGCGCTGCGCTAAAAGAAAACGAGCGCTTCGCTAAAAGAATAAAGAATAGAGAAGAAATGAAGCACTCACTGCCAAAGGCAACATCACTTTCACGAAGTGAACTCATAACTCATAACCCATTTGCAAAATACTTTACGAGGACGGAGTCCTCGGGGGTGGAATTGGCTAACACCATGTTATTGAACCGTATATATTCCACCCGGCCCATAACTTATAACTCATAACCCTTGCAAACTCCCCATGAAATGTGATATAATATAATGGAATATACTTTGAGAGCGGAGGGCAGAAGGTGAATACCGAGAGAACATCAATGCTGATTGGTAAGGCAGGAACGGATAAACTGAAAAGTTGCCATGTGGCAGTATTCGGACTTGGCGGAGTGGGCGGTCACACAGTCGAGGCGCTTGTGCGCTCAGGCGTAGGGGAGCTTACCCTCATCGACGGCGACACCGTAGCAGAGTCAAACCTGAACCGACAGATATTCGCCACTCGATCTACCGTAGGCATGAACAAAACCGAAGCTGCAGAATTGCGCATCCGCGAGATAAGTGACGAATGTGTACTGCACCTCAGACAGGAGTTTGTGCTGCCCGAAAGCATCGCCGAGTTCGACTTCTCCGAATACGACTACGTAGTGGACGCAATCGACACCGTGTCTGCTAAGCTTGCAATAATCAAAGCTTGTCACGAAACGGGCACTCCCGTCATCTCCGCAATGGGAGCGGGAAACAAGCTTGACCCCACCCGTTTTGAGGTGGCGGACATATCCAAAACCACCGTTTGCCCCCTTGCAGCGGTAGTGCGCAGAGAACTTCGCAAGGTCGGAATAAATCACCTCAAGGTCGTCTACTCAAAGGAAGAGCGTGTAAAGCCAGAATATATACCCGAGGGTGAGGCCCAGGATAGTAGCCCGAGCAAAAAGATCCCACCTGCATCCTGCGCATTCGTGCCCTCGGTCAGCGGACTTATCATCGCAGGCGAGGTAATTAAGGATCTTTGCAAAAATGAAATCGAAGAATCTCTGAAAAACAGATAAGAGAATAAAATGGACGAAAAAATCATCAACAGTATACTGAAAAAATACCGCAAGGAGATCTGGGGACCCTTTATCTCCGCGGTGAAAGAATACAAGCTCATCCGGTCGGGTGATAAGATAGCAGTTTGCATGTCAGGCGGCAAGGACTCCGCTATTTTGGCTGTCCTTATGCGCCAGCTGCAGCGACATTCCGACGTGCCCTTTGAGCTGGAGTATATCTCAATGGACCCGGGCTACTCTGAGGCAAACCGCGCACGGCTCACAGAAAACTGCCGACTGCTGGACTTGCCTGTGAAGATGTTTGAGACTGACATCTTCTCGGTAACTGAGAAAACGGAGAAAAACCCCTGCTACCTCTGCGCGAGAATGAGACGGGGTCACCTCTACAGCTATGCACGCGAGCTTGGGTGCAACAAAATTGCCCTCGGTCACCACTTTTCCGACGTGATCGAGACGACTCTCATGGGTATGCTCTGGGGATCGCAGATTCAAGGCATGCTCCCGAAGCTGCACAGCACCAACTACGAGGGAATGGAGCTTATCCGCCCTCTTTACAAGGTCCACGAGGACTCGATCATCGCATGGGCGCGATACTGCGAGCTTGAATTTCTTGCCTGCGCCTGCAGAATGACGGAAACCGCAGTCATCGACGAGAACGCATCAAAGCGACGCGAGACAAAAGCGCTCATTCGTGAGCTGAAAAAGACAAATCCCGACGTGGAAAAGAATATATTCAACTCCATCCACCGCGCCAATGTGGATACGCTGGTTGGATACAAGCTTGGGGACAGGCACTGCTCGTTCCTTGACGATTACGAGAGGAGGTAAGACATGGAAAAGAACAATATAAACCGTCTGCTTCACGTTTTTGTGCCCTTTGTCATTATGGTAATGATACAGAATCTGCTCAGGCTTCTTTGGGGCAGAATAGACTTTGAGGGCACAACAAGTGAGCTTATCTCATTCGTTATCGCGTCTGCGGCGGCGATAATTTTCTTCACGCTGACAAATCCCGTGGGCGGAGACAAGACCCCTCGTGCAGGTATAGTAAAAAGTGTGCTGCACCTTTTGTTCTGCATCGCGATGCTTGTGACCACCATGTATATCACGGCTATTGTCACCGAGCATTATACCGCAAAAACCGTAAGCGTCACGCCTATCTATGTGGTGTCCGTACTGCTGATCCATCCGATCGTTGAGGAATACCTCTTCCGCGGACTGTTTTACGGGGAGCTGCGGAAGATCAACCCCATTTTCGGCATTATCGCCCAGGCTATTATGTTCGCCATCATTCACGACAGCATAGACGGCATGACTTATGCTCTGGTAGCGGGAATCTTCCTCGGACTCACAACTGAAAAAACAGGCAGACATTGGGTGCCCGTTCTCGCACATATACTTATAAATCTCCGCTCACTTGTGTATATCAAGGTCATCGCGGAGAATGAAACGATCCGCCAGGGTATCGACATAGGAATTATTTCGGCAGGTTTTGCTGCGTTTTTGGTGCTTCTGATACTGAAAAACATCCCCACCGCGCCGAAAAAAGCGGAGCCTGAAGGAGAAATTCAATGGACAGAGACAGAATAATTGCCGAAAGACAGGCGAGAATTGACGAGATCGTGGCGCGATACGAGCAGGCGGCGGCGGAAAACCCCGCTATGCTTGAGGATCAGACTGCGGCAGATGAATTTTACATGATGGCGGCGCTGGATCTTGCCTCTCTGGCTGAAGAATACGACGACGTGCCTGTGGGATGCGTGATCGTGCGTGACGGGCATATTATTGCGGCAGAATGTAACGGACGTGAAGTGTGGGGGGACGCCACGTACCACGCCGAAACTGCGGCTATATCAAAGGCAGGCAGGCTGCTTGGCGGATGGCGACTGACTCGCTCCACTTTGTACGTTACACTTGAGCCTTGCCCCATGTGCGGTGGTGCTATCTGGTGTGCGAGAGTGCCGCGAGTGGTTATCGGAGCACGGGATCTGAGAGCAGGTGTGTACGGCACGCTGCTTGACTTGAATGAATACCCCCTCAATCACAAACCGGAGCTAACCTTCGGCGTGCTGGAAGAGGAGTCCAAAACAATGCTCCAGATGTTCTTTAAGAAGAAAAGAATAGAGAATAGAGAATAAAGAATAGAGAATAAAGAATAAAGAATAAATAATATTGGCGTGAGTCGCTTTATGGTTTGGCTGTAGCAAAGTCAAAGGGGGTAATCCAAAAGGGGGAAATTGCGTTAGCCTTTCCCCCTGTGGTGGCTGGTGATTCTTAAGAGGCGTAGCTATTGACGCCTCTTGAGTGCCCCACGCACAGTGAAATTCGGCACGAGCATCCTTTGGAACCTGCGTTAGCAATCAATCGCACCCACGCGTAGTGCCAAAAATAGGTTGAATAAGCAATTTCGGTTGAAGAGTGAAGCGGCGTAAATACATTAACCCAAACCCCAGACTAACAAGAGAAAAATAAAAACAAACCAAACCATAGGAGAATCCAATGGAAAAAGAACTGAAATTCCTGCCAACAACACCGGAAGAGCTCACCGGTCAGCCGGATTTTGTATATGTTAACGGGGATGCATACGTGGATCACCCGTCTTTTGGCGCGGCAATAATCGGTCGAGTGCTACAGGACGCGGGATTTACCGTTGCAATGCTTCCACAGCCCGACTGGCGCGATACCACCGACTTCAAAAAATTCGGTCGTCCGCGACTTGGCTTCCTTGTGTCCTCCGGTAATATCGACTCAATGGTGGCACACTATACAGCCGCAAAAAAGAGAAGAAGCGAGGACTACTACTCCCCCGGATGCAAGGCAGGACTGCGCCCCGATCGCGCTGTTATCGTGTACTGCAACCGAATTCGCGAGGCTTGGGGAGATGTTCCGATCCTTGTAGGCGGACTTGAGGCATCCCTGCGCCGCTTTGCTCACTACGACTACTGGTCCGACAAGGTGCGCCGCTCCATTCTCATCGACAGCCGAGCGGATATCCTCATGTACGGTATGGGTGAGCGCTCCGTGGTACGACTTGCACAGCTCCTTGACAAGGGCGTTCCCGTAAAAAAGATCCGTGACGTCCGCGGTACTGCTTACGTATCGAAAAAAGAGGACAAAATATTCTTTGACTGTGCAGAGGGAGTTGACGAAGAGGGTCTCCCCAACGGCTACACTTACGACGAACTGAAAGATGACAAACGTGCCTACGCAAAGGCTTTCAAGATACAGTACAACAACAATGACGCAGTAAGCGGACGGGCTATCGTTGAGTATTACGACGACAAAATGCTCGTTGTTAACCCGCCTCAGCCGCCGCTGGAAAGGGATGAGCTGGACCGAGTTTACGCCCTGCCATTCACCCGCACATATCACCCCATGTATGAGGAAATGGGAGGCGTTCCTGCCATTACCGAAGTGAAGTTTTCGATCACTCATAACCGAGGCTGCTTCGGCGGATGCAACTTCTGCGCGCTGGCGTTCCATCAGGGTCGTGCGGTGCGCTCCAGAAGCATTGAATCCTGCGTAAAAGAAGCAGAACAGATCGCCGCAATGCCCGACTTCAAGGGATACATCCACGACGTAGGCGGACCGACAGCTAACTTCCGTCATCCTGCCTGCGATAAGCAGATAGAACACGGCGTTTGCACAGGTAAGAGATGCCTGTTCCCGCGCCCTTGCAAGAATCTCAATGCAGACCACTCGGAATACATCAAGCTCCTTGAATCTATCGAGGCTGTAAAGGGCGTAAAGCGAGTATTCGTGCGCTCCGGTATCCGTTTTGACTACATGATGGCGGACAAGTCCGATGCGTTTTTCAGAAAGCTGGTGCGCGATAACGTCAGCGGTCAGCTTAAGGTAGCTCCCGAGCACTGTGCACAAAATGCTCTTAACATGATGGGTAAGCCGAGCGTTGAAGTGTACGACAAATTCCGCGAAAAATATATGCGCCTGTCCGAGGAGTGCGGCAAAAAGCAGTACATCGTGCCTTATCTCATGTCATCCCACCCGGGATGCACAATGGATGACGCGGCTCGCCTTGCCCTGTACACCAAAAAGATAGGACTTGCTCCGGAGCAGGTGCAGGACTTCTACCCCACCCCCGGAACGGCTTCCACAGTAATGTATTACACGGGAATCGACCCCTTTACGGGAAAATCGGTTTATACCGTTACCGATTATCACGAAAAACAGCTTCAGCGTGCTCTGCTTCAGTGGCGCAAGCCCGAAAACCGTCGTAAGATATACGAAGCGATGAACTATTGCACTGAAGAGGGCGTTAAGGATCTTCGTGAGCTTCTCGGTATGCCAAGAGAGGACACGCCGCGCGCACCAAAACAACAGAAGCCTCAGGGAAAACAGGCGTCCTCAAAATCCGGTGGAAAACCCGGTGCAAGACCCGGTAGAAAACAAAGCGGCAAGCCGAGTGGAAAGAACACAAAAGGCAAGAGAAAGTGATTAGTTATAAGTTGATAACTCATAACCCATAACCCATAACTCAAAAGGAGACCAACTATGAAAATCCTCATGGTGACCATGGCAATGAATATCGGCGGAGCGGAGACTCATATACTTGAGCTGTGCCGTGAGCTTATTTCTCTCGGCCATGATGTAACGCTTGCCGGTGGCGGCGGAGTGTACGCTGATGAAGCTGTCTCCTTTGGCGTGCGCCATGTCAAGCTGCCACTGCACACAAAAGAAATATCCGCAGTTTTGCGCTCATATTACGGACTGAAAAAGCTGATAACCGAAGAAAAATTCGACATCGTCCACGCTCACGCGAGAATTCCCGCATTCATCGTGGGACTGCTACACGACAGACTTACATTCGAAGGCGGCAGAAAGTTCCGTTTTGTCACCTCCGCTCATCTGAACTTTTCCACAAATGCACTGCTTCGGCGCATTTCACGTTGGGGTGAGCGCTCTATGGCAGTCTCAGACGATATAGCCGACTACTTAGTGAACGAATACGGCTACCGCAGAGACCGCATCCACCTTACGATAAACGGTATAGATACCGAAAAATTCTCTCCCGAGATCGACTACAGCGGCATCATAGCCAAGCACAGCCTTGACCCGGATCACCGCCGCATCGTTTACATGAGCCGACTTGACTCCGACCGTGCTGACCCCGCATTCCGACTGATTAATATCGCACCCACTCTTGCCGAAAAGTATCCCGACACGGACCTCATTCTGGTTGGCGGCGGTAACGAGCTTGAGCGGATCCGCGCACTTGCCGCAGAAACAAATCGAAAGATCGGCAGAGAATACGTCACCGTTACGGGCGCTGTGTCAAACACCAACGAATACTGTGCCGCGGCGGATGTTTTCGTGGGAGTTTCCCGATCTCTCCTTGAAGCAATGGCGGCACAAAAGCCCGTTATCGTTGCAGGAAACCAGGGAAGCCTCGGCATATTCGACGAAAGCAAAACGGAGGCAGGCATCCTCACCAACTTCTGCTGCCGCGGATATCCGGTTGCGACTGAGGAAATGCTCCTTTCCGATCTCTCCGCGCTGCTTGATTCCACCCCCGACGCGCTCGGCAAAATGGGAAAATACAACCGAGAGTTTATTCTCCAAAAATACACCGCTCGCCGAATGACTGAGGACTACCTCCGAATGTATGAGAGAACACTTGCAGACCCCGTTCAGTTCAACCTCAAAAAGGGCGCACCTGACATCACCCTCAGCGGTTACTACGGCTTTGGAAACCTCGGAGACGAAAGTCTTCTTGAAATAATCACCCGCTCCCTTGCACAGACTATCCCCGATGTGAAGCTGGCGGTGCTGACAAGATCTCCACGGGAGGACAGAGAGCGCACAGGTCTCGCTTCCGTGTCGAGATTCAATGTTTTGTCCGTTTACAGAACTCTTTCACGCTCAAAGATACTCATTTCAGGCGGCGGAAGCTTGCTGCAGGACTCAACCAGCCACCGAAGCCTCGGATACTATGCAGGTGTCATGAAAATGGCGAAAAAGGCAGGGGCAAAGGTGTGTGTACTGGCAAACGGTATCGGGCCTGTGAATTATGAATCCAACAAACGCCTCACAGCAGAGGTCATCGGTGAGGCTGACTACGTTTCGGTCCGCGACGGTGACTCGAAGGATGAGCTTGTTTCCCTTGGCGTGACGGAAGAAAAAATAAACGTCACAGCCGACCCTGCGTTCCTTATTGAACCGTGCTCTGCGTCCCGTCTTGCAAAGGTGCTTGACTCCGTGGGCGTGAACGGTAAATATTTTGCTGTGTCCGTAAGACCGCTGAAAGGTGGTGGGCGAGGAAAGCATCAGATGACTGAGGAGGACAAGCGACTCTCCGACGAAATAGTTGCCGTTTGCAGTGATATTGCGAAAAAGCACTCGCTGACTCCCCTGCTTATCCCCATGCAGGCGGCACAGGATAGCGAGATCTGCAAGATCATCCGCGACAGACTGGGCGAGTTGGGAGTAGCTGCTCGCTCGTACTCCCCCGAGAACGCCGCAGAGATGATCGGTGTCCTTGGCGGCGCGCAGTTTGCCCTTGGAATGAGACTCCACTCCATTATTTTCGCGTCCTCCGCAGGTGTGCCCGTTATCGGACTCTCATACGACCCGAAGGTTAAGTCAATGATGCGTTGCCTTTCTCAGGCTTATATGGTGGATCTCACCCTTGGCAGTCTTGATTTTGCCTCATCTGTTACCTCATATGCCGACTGTGTCATGGAAAAGCGGGAGGATATCGCAAATGAGCTCTCACTCCGCGCAGATGAGATGCGTGAGAAATGCAGAGCCGACCTTCTCGCAATAAAGCAATTGCTGAATAGAATAGAGAATAAAGAAGAAAGAAGAAAGAATAAATAAAAAATATTGGTGCGGTCGGAGGCTGACGAAATCTTCCTGCTGCACCAATATTTATTCTCTTTTATTTATTATTTATTATCTATTCTCTAAACATTTATATCTTCTTCTCCAGTTCCTCGATCTTCACCTTTGCGTCATGAGGAATGGGCTGCCAGGTAACGTGTGTGACCGATGCCACCCAGGTTGCCGCGTCGCCTATCATGCTGAAGAGGGGGAATGTGAGAGCGTAGAGTATCTTTTTGAAGAAGCTGATCTTCTGGATACGCTTACGCTCCGTGATGAACAGAAGGAGTCCTATGGGGATGATACCGAAATGCTCGAAGATGATGATGTTCATTATATCATACGCCAGCTTCCACCATGCCGTGTCTCCCGTTGCGGTGAGTATCGCCAGAACTGCGGAGCACAGCTTTAAGGGAACCATGATCATCACATAGGGTGTGTTGAGAAGATTCATATCGAAGCAGATGAGCTTTTTAAGTATGTTCTTGTGGTGTACAACGCCATGCATAAGATCGCGGAAGCAATGGGTGAATGCGTAAAGATGGCCCTTCGCCCAGCGTGTTCTCTGTCGCCAAACGATCTTCAGATTTGTGGGCTGCTCGTCGTAAAATTCCGCAAGATGCTGATAGCTGATGCGGACACCCTTTGCGGCGGCAACTGTGGAGAACTCTCTGTCCTCGGTAAGGGAGGTGTGATGCCAACCGTCACGAAGCAGATCGGATGCCACAAGATAGCCTGTTCCCTGGAGACGTGTGGAGAAGTTCAGCACCGAGCGGCCGCGGCTCTCGAATCGAGCTGTGCGAAGCCAATGCAGTGCATAACCTGCGGCGATAAGGTTGTCGTCCAGGTTTTTTGTGTTTCTGTAGGATGTGATGATTCGCTCACCTGAGTCAAATGCATCATTCATGCGGCTGATAAAGTCACGCTTGAGTAGGTTATCCGCGTCGAACACGAAATATCCCTCAAAGCTTAGGATTCCGTAGTCCCGCTCGATCTGCTCAAACAAGAACTGAAGTGCAAATCCCTTTGTTGCGTGGTCCTTATCGAATCTTTCGTAGCAGACTGCCCCATGAGCACGGGCTATCTCGGCTGTATTGTCGTCGCAGTTATCCGCAACAACGAATACCGTGACAAGCTCCCTTGGGTAGTCCTGCAAATTGATGCTCTCGATGAGGTTTCCGATTACTGCGGACTCGTTTCTGGCGGAGATGACAACAGCGTATTTATGTAAATTCTTTGCCGGAGTGAATTTCTTTGTGAAGAAAAAACCAACAACGGTAAATATTGTTCTGTAGGCGTATATAGCTCCGATTACCGACATTGCTGTGGCGCAAATCGTCTTAAGAATAAGTAAAATATCCGTTTTTCATCCCTCCTATACCAAAATTCGATTATATTTTATCATATTTCGCGGGATTTTACAAGTGCTTTCGCGGTTTTATATTTTGGAAGCCGTTCTGCCCAAATTTTACCGCTGTTTTTTCGATGCTGCAACCTGTAGGGGATGGCGGCTTGCCCCTTCAGTCGAACGAACAACCATCGAACAAGTTCGATAACGCCCCTACAATAAAGACATCATTTTCTTTTTCCCTCTTGTTATTTCTCGAATTTTATGGTATTATATATTATGTATATTTAGGTTTAGCAGCGAAAGGGGTGGCGATATGAACAACAAGTCATTTTTGCCCTTACACAAGATAATTTCAACCGTGCTATTTGCCCTTGCGGCAGTTATGGCGGGGGCATACTTCCTCGCGCTGAAGTTCGATTTTGACTTCGACATAGCGCATTTTTCTACCGATTCACTTGCGTTTTTACTTTTTGCGATTGCTGCAGGCGTTGCGGCTCTGCTTGCGATCGTTCTGACACTGGTTTGCCCGAAAAACGCAACGCTTTCCGCTGTTCCCGCACCGAGACCGCTTTCCCTGTTTGGTGGGATGCTCTCCGCTATTGTTTCCGTGGTGATCTTTGCGACAGAGATCAAAAGCAGCAGAGAAGCCATCCGCGTGGCAAAAGAGACTCTCGGCAAGGCACAGCCCGTGCTTTATATGCAGCTTATCGGTAGCGTGACCATTCTCGCGCTTGGTGCAGTTATTGTACTTTACTGCATCAACTCACAACGCGGAAAAGCTTCCCACAAGATCGCCGCAGTCCTCGCACCTCTCTCCATCAATCTGACAATGTTCGCTCGCTACTTTGATTTCAGCCAGCCTCTCAACGGTCCCATTCGCAACATAGCGATCATGGTCCATTGTTCGGTGCTCTTGTTCCTCTTGTCCGAAGCCCGACTTGCTTTTGGCGAGAGAATTACAGCTCGCTTCTACATCTTTGCCAACTCTGTGGCGGCATCTGTGGGACTCGGCTTCTCTCTCGGCGGTGTTATCTACAAAATAACCGCACTTTCTTCCGCTACCCCCGGCGAATCCATCACCAGACTTGCTCTTTACATTGCCGTGGGATGTGTTGCAATAGACCGACTCCTCTCTCTCCCGAAAGTGCTCACCGAGACCAAAGTTGAGCCCGAGGCTGAAGCTGAGACAAAATAACTACCGAAAACAATAACACTTATATAAATATCGAAATTAAGGAGAACTACTATGGATAACGAAATCAAGCTTACCCTGGACCCTAAAGCAGGCATTGAGACCCCTGCAACTGCGGCAGCTGCTATGGCGGCACCTGAGATCGACGCATCTGCAGAGGGACTTAAGATCCTTGACGAATCACAGTTCACAGAAGCTGAACGCAAGGTGATCGACGATTTCTCCCACCAGATCGATATAACCGACTCCGCAATGATCCTCGGTTACGGCTCTGCGGCACAGAAGAAGATATCCGATTTCAGCGATACAGCACTGGGCGGCGTTCGCAACAAGGATTTCGGCGAGGTTGGCGAGATGGTAACAGGCCTTATTTCCGATCTCAAGGACATGAACGGCGCAACAGAGGACAAGGGCTTTTTCAAGCTTTTCAATAACACCAAGCGCAAGATCAGAAATATCAAGCTCAAGTACGACAAGTGCGAGAACAGCGTAAATTCCATCGTTTCCGTTCTCGAGCAGCATCAGATCACTCTGCTGAAGGACATCTCCATGTTCGACGAGCTGTACGAGATGAATCTCTCCTACTTCAAGGAGCTGTCAATGTATATCGTTGCCGGCAAGAAGAAGCTGGAGCATGAAAGAAACACCACTCTGAAGGAGCTTACCGAAAAGGCAAAAGAGACCGGTCTCCCCGAGGATGCACAGGCGGCAAACGACTTCGCGGAGCAGTGCGTTCGCTTCGAGCGCAAGCTTCACGATCTTGAACTGACCCGTATGGTATCCATTCAGATGTCTCCCCAGATCCGCCTGGTGCAGAACAACGACACCATGATGACCGAGAAGATTCAGACAGTTATCATGAACACAATTCCCCTGTGGAAGAGCCAGATGGTCATCGCGCTGGGCATCGAGCACTCCCGTCAGGCTATGGAAGCAGGTCGCGCTGTAACCGACATGACAAATGAGCTTCTGAAGAAGAACTCCGCGGCGCTGAAGCAGGCAACTGTTGACATCACTCGTGAGGCAGAGCGCGGAATCGTTGATATTGAGACACTTACACAGACAAACGCAGATCTTATTGCAACTCTTGACGAGATCCAGAACATCCAGAAGGAAGGACGGGAAAAGAGAGTTGCCGCTGAGGCAGAGCTTGGTCGAATTGAATCCGAGCTGAAGGCAAAGCTCATCGGCATCCGCTCCTGATAATCCTGATAGTATAGGAAATGAGAAAAATGACGAAAAAAATCAGCATCAGCCGCATTGTAGCATGGTTGCTTGTCGCTCTGATGATCGGAGCAATGGCAGTTTCCGTCTCTGCGGCATATCCGAAGGCGGATGATTTTGTTGCGGACGAGGCGGGAGTTCTTTCCGAGTCCACCATTCGCCAGATAAAGAAGACGAACAAGGATCTTATGGACAGCGTCGGTGTCACCATTGCAGTTTGCACCATAGAGACCACTGACGGCACTCCCATTGCCGAGTATGCCCGCGAGCTGTTCACCGAATGGAAGATGGGAGAGGGTGTTCTTCTGCTCATCGCGTCCGAGGACAAGAATTACTACATCGTACAGAGCACAGGCATTGACGAGTCCATCACCAATGAGGATCTGACCTTCATCCGTGACGGTTACCTGGAAGAGGATTTTGCATCCGGCAACATTGACAGCGGCGTAATTAAGACTGTGTCAAAGCTTGCATCCGAGCTTGAAGCGGATCTCGACGAGGTTCCCTCATCCGGCAGCAGTAGTGACGATGAGGAAAAAGAGAAGAACGAGGGCACTACCTTTGGCGCGGTGCTGGTTGGTATTCTCAAGGTTATCCTTTACATAGCGCTCTTTGCACTTGCGGCGTTTATCATTCTCTTTGTTGTTGCCATGTTCAACGATGACGCGGCGGCGATTTTGCAGAAGTACGTTTTCCGTCGCGGCAAGACAAATCCCGCACCTGCATACTATGACGAGCGTCTTTACGGTAGCAGAAGCGGTAATCAGAGACAGGGTCAGCGTCCGCAGAGTGGCTCTCAGCGTCAGGGATATTCTCAGAATAACTCTCAGCGCCCGAGAAATCCCGGGAACGGTGCAAATCAGCAGAGACGACCCGGCCGGAACCCCAACCAGATCTACAACGCTGACGGCACACCGAGACGTCCCCGCCAGAATCAGCAGAGCGGCAGAAACGGACAGGGCGGCTACGGCAATTACAACGATTACAACGATTATAATTATTGATTCCTAACCGCAATACTTACTTTTTCTCCTTTAGCGAGGAGCGCATTTACAAGTAAATGCAAAGTAACAAAAAGAGGAACTTTTTCGAACGCATGGGTATTTCGACGACTGCGGTTGCCGATTCAGGGCTCTGCCCTAAAAACCCGCAAACTTTTGAAAAGATTGATCAAAACTTTTATAAACACTACGGGTCGATGAAGCTTTATTGATCCACAAGGAAGCAAAATGATATCCATAAGCACAAGTGATCTCGCATTCCGCGTTGGAACGAGAGAAATAATCGCAGACGTGTCCTTTTCCCTTGAGGAAGGGGACCGTTTGGCTATAGTGGGAGTCAACGGCAGTGGCAAGTCCACCTTGCTTAAGATGCTCTGCGGCGAATACGAGCCTGACGAGGGAAACGTGTTCATCGCCAAGGATAAAACTGTCGGCATGCTCCACCAGGATGACGCATTTAACATACTCGAAGGCAGAGGCGGCAAAAGCTCCCCCATTGACGGCACGGTACTGGGACAGATGTACGCCGTTTTCGCCGAGCTTTGCGATATGGAGGTGCGGCTTGAGGCCATTCAGTCTCAGCTTGACTCCACCGATGCGGGCGACACGGAAACGCTCAACCGACTCTCCACCGAATACACCAATCTGAACAACCGCTACATTCGCGACGGTGGGCTTTACTACCGGTCCCGTTGTCGCAGTATTCTGACGAGTCTCGGTTTTGGTGAGGAATACTGGTCTCTTCCCGTCTCCAGCATGAGCGGCGGACAGAGGACCCGTCTTGCATTGGCCCGTCTTCTCTCCCGTGAGCCTGATATTCTCATTCTTGACGAGCCGACCAACCACCTTGACCTTGACACAATGCTGTGGCTTGAGGAGCATCTTGCGGCGTACCCCAAAAACAAGACGGTCATCCTCGTTTCCCACGACCGACTTTTCCTTGACAGAGTCACAAACAAGACTCTCGACATCGAAAATCAGCGGGCAAAGCTTTACAAGGTGCCCTACTCCAAATATGTGGAAGAAAAAGAAAAATTCCGCCGCGAGCAGGAAAAGCGTTACGAGCTTCAGCAGCGTGAGATCGCCCGACTTGAAGCGTATATCGAACAGCAGAGGCGCTGGAACAGAGAGCGCAACATCATAGCGGCAGAGTCCCGTGAAAAGGCGATTGCCCGAATGGAAAAGGTGGAAAAGCCGAAAGCCGCTCCGAAGTCCATCAGATTTGCGCTGAGTTCGTCCGGTGAATCGGGCAACGAGGTGGCGAAGATCAAGAACGTCACCATGGGATTTGGCGACAACATTCTCTTCCGCGGCGTGTCCTTTATGGTGAAAAAGCGAGACAGGCTGTTCATCACAGGCCACAACGGCTGCGGAAAGTCTACATTTATTAAAATACTTCTCGGTCAGCTTGAGCCTCTGGGTGGCGAGATCGAGTTTGGCTACAATGTAACGGTAGGCTACTACGATCAGGAAAACCAGAATCTTGACCCTGCGAACACAGTCCTTGACGAGCTGTGGAACACTTATCCCGATCTGACTCAGACGGAGATACGCAATACTCTCGCTATGTTCATGTTCCGCGGGGAGGATATTGAGAAATCGGTATCTGTTCTTTCGGGCGGTGAGAGGGCGCGGCTTACTCTTGCGAAGCTGATCCTCTCGAGGATGAATCTTCTGATTCTCGACGAGCCTACAAACCACCTTGACATCGAGTCACGTGAGGCTCTCGAGAACGCACTGCGGGAGTTTGACGGCACGATCATCACAGTTTCCCACGACAGATACTTCTCACGCCAGCTTGCGACGAGATTTATTGATCTTGGAGACGGCGGACGGGAGTTCAACGGCACATACGACGAGTACATGGCGTGGAGAGCGGCGAGAGGGGCGGAAGGTTACTTCAAGGATGAAAAGCCCGCACGAGAGAGTGGCAAGGAAGAGTATCTCGAACGGAAAAAGTCCAATGCAGACCGCAGAAAAGCGGAAAAACGCAAGGCTGAAGTGGCGCGGGAGATTGCTAAGCTGGAGAGGGAGCTTGTTGAGATAGACGATCTGCTCTTTGGCGAGGCGGCCACCGACTACATCCGCGCCGCTGAGCTGACAGACCGCAAAATAGTGGTTGAGGACAGGCTCATGGCGCTGTACGAGGAAGAGGAAGAGATGTGACAAAAAACCTAAAGGCTTTTTGTAAAAGAATAAATAAAAAATAATAAATAATAAATAAAAAATTAAGGTACAGTCGGAAGATTTCGTTATCCTCCGACCGTACCTTTTCTTTATTCTTTATTCTTTATTCTTTAATCCATCCCGCTATGCTTTCTTCGTCCAGTCCTGCGTAACGTATCAGATATTCCATGTCGCCGTGGGGAATGAACGGGTCGTCAATCGCCTTGACATGTACCTTTTTCTCCACCCAGTCAGCGGATGCAAGATGTTCACCGATGCCGCCGCTGCGAACTGACTCCTCGATAAAGAGCACTCGATCACTTGAATTGATCAGCGTCATAAACTCTCGGTCGTCGGGCAGGGGATGTATCTGCCGCAGTACCGCGAGAGTGCAGTCGATTCCCGCTTTGCGAATTGCCGCTGCCACGTTTTCCGCTACTCTGCCGTAGGTGACGACTACTGTTTTGCCACATCCGCTCACTTTCCACGTGCCGTGATCGGTGAAATCAACGTCATATTTTGCCTCGCCTGCCTTGGGATAGCGCACGACAGTCAGTCCCTTGCCGCCGTAAGCCTCGTTTACCGACTTGCGGAAGGCGTCAAAATCATCGGGGGAGTACACAGTTGTGCCCGGGATGGCTGTAAGCAGGGGAACATCGTAAATTCCCTGATGAGTTACGCCGTCATTCGGTACGATACCTGCATGACTGAGCATCAGCACCACGTGTACGTCCTTTTGCAGGGCTACGTCGTGCCAAAGCTGGTCGAAAACTCGCTGTGAGAATGTGGAGTACAAAACGAGCACAGGTGTGAGTCCCTCACTCTTTCCGCCGATTGCCAGACCTGCCGCAGTAGTTACCGCGTGCTCCTCTGCGATACCCACGTCAAAAAACCGCTCCGGGTACTTTTTCGAAAACTTGCCAAAACCGCATCCGTCAGTCATAGCCGCGGTGATTCCCACGAGGGCGGGGTCAGCCTCACCTTTTTCACAGAGGAAATCCGACAGCTCATCTGTGAACGTGCGCTTTTTCTCTGCTTTTTCTGCCGCCTCGGGTTCAAGGACAAATGCGCTTGTGCTGTGATACTTCTCGGGATGCTCCTCTGCCGGGGCAAATCCGAGGCCTTTTTTCGTTTTGATGTGCACGATAACGGGACAGTTCATTATCTTCGCTTCTTCAAGGGCGGAGACTGTCTTTGCGATATCGTTTCCGTCGAGTGGGCCGATGTATTCAAGTCCGAGGGATTCAAACCAAGTCTCCGCGCCGAAAAGTCGCTTCAGAAATTCCTTAACCCGATACGCGCCCACAGCAACCGCCTCGCCGATCAGCGGGATAGAGCGGAGCAGCTTGTTCAGCCGAATTTTGAAGGTGTAGTATCTCTCGGAGGTTCGGATAGTGGAAAGATAACGTGAAAAACCGCCCACGTTTTTGGAGATGGACATTTCGTTATCATTAAGGAGAATAACGAGCTTCAGATCCGATCCCGAGAGCTGCTCCAGTGCCTCGAACACCATGCCGTTTGTAAATGAGCCGTCGCCAATGACTGCCACAGCCCAGTTGTCTCTGCCTGCAAGTCGGTTTGCCTCGGCTATTCCCACTGCTGTGGAGATGGAAGTGCCCGAGTGACCTGCGGTGACTGCGTCGTACTTGCTTTCCCCTCGGTTGGTGAATCCCGAAATGCCTCCTGCCTGACGGAGTGTATGGAAATCCGCCGCTCTGCCTGTGAGCAGCTTGTGTGCGTATGCCTGGTGACCCACGTCGAAGATGATTGAGTCCTCAGGGCATGAAAAGACGCGGTGCAAAGCTACAGTCGCATCTGCTATTCCAAGATTGGAAGCGAGATGACCGCCGCCCTTCACCGCAGTTTCTATGATCTTTTCCCGTATCTCCTCGGCGAGGATGGGAAGCTCATTTTGACTAAGCTTTTTCACATCCTCGGGAGAGGTGATATTATCTAAAATCTTCATATTATTATATATAGGCTTATTCGCCTGCTTCTCTTGCGAGATTTGTGAATTTGGTGTAGCGTCCGATCCAGCCAAGCTTTACCTTATCAAGGGAGCCGTGACGGTTTTTCGCAACGATGACCTCGGCAACGGACTGATCCACTACCTCGTCCTTGTAGTATTCGTCTCTGTAGAGGAACATTACGATGTCCGCGTCCTGCTCGATGGCACCGGAGTCACGAAGGTCGGAAAGCATGGGTCGCTTGTCCACTCTGCTCTCAGGTCCACGGGAAAGCTGTGCACAGCAAACAACGGGCACGCCAAGCTCCTTTGCGAGAAGCTTGAGTCCGCGGGAGATGTCAGCTACTTCGTTTACTCGGTTTTCCGTGTGGCGGTCGCTCTGCATCAGCTGGAGATAGTCGATTACCACCAGGCCGAGATTCTTCACCCGGCGAAGCTTTGACTTCATTGCAGTAACGGTGATACCGGGGGTGTCGTCAATGAGGATCTCTGTCTCGGAAAGGCGTGAGGAAGCGTGAGCAATGGCCTTCCAGTCGTCTCCGGAAAGCTCACCCGAGCGCATCTTGTAGCTGTCGATCTGAGCCTCGCTTGAAAGCATACGGTTGGCAAGCTGCTCTGCTGACATTTCCAGATTGAATACGCAGACGGTCTTTTTCGTTTTGATTGCCGCCTCTGTTGCAATATTCATGGCAAAAGAGGTCTTACCCATACCGGGACGTGCGCCGATAAGCACAAGGTCAGAGTCGCCCATACCAACGATTACGTTGTCAAGAGCCTTGAAGCCTGTGGGAGTACCGCGCAGAGCCTCGGGATCCTGTGAAAGCTTGGTCAGACGGTCGTACACCTGTACCAGCGCGTCGCGGATGTGGACAAAGCTCTTGTTTTCTCTGCCTTCAGCGATGCGGAATACCTTGCCCTCGGCATACTCAAGAAGCGCTTCCGTTTCGTCGTCTCCCGCATAAGCCGCTTCGGCAATATCTTCACCCGCTTCAACAAGCTGACGGAGGATCGCCTTGTCGCGAACGATCTTTGCGTAGTCCACGGCATTGACCGCCGCGGGAACAGCCTGGGCAACGAGCTTCAAATATTCTCTGCCGCCTGCCTCATCGTATGTACCGCTCTGAACAAGCTCTTCGATGAGGGTAACAACGTCAATGTTCTTGGATTTGAGATACATTGACTGCATTGCGGAGAAAATTTCGCTGTGCTCGGGGAGATAGAAGTCATCCGCGCTGATTATTGCCGCAAGGTTGTCCATGCAGGATGGGTCTATCATTATTGATCCGAGAAGTGACTGCTCCGCCTCAAGGGAGAAGGGCATTCGCCTCTCGATGTTGTCAAAGTTCGTATTCATATGAACTCCCGAAAATGAAGTAATAGGTAAGAGTGAAGAGTGAAGAAGTTAAGCTAAAATAACCGAGACGAAGTCTCGTGGGTGGAATAGACCGAGTTCCCTCCTTGTCATAGGGAACTCGTCGAGTTGCTACGCAACCTCGGACTAACTCCATGTTATCGTACCGTAAATATTCCACCCGGCTTTTCTCACTATGGTTCGAAAAGTGAAATTGTATTAAAAAGTTACACTTTGTCATTCTGAGCGGAAATCATGGAAGAACATGACGAGAACGAAGTTCTCGCGGGTAGGGTCGGCGTAACGTGTGGGGTTTGATATTATAATCCCCTACCCAAATCGAAGAATCTCTATTAGATCCTTCTGCTACGTACTATGTACTTCGCTCGGGATGACAGGCTAAGGTCTGACCTCGACTTACTCACAAACCAGCACGTTGATCTTGCCGGCGATCTCGGGGTAAAGCTTTACGTCAACTGTGTATGTGCCGTATGCCTTGATGGGGTTCTGCATAACGATCTTGCGCTTGTCGATCTCGATCTTGTGCTGTGCGAGAAGTGCCTCTGCGATGTCCTTTGTGGTAACGGAGCCGTAGAACTTGCCGTCGTTGCCCTGCTGGATCTTGATCTTTACGATAAGAGCCTGGAGCTGCTGGGCTGTTTCTCTTGCCGCTGCCTTTTCAAGCTCGATCTTGCGGAGCCTTGCCGCTTCCTTGTTCTTTATGTCGTTGAGGATCTTCGCATCAGCCTCAACTGCTAATTTCTTCGGGAAGAGGAAGTTGCGAGCATATCCGTCGGATACGTTGATCACTTCGTCCTTCTTGCCCTGTCCTTTAACGTCCTGTAAAAGTACTACTTTCATTATTTTTTCCTCCGAAATGGGTATGTGTTTTTAGAAATATATTTTATCCTACTATTTTATCAATGGATTTCTTGAGAGATGCGAGCACCTCGTCCATGGTCTGTTCGCGTATCTGAGCCGCCGCACCGTCGAAGTGACCGCCGCCGCCAAGCTCTTCCATAATAAGCTGGACGTTGATTCCGCCGGCACTTCTTGCGGAGATGTGTACCACCTCGCCGAGACGAATGATGGCGAATGATGCCTTTACTCCGTCAACCATGAGGAGATTGTCTGCCGCCTTTGCCGCGATGATTCTGAAGCCGCCGTCCTCTTCGCTGATATCGTCAACGATGGTGATGGCACAAATGCCACGGTAAATATCCACGTTTCCGCGGAATTTCGCCTCGCGCATATAGTCGTCGAAGCTTTCCTTGAACAGCGCGCGTACTGCTGTGGGGTCGGCGCCTCTGTCACGGAGATACATGGCTGAGGAGAATGTTCGTGTACCTGTATTTTTGGTAAACTGCTTTGTGTCAAGGGTGATGCCCGCCAGCATAACGCTTGCAACTGCGGACGAGAGCGCATCCTTCGGGAGAACCTGCTCAAGCATTTCCGCCACAAGCTCGCAAGCGGATGAAGCGGAGGGCTCGATGTACTCAACATCAGGCTCGCTTTCAAATTCGGACACCTTTCTGTGGTGGTCGATGACTGCGAGGGAGTCTGTGCGGTCAGCGAGCTCGGGACATTCGCAGATCTTAAGGTTATTTACGTCGGAGAGGATCACCAGCGTGTCTGTGCGGAGCAGATCAAGTCCGTGGGCTGCGTCGATAAACACACCGCCAAACTCTTCTTCGTTTTCAAGCATCTGTCGGCAACCGAGGAGATTGCGGTCGGCTGTGTCGATGATCACGTTAACCTTGGCACCGCAGAACATAGCCAGCTTGGCAAGTCCCACGCATGAGCCGAAGGCGTCGAAGTCAGCGTATCTGTGGCCCATGATGAGCACGTTTGAAGCCTTCTTCATTGCCGCCATAAGCGCGTTGGATACTACTCGTGCGCGGACGTTGGTTCTCTTCTGAACGGTTTTTGTCACACCGCCAAAGAAGTCCATTGACTCGTCGCTCTTTACAGCCGCCTGGTCACCGCCTCGCTGAAGAGCCATATCGAGAGCCGCGTGGGCTGCTTTTTCTTTTTCCTCGAAGGTGCCGTGGATAGCGGAAACGCCCATGGAAATGGTCAGGGGCAGGTTAGTGTCGCCTACCGTAACACCGCGGACTCTGTCGAGGATGTCGAATTTCTGGATAATAAGCTCGTGGAGCACTCTGTTTTCTGTGATGAACAGATACTTGTCGCGCTCGTACTCCTTGAGTATGCCGCCGTATTCACCTGCCCATGCGCGGAGTATCTCGTCGATCTTTGAGGATGCGGGTCTGTACTGCTCGCTATCGTACTGCATCATTTCACCGAGGTTGTCGATGATGATATAACAGATCACGATCTCGTCTCCCGCCATTTTTTCGGAGAGCGCGTCAAGCTCTGTGGTTTCCGTCGTAATGATAAGCGCGAAATCATCTTCCTCTGTGCGGATATGATTGTATTTTGCGGAAAATGAGCGTTCCCCAATGACCAGCCTTGCGCCGTCGGTGCTTCTGTCTTCTCTGATCTCGCCGAGGCTGACGCCGCACAGGTCGGTTATGTGAGTACCGTGCAGTTTGCTCTTCTCGGGATACATTGATTCCATTGCAGAGTTGAACCAAACCACACGCTCTGCGGAGTTACATATAAACACGGGAGAATTCATCTTTACCACTGCGTCGAACATGATGCGTCCCATAACGGGAGCCAGATTTTCGTCAACGGCACCTCGCCGAGCCTGCTTTTCAAAGAAGAAGTACGCACCCACGCACACACCGCAGTGAAGCAGGAAGAAGAGCACTCCGAAGGGTGCAAGTGGGAGTTCTGTGAGGAGTGCCAGTATGGCGAAGACGATGATGAAGACAGCTCCGCTTGCTGCGGCAGCTATACCGGTTTCTTGCCGTATTCTTCTGAGGTCATTTTTATCTTTACTGTTTTTTGTCATAAGATCAAATCAGCCTTTCTTTTGTTTTATTCAACTGATAGGATATTCTTCGTTTGTTTTTTCGTATATTGACCCATGATAATTGTACTTTACCATATATTATAGCACAAAACTGCGCGAGAATCTACATTTATATTAAAATAATGTAGATTTTTATTAAAAGTTTTTTGTTTTGTGTGTTTCTTCCTCTTGTGTGGGAAAATACCCACTCAATTCATGCCGCTTTACTCTTCAACCGAACTTTTTTGTTTAACATAATTTTTGCACTACGCGTGGGGCGCACAAGAGGTGTTCCATGTCCACACCTCTTGTGAATCACCGTCCACTTAAGGGGAAGGAGGACGGGATATATAATATTGCCTGTACTCTCAAGCGACTGAATCCCGCCAATTATTACTGCATTGGAAGAATTCACTGCAACTTCTCTGATTCTTCCCCTTAAGGATCCCCTTCTTGGCTTTTCGTTTCGCTAAAAACTGTAAGCAAACGAGCCGATTTATTAACCATGTCAATCGAACTCCACAAACAAGTTCAAACTTAACAGACGTGTCAGCCGCAAACACGGATTACCCCATTGGCGTGAGTCGCTTTATGTTTTGGCAAAAGCAGAGTCAAAGGGGTTGGATTCTTAAGGAGGGGAAATAGAACGAAGTGACTTTCCCCTATCCTTAAGCGCAGGGTGATTCATAAGAGGTGTCTGCGCTTACACCTCTTATGCTCCCCACGAGAGTGGGGACTTTGGTTAAACAAACAAGTTCAGCTAAACAATAAAGAGAACGCTAAAAAAACCACCCCAAACCCCGCTTTTGTGCAAAATACACAAAACACCTACAAAAACTTCGTTAAAAATTCTACACACAAATTTTGCACCTTTTTTCGAGGAAAACCTTGATTTTTACTTATATATATGGTAAAATAACTCCGCTTGATGTGCGTAGAAGCGGGAGGTTGCTGCTTTCGTCAAATACTGTCAGACGAATTGCAGGTAATTTCCGTGGAGTATGTCCGAGTAAATCGGGCGAAGACGAACAGTCTCCCCGTGTATGACGGGTTTTGCAGCGTGGCAATAGTCTCGCTGTGTTTACCGAGCCCTGCGATTTCCCAGCGAAACCCATGGTTCGGATTCATTAAGTACCCGCTCGACACACCCGGAGCCGTGTTCATCGCCTCAAACTATTTCAAAAGTATAGCTCAAAGGAGGCAAACAAAAATGGCAGTACAGGAAAAAATCAGCGTTAAGATCAGAAGCTACGAGCACACACTCGCAGACCAGGCAGCAGCTAAGATCGTAGATATCGCAAAGCGCAACGGCGCAGAGGTATCCGGTCCTATTCCGCTTCCTACAGAGAAGGAGATCATCACAATTCTCCGTGCGGTTCACAAGTACAAGGACAGCCGTGAGCAGTTCGAACAGAGAACCCACAAGAGACTTATCCAGATCAAGAAGCCTTCTCAGAAGGTTGTAGAAGCTCTTATGTCCGTTGAACTCCCCGCTGGCGTGGACATCGACGTAAAGCTCTAATCACTTCATTTAATTATTAACACTGAAAAAGCTAAACCGAACACCGTACAGAGCGTATCTGAAGAGTGCTTATTCCGGCGCGACACTCAGGAGCTTGATGGCGGTCGGGTCACGTTGACTGTGCCGGGTAGCTCCGGTAAAATTCGAACGGTCAACCAATAACCTATTATAGGAGGAAGACTTCGATGAAAAAAGGTATCATCGGAAAGAAGCTGGGTATGACACAGATCTTCAATGAAGACGGATCTGTTACCCCGGTAACTGTGATTGAAGCAGGTCCCTGCTCCATTACACAGAAGAAGACAGTTGAGACTGACGGCTATGAAGCTGTACAGCTCGCATTCGAAGACATCCGCGAAAAGCTCGTTAACAAGCCCGCGGCTGGTCACTTCAAGAAGGCTGGCGTAAATGCAAAGCGTCACCTTAAGGAATTCCGTCTCGAGGATATTTCCGCACTTAACGTTGGCGATGTAATAGCCGCCGATACCTTCGCAGCAGGCGACAAGGTCGACATTACAGGTATTACAAAGGGTCACGGTTACAGCGGCGTAGTAAAGAGATGGAACTTCAAGATCAAGAGAATAACACACGGCGGTGGTCCTATCCATCGTCACGGCGGTTCTCTCGGTCAGAACTCCACACCTTCCAGAATCTACAAGAACAAGAAGATGGCAGGTCAGTACGGTAACGAACAGGTTACAGTATTAAATCTTGAAGTTGTTAAGGTTGATACAGAGAAGAACCTCATCGCTATCAAGGGCGCAGTTCCCGGCGGTAAGGGCGGAATCGTATTCATCCGTGACAGCGTTAAAGCATAAGTCGGAAGGAGGAAGAAAAAATGCCCGAAATTAAAGTATTAAACATGGCAGGCGAAGCAGTTGGTACAATGAATCTGTCCGACGCTATCTTCGCAGCCGACATTAACGGTGCTGTCCTCCATGCGGCAGTAAAGAGATATCTGGGTAACCAGAGACAGGGTACACAGTCCACACTTACTCGTACCGAAGTATCCGGCGGCGGTAAGAAGCCCTGGAGACAGAAGGGAACAGGTCGTGCAAGACAGGGTTCCACAAGATCTCCTCAGTGGACACACGGCGGCGTAGCACTTGGTCCTAAGCCTCGCCTTTACAAGACAAAGATGAACAAGAAGGTTGCTCGTATCGCAATGTTCTCCGCACTTTCAAGCAAGGTAGCAGGTAACGAAATGGTTGTTATCGACAAGATCGAAACAGCTGAATACAAGACCAAGACAATGGTTAAGATGCTTGCAGCAGTAGGCGCAGCAAAGAAGGTTCTCGTAGTTCTCGCTGAGAAGGACGAAAAGGTTCTCGCAAGCCTTGCAAACATCCCCGGCGTAAAGACAGCTCTTTACAACACCCTGAATGTTTACGACATTCTTAACTGTGACTCTTTCATCGTAGCTAAGGCTGCTGTTGAAAAGATTGAGGAGGTATATGCGTAATGAAATTCATTCAGGACATCATTAAGAAGCCTCTTATCACTGAAAAGTCCATGGACATGATCAGCGAAAGAAAGTACTGCTTCGAAGTTGCAAAGAACGCAACAAAGCCCGAGATCGCAAAGGCTGTTGAAGCAATGTTCGAAGGCACAAAGGTTGCTTCCGTAAACACAATCAACATGAAGGCTAAGACCAAGAGAGTTCGTTACCAGGCCGGTAAGACTGCTGCTTGGAAGAAGGCCATCGTAACCCTCACAGAGGACTCCAAGACAATCGAGTTCTTTGAAGGTATGAACTAATTAAAGGAGGAAAGTACAAATGCCTACAATCAAGTATAAGCCGACTACTCCGGCGAGAAGACATATGTCCGTTCCTTCATTCGAGGAAGTAACAAAGTTTACCCCCGAGAAGAGTCTTCTTGCTAAAAAGAAAAAGAACGCAGGTCGTAACTCCTACGGCCGCATCACAGTACGTCACAAGGGTGGCGGAAACAGACAGAAGTACCGTATCATCGACTTCAAGAGACAGAACACTCTGGCTCAGACTGTTATCGGTGTTGAATACGACCCCAACAGAACAGCTTACATTGCTCTCCTTCAGGACGAAGCAGGTAAGAAGAGCTACATTCTCGCTCCTGTAGGCGTAACAGACGGTCAGGTTCTGTACTCCGGTGAGAACGCAGATATCGTTCCCGGTAACACACTTCCCCTTGCAAACATCCCCGTTGGTACCTTCATCCACAACATCGAACTTTACCCCGGCAACGGCGGTCAGCTCGTTCGTTCTGCAGGTACACAGGCACAGCTCATGGGTAGAGAAGGTGACCTCGCAATGGTTCGTCTCCCCTCCGGTGAAATGCGCTACGTTCGCTCTGACTGCAAGGCAACAATCGGTCAGATCGGTAACATCGAACACGATACAGTAAAGATCGGTAAAGCCGGTAAGAAGCGTCACATGGGCATCCGTCCTACAGTACGCGGTTCCGTAATGAACCCCTGCGATCACCCTCACGGTGGTGGTGAAGGTCGTTCTCCCATCGGTCGTCCCGGCCCGGTTACTCCTTGGGGTAAGCCCGCTCTCGGTTACAAGACTCGTAACAAGAAGGCTAGAACCGATAAGATGATCGTAAAGCGCAGAAACGGTAAATAAGGAAGGAGGCAACATAATATGAGCAGAAGTTTGAAAAAGGCACCCTACATCGAAGAAAAGCTCTACAAGAGAGTTTGCGAGATGAACGAAAAGGGCGAAAAGAAAGTGCTCAAGACATGGTCAAGAGCCTCTACAATCTTCCCTGAATTCGTAGGACACACAGTTGCTGTTCACGACGGAAGAAAGCACGTTCCGGTATATGTTACCGAGGACATGGTTGGTCATAAGTTCGGTGAATTTGCTCCTACAAGAACCTTCAAGGGTCACGCAGGCAGCAAGACATCCAATAACGGTAAGAGATAACGAGGGAGAAAGAATAAGATGGAAACAAGATCTACTCAGAAGCACATCCGCATCTCTCCTCGTAAGGTAAAGATCGTCCTCGACCTCATCAGAGGCAAGGACCTCGCTATCGCAGTAGGTATTCTCAAGAATACTCCTAAGGCTGCAAGCGAGCACGTACTGAAGCTCCTTACAAAGGTTGCGGCAGATGCAGAACACAACTTCCAGATGGATACCGAGAAGCTTTACGTTAAGGATTGCTTCGTATGCCCCGGTATGACTCTTAAGAGAATCATGCCCCGCGCAAAGGGTTCCGCTGACAGAATCTTAAAGAGAACAAGCCACATCACAATCGCTGTGGCTGAGAAGGAATGAGGAGGAAAGCATAATGGGACAGAAAGTTAATCCCCACGGTCTCCGTGTTGGTGTAATCAAAAACTGGGATTCCAGATGGTATGCTCCCGACGAAAAGTTCGGTGACATCCTCGTTCAGGAC
>SVSK01000022.1 GCA_015064345.1 Oscillospiraceae bacterium | reverse complement strand
ATAAAAAAGGTGTTGGTTCTACAAAGAACGGACGCGACAGCGAATCCAAGCGTCTTGGCGTTAAGAAGGCTGATGGTCAGGCAGTAATCGCCGGCAACATCATCATTCGCCAGAGAGGCACACATATTCATCCCGGCAACAACGTAGGCCGTGGTACTGACGATACCCTGTTCGCTCTCATCGACGGCAAGGTAAAGTTCGAAAACATCGCTAAGGGCAGACGTCAGGTTAGCGTATACGCTGAGTAATCTGCTTACCGAGGTTTCAGCAAAAGACAAGCCATGTGGAAAAATCTTCCGCGTGGCTTTTTTGCATTCTGTTTCATAAAATTGCAACGCATAATCGCGAGTATGTGAGCGCAAATTAACTTCAGTCGCACTTGAGTTTTGTTTGACGCAAACTACTATTGGGAGTTGATTTTTATGAAAAAAATATATAATAGATCACTGCTTTTAACGCTATCAATAATAATTATCCTTAGTATCACCTCAGTTATACCCGTTCTCGGCGTAAAGTATGACAAGGTGGACGTTGGCGGCATGCCGTTTGGAGTTAAGTTTTACTCAAAGGGGCTTGTGGTGGTGGGCTTTACAGAAATTGAGACTGAAATCGGGATGAAAACCCCTGCTTACGACGCTGGACTTCGCGTAAACGACATTATCACTCATGTAAACGGCGATGAGGTCAAAACCTCCGATGACTTTATCAAAAAAATTGAGGAATCCGACAGCGCGATACAGATCACCTATGTACGCGACGGAAACAATTGCACGGTCAGTTTCACCCCATCCCTTTCAACTGACGGAAAAAAGCGCACAGGAATGTGGATCCGCGATACAACTGCGGGAATCGGTACTGTAACTTATATGATCCACGAAACGGGAGAGTTTGCAGGTCTCGGCCACGGAATCTGCGACTCTGACACGGGAGAGCTACTGAAAATGGACCGCGGAACAGTGGTTGATGTTCAGATATCCGGTATTTCAAAGGGTGTGGCAGGCACTCCCGGTGAGCTCAAGGGATATTTCACCTCTGACAAATCGGGAGTTTTGCTCGGAAACACCGTGTGCGGAGTCTACGGTGTTATGTCCGATGCGCCGGACGAGGTTTGTCCCCAGCACAATATTGAAGTTGCCGACAGAAGTGAGGTTTACTCCGGAAAGGCATGCATCTGGTGTACGGTTGACAGCGACGGTCCATGCAGATACGAGATAGAGATCGGGGAGATAAATCGAGACAGCAAGGACAACAGAAGCTTTGAGGTGACGGTGATCGATCCTGCTTTGCTTTCTAAAACAGGCGGCATCGTCCAGGGCATGAGCGGCAGCCCAATCATACAGAATGGCAAGCTAATCGGGGCTATAACCCACGTCCTCATCGGAGATCCCGCCAAGGGGTATGGGATATTTATTGAGAATATGATAAATGCGGCGGAGTAATTCACAGACAGGGGCAAGTTGCCCTTGTCTTTTGGTTTTGTGTGTGGTATAATAAGAAAAAACGTTGGAGATGTCATTATGCTGCTCGGGGTAATTAGCGATATTCATTTATACAGAAAAACCGACAGGCTTGTACGTGCTCTTGATGCTCTAAAAGAAGCTGAAGTTTTGCTTTTGTGCGGTGATCTTGCTGACCGTGCTTTAAGTGAGCAATATGTGCTTCTTGACGAATGTATAAGACAGCGACTTGGCAATATTCCCGTGTACTGTGTGACGGGAAATCATGACAATCCCGCGCGAGATGACTCTCATTTCAGAAAGTTTGAGCGCACAGTTAATCCGGAAATGACTGATCTCACAGATGAAAGCGGAGCTTTTTACAAGCAGATTTCAGATGAGATTGACCTGATCGGATTAAATCCCGAATATCATCAAAAGCAGTTTTTCTTTTCACAAAAAGGCAAGCAGCTTGACTTTCTCTTCTCATCCCTCGCAGTTTCAAACACGAAAATTCACATAATAATGTGTCATCCGCCGCTTATTGAACACAATCCGCTTCGAAAGAACGGTATGGCACCATATATTGTTGGCGAGCAAAACGACAAACTTCAGCGGATAGTTGACGATGCGAAGCACACGATTTTTATTTCAGGTCATACCCACGTTTCCCCTCACGTGGAGTGGGACTCGACTCACGGTAACCTGTATATTAACAACGGCAGTATATGTCCGACAATCGACGAAAGCTGTGACACACCCCGCCAAGGAAATGTCACCTCGCTGAATATCACCAGCGAAAAGATATCGGTGCTCATAAAAGGTATCTACAATGGAAAGATTTTTTACTCGGAGACGAGGACACTGTGAAGTACGGCAGCCTCGATTTCATACGCAATAACATACAATAATACGGAGGCACTATGGCAAAGATCTATAAGTCAGCAGAGGAACTCATTGGTCACACTCCTCTCCTTGAACTCTCAAATATTGAAAAGAAACTCGGTCTTTGTGCAAGGCTTATAGCCAAGCTTGAGTCATTCAATCCCGCAGGCAGCGCAAAGGACAGAGTTGCCAAGGCTATGCTGGACGACGCAGAGGCAAGAGGTATTCTCACAAAGGATTCCGTAATAATTGAGCCTACTTCCGGCAACACAGGCATCGGGCTGGCTTCCGTAGCGGCGGCAAGAGGCTACAGATGCATCATCGTTATGCCCGACAGCATGTCAGTTGAGCGTATCACACTGATGAAGGCATACGGTGCGGAGCTTGTTCTCACAGACGGTGCGCTGGGCATGAACGGAGCTATCGCAAAAGCTGAACAGATGACCAAGGAAATTCCCGGATCGTTTGTCGCAGGTCAGTTTGTAAATCCTGCCAATTCCAAGGTTCACCGCGAGACAACAGGACCCGAAATTTGGAAAGACACAGACGGTGAGGTTGATATTTTCGTTGCTGGCGTTGGCACGGGCGGTACTATCACAGGCGTTGGCGAATATCTGAAATCCGTTAAGCCTGATGTGACGGTGGTTGCGGTTGAGCCATCAGATTCACCTTATCTTTCACGCGGCATCGGTGGCGCACACAAGATCCAGGGCATTGGAGCAGGTTTTGTTCCCGAAGTGCTGAACACTGCAATTTATGACGAGATAATCACCGTAACAGCTGACGATTCCTACTCTACGGGCAGAATGCTTGGCGTAACCGAGGGTATTCTCTGCGGTATCTCCTCAGGTGCGGCACTTTGGGCGGGAATTGAGCTTGCGAAGCGAGAGAAAAACTACGGCAAAACTATCGTTGTTCTGCTTCCCGACACGGGAGACAGATATCTTTCAACCGAAATGTTCAAATTGGAAGGCAAAATTACGCATTGCCAATTCAACAAACGGTGAAAAGATTCTTTATGATGTTTTCCCAATAGAGAAGGTGGGAGGGGTCAAGACATTTGACACCACTCCCACCGACAATAGTATAGCACCTCTTCCTGAAAATGTCAATACCAAATTTTCACTTAAAAAAAGAACCACAGATTTGTACGTCTGTGGTTTTGCTTTTCTTATTCGGATGCGACTGCGGAAAGGATGATCTCAAGTCCACGCACTATTGTCTCAAGGGGCATTGACGGTGTACCCTCGCTCTTCCCCGCTTTTTGAGTGGGCAAATACGGCACGTGAACAAATCCTGCGCGCATTTTGGGGTATCTTTGCGCCGCGTAATGAAGAACACTATACATGAGATGGTTACACACAAACGTACCCGCTGTATTGGAAATTGACGAAGTGATACCACCCTTGTTCAGTACTTCTGTTATCGCGTGAATGGGCAACGTGGAGAAATACGCTGCGGGAGCGTCAGAAATTATCGGCTGACTTGCAGGAATGTTACCCTCGTTGTCGGCAATTTTTGCTTCATCCACATTGATAGCAACACGCTCGGGAGTGATTCCGCTCCTGCCACCCGCCTGACCGATCATAATGACAGCATCGGGGTGGACGCGCTCTATCTCCGCGATTACAGTTTTCTCCGCTTTGCCGAATACGGTAGGGACTGTCAGCTTATAAAGCTCCACTCCTTCGGGAGGTGTAGCAAGCTTTACCCCTTCTTCTGCGGGATTAATGCTCTCTCCGCCAAACGGGTCAAAGGCTGTAAGTAATATCTTCATTCCGCACCTCCTATGTATATATATGACTATTTTAGCATCACGCAAGCAAGTTTGTCAAGCATAACAAAAGCCCCACGGCAAAGTGAGGCTTGTATTTATTTATCCAATAATCTCAGCAAGCTCGTCGATAGTTTCGTCGAACACCTTCATGGCGTTCTTCACAACATCGGGAGATGTGAGGTCGATGCCTGCGATCTTCAACTCGTTGATGGGGTAATCGGAACCGCCGGAGGAAAGGAATTCGAGATAAGCAGAGGGATCACCTGTTTCAAGAATGTTGGTGGCGATTGCAACAGCGGAGGAGAAACCGGTAGCATACTGGTAAACGTAGTATGCGCGGTAGAAGTGGGGAATGTAGGACCACTCATACTGGATCTCATCGCGGAATTCAGCCTCGCAGTAATACATCTTTTCAAGCTCTGCGTAAACTGCGGAAAGTGATCCTGCTGTGAGAGGCTTTCCGGCAGCTTCCATCATGTGAGCCTTGTGCTCGAACTCTGCGAAGAGAGTCTGACGGAATACTGTTGTTCTGAAGCCTTCAAGGAAGTGGTTGAGAATGTATGCACGGCGTGCAGGATCCTTTTCGATGGAGAGGAGATACTTTGTAAGAAGAACTTCGTTACAAGTGGAAGCCACCTCAGCAACGAGAAGATGGTAGCTGTGGTTTGCGTAGTCCTGCTTCTCGGAGGAGAGGTAGGAGTGCATTGCGTGACCAAGCTCATGTGCAAGGGTGAAAGCGTCGTCGAGTGTATCTGTGTAGTTAAGCTTTACGAAGGGATGTACGCCGTAAACGCCGGATGAGAATGCGCCTGATTCCTTACCGGGAGTTTCGTATACGTCGATCCAGTTTTCTTCGTAAGCACGACGGATAACCTTCTGATATTGTTCGCCAAGGGGTGCTACTGCGTTGTAAACGAGTTCACAAGCAGTCTCATAAGGCATGGGATATTCAACATCCGCTACCATAGGTGTGTAAAGGTCGTAAACGTCGATCTTGTCAACGCCCATTACCTTCTTACGGAGTTTAAGGTACTTGCTCATAGAGGGAATCGCATCGTGGATAGCCTCGATAAGAGCGTCGTAAACAGCCTCGGGAACGTTGGATCCTGCAAGCTTTGCTTCACGGGCAGATGAATAGCCGCGGAGAGATGCGAGAAGGTTGTCCTTCTTTACGTTGCCGCCGTAGATAGTAGCAAATGTGTTCTTGTACTTGCCATATGTACCGAACATTGCCTTGAATGCTGTATCGCGAACTTCTTTCTTTGTTGATTCGCGGTAAACACCAAAGTTACCCGCTGTAAGTTCAGCTTCGTTGCCCTCTTCGTCGATAACCTTTGGAAGCTCCATTTCAACGTTGGTGAACATGTTGAACACGTCAGACATTGTGCCTGTGATCTTGCCGAACTGAGCCAGCATAGCCTCGCTCTTTTCGTCAAGGATGTGGTTGCGGAGACGTGTGGAATCTTCAATGATGTGAGCGTATCTGCTTCTCAGCGGCTCGTAGTTCATGAACTCCTTGAGTGTTTCCTCGGGAATAGCCATGAGCTCGGGTTCAGCGAATGCCATAATAGTGCCAAACTTTACGCCGAGCATGTGGATCTTGTCAGTCATCTCAAGACCTGCAGGGTCACCGCCATCAATAACCTTTGCGTAGTGGGCGTAAACCGCAACTTTCGAGAACTTTTCTTCAAGTGCGTTGATCGTCTCGTATGCGTTGTAAAGGGATTCAGCGGACTTACCCAGTGTTCCCTTCAGCGCTGCAAGTGTGGGAAGAAGAGCCTCACATTCAGCGTACTCCTTCTCCCATGCGTCGCGGTCTGCGAACAGGTGAGTAAAGTCCCACTTATATTTTGCGGGGATCTCGTTTCTGTTTTTCATAGTGTATATCCTTTCAAAAATTATTTTTTTGAGATAAGAAATATTTTTTCCTTGAAGCCGCCGCGCTCCTCGTGCTTTTTGCTGTATACACGCATAAGATCGTCAATCGTCTTTCCCTGTGCCTCGCACAAAGCATAAACCACTTCAAGCACATCGGCAAGCTCCTCGACATCATGGCTTTCGTGATATTCCGCCACCTCTTCGTCGAGCTTCTTTTCAAGCGCAATAAGATATTCGCCGTCATCCATGATTCTTGTAACAGGCTCTTCACCGCTACACCGAATTATCTCGGGAATCTTGTCCCGTACAAGCTTTTGAAGTGCCATATTATCCTCTCCTGAGCATTGACTTGATCTCATTCATCGTTACGATCTTCAGCACGATGATCAGCACTGCATATACAGCCGCACCGACACAGATAGACACAAGTCCGCCTATCTTCATGCCGAGAGCCGAGCCAAGAGGAATATTTACGAAATACGCCGCTACGCCCATGAGAGCTGCCGATATGCCAGTTTTTAGAGTATTCAAGATAATTGCACGGCAACCACCGAGATACTTTCTGAGGAAGAACACGTTCATTCCGATCATTACAACGTAACACACACAGGTTGCGATAGGTGCGCCGAGGATGTTGATGGATTCAACGCCAACAAGCACGAAGTTGAGCGCGCATTTAATTACCGCACCGACGCAAAGGCTGATAAGCGGCTTGTTTACCTGACCGAAGGACTGGAGTATCGCACCGCTGATAGAAACTACTGCGTACAGAATTACCGCAATACCGAATACCGCGAGGATAGGTGTTCCTGCTTCAGCCTGCTCGGGTACGTTGAAGTAGAGAATATTCATGATCGGGCCTGCAAGCACAGATATACCAACGCCCGCAGGAAGTGCAAGCATCAAAGCATACTTGAAGCAGGTCGTCATATTCTTCGCCACTCCGTCCTTATCCTTTGCAGTAAACGCCGCTGTGAGCGCAGGCAGAATGCTTACAGAGAAAGGTACGATAAATGCGGAGGGGAAATTAAAGATCTTTTTAGCATGCCCGAATGCGGCATAAAGCTCTTTGGCATGTGCCTCTGTATAATGGAGGCTGTCCTGAAGAATACCGAGTATTACCGCTGTATCAATAAGGTTAACCAGCGACATAACAGAAGCGCCGAGAGACACGGGAATCGCGATACGGAACAGTTCTTTGATGATGGCCTTGTCCGCACGAACAGGAGTGTTTGACGGCACAAAATCGCGCATGGCACGCTTTTTGTTGATCGTCAGATACACGACCGACAACACCGCACCGATGGAAACGCCTGCGATAGCACCGGTTGAGCCTTCCATAAAGGTAAACTCAGCCTTACCTATAACGTATGCAAGCGCGCAGCCGAATACAAGCTTTGAAAATGCCTCTATCACCTGTGAGAATGCCGTGTGACGCATGTTGGAGTGCCCTTGGAAGTATCCGCGGAGGGATGACATCAAAAATGAGCAGAATGCTGTCACTGAGAGAACTCTGATAGGCATTGCCGCACCGGGATTTCGAATAAGCCCTGCGAGCAGCTCTGCACCGAAGAACATGATCGCCGCTATAACAGCACCAATGATGGTGAATATTCGTACAGATACCTTGTAAATGCGCTCTGCCTCGTCTGTATTGTTGTAAACGAGAGTTTCGCTGACCATTCGAGATACCGCTACGGGCAGACCTGCTGATGCAAGAACAGCAAACATATTGTATATGTCGTAGGCAGAGTAGAAATTACTCATATCCACGCTTTCCATATTAGCAATGGGTATGGTAAAGAGAAGTCCCGCTATCTTAACGAATGCGGTGGATATTGTGAGGATAAACGCCCCCTGAAGGAACGAGCCTCTTTTATTTGTGTTTTCCAGAATAAAACCTTCTTTTTAGTGTATTTTTGTTATGTAATATTTTAGCACATAGGGGAGCTAAAGTCAAGTTTTGGGCGAATTTACTGCCGTTTTACTGTATTCTCACCCTGCTCTCGCCGCCGTGCTTGGTGACAAGGATCTTTCTCTCGATTTTCTCTCGGAGTGCGCCAACATGGGAGATGATACCCACAGAGCGACCGCCCGACTGAGATTCAAGAACGGTAAGTGCTGTCTCAAGTGACGTATCGTCAAGCGAGCCAAAGCCCTCGTCGATAAACATTGCGTCAATTTTCACTCCGCCTGCTTCAGCTTCGGTTTCGTCTGACAACGCCAGCGCTAGCGCAAGAGATGCCGCAAATGACTCGCCACCGGAAAGTGTGCTTACATTGCGAACGCTACCATTCCAATGGTCGACAATATCAAGCTCAAGTCCGCTCTTGCCTCGTTGGTCTGCAGATGTCTTGCGACGTCTCAGCTCATATCTGCCGTCAGTCATCTGCATCAGGCGGATATTAGCCCTGCGAATTATTCGCTCAAACAAGCGTATCTGCCAGAAGGTCTCAAGCATGATCTTGTCCTTGCCCTTGACAGTTCCGTTAGCCGTGTCGGATATTTCTGCGAGAGTAGATAAACGCTTTTCACACTTCTCAAGCTGAAGCATTGTCCGCAGAAGCATTGAAGATGTGCCACGGTTCTTTTCAGCCGCAGTTTCAACCTCCACAAGACGGAATCTTGTCTGCTCGGTCATGCGGTCATATTCGCCCGTGAGTGCCTGTAGCTCATCATACCTGTCAGCAATACTGTTGGCAAGCTGCTGAGACAAGGTTAACAGTCCCGCTCTTGCCGCTTCACGCTCCATTTCAGCGGATTTCTTCGCAGCTTTCGCATTTTCGAGAATGGCAAGAAGCTCTTCAGACTGCGCAGTCAGCCGTGTAATTTCCGCTTCGAGTTTTTCTTTAGACTCAAAAGGCAATTTCTCCGCAGTTTTGTCTCGCTGTGCGGTTTTTTCATTCACCGCAGCAGAAAGTGCCGACAATGACGCGGTCAACTCTACAAGATTTGCTTTATCGGTGTCAAGAAGAACATTCGCGCGCTCAAGTTTGTCCGTAGCATCGGCAAGGGCCCTTTGCACAGTCGCTTTTTCTTTAGCAACGGTATCAAGTTCAGAAACTCTCTCGTTCAGGCGCGAGAATTCTTCAGAGAGGCTCTTTTCAGTCTCCGGAATGCTCTGTCCGCAGGGGGCAAAGGTACATATTTCCTCAGTCAATCTGTCCAGATCTGCTCGTAATACCTGAACACGAACAGCAGCCGCTTCAGCTTCTGTTGAGGTTTTTTCACTCTCTGAAGCCAGCAGGTCAAGTTCTTCTTTTGTGACCGCGTTACCGTCTATCACAGCAGGAGCCGGATGGTCGGTCGATCCACAAACCGGACACGGCACACCCTCAAGAAGTCCGGCAGAGAGAACACCCGCGATAGAGTCAAAATATTCTCTTGTTTTGGCAGTGTAGAGTTCTTTGGCTGCGAGCATTTTTGCTGATGCAATTTTGTACTCGTCTTCGGCAATACCGAGCTTTTCTGCACAATCTTTACAGCTTCTTACAACAGCCAGCCGCTTTTCGATAATGCGTACGCTTTCCGCTTCCTTCTCACGCTCTGCCCCAGCCTTTGCGATCACGGAAAGTTTTTCGTTAAATTCAGCAATTGACTGTGAAAGCGCGTCAAACTCTGCTGATATTACCTCTATTCGTGTTTTGGTTTTATTAAGCTGAGATTCTGTTTTATCTCTTTGTGCTATGGCTTCGGTGAGTGCAGAATTCAGCGTCTCAAGCTCGTCATATGCGGCTGATATTGCACGGTATTGTGCTATTTTTTCATTGAAAAGCGCTATTATACCTGCATGCTTTTCACTTTCTTCAAGTCTTGATTCTGCCTCATTAAGCTTGCGTTCAGCAATTTCAAGCGTCTTCTGAAGCTCTGACTTCGTATTCTCTGCTTTTCTGTCAGATTCCGAGCGAATGAACAGCTCATTAATCTCTTTTGCCTCTTTTGAGACCTTCTCAAGCTCCGTTCTTATTTCATCAACTGTTTCCCTCTCGGATATGATAAGCTCTGTCACGCATTTTTTCAGTTCTGACACCTGAACATAAGGCACCTTCTCCAGCACCTCACGCACCTCGGGTTCTGACACGCTCATCATTGCCGCACAGCTCTCGGCACTGCCACGGAGCAGCTCTGCATTTTTACTCTCTGCGCTATATTCTTCCTTGGCTTTTTTCGCAAAATCAGCGAACAGCTCCGTTTTGAATATACTGCGAAGTATCTCCATGCGTTTGTCCGTCTTTGTGAGCAGCAGTTCACGGAATTCTCCCTGAGCGATCATAACGGTACGACGGAATCTTTCTCTGTCCAGTCCGATTATGTCACACACAGCGGCTGTTACGTCTCTGTGCTTGTTCACACGCCGTCCGTCGGGGTATTCAAGCCACGCTTCAGTTGAGCGTTCCTCGACAAGTTCACCCTTCTTCAGTCTCTCCTTACCCCATTCGCGGTAGACTTTATATATACGTCCGCCGTTCTCGAAGCAGAGCTCAGCATAGGTCATATCCTCATGCTTTGCGTATTTGCTTCGGAGCATTGATGCTTCACGGGTATTACCGCTGGGCTCACCGTATAGAGCATACGTTATCGCATCGAAAAGCATGGTCTTGCCGGAGCCTGTATCACCACAGATCAGGTACAATCCACCTTTGGTCAGAGGCGCAAGGTCCAGTTCGGTTTCTCCGGCATATGGACCGAATGCCTGCATCTTCAGTTTCAGCGGTCTCATATGCTCTCCTCGTTTCGTATCTCATCAAAAAATCTTCTTACAGTTTGCATCATATCCTCATCGGGAATATCGTTATACTGCAGTTCATACAGTTCGCAGAAAACGTCCAGTGGTCGCAAAGCCTCCATCTCTTCCCTCTCGACGGAGTCTGTACTGCGGTATTCCCGGGTTCTCTTGTTGTCATATGTAAGACGCAACAAATTCGGGTATGCCGTTCTCAGCTTTGCAACAGCATCCTGCACGTCCTCTTCGTCTGTAAGTACAATGCGTAAATAGTCATCTTGTCCAACTCTCTCACGCCATTCAAGGGACATGACTTCGTCGTATGATCCTCTGATCTCACGCATATCACGAAGCGGATGCAGAGGCACTTCTTTTACGGAAAGCTTGCCGTCTTTATCTATATCCACAATGTCAACAGTCTTTGTGTCATCCACCTCAGAGAATGAGCATTTGAGAGGAGAACCGCAGTAACGTACATTATCCCGTCCTGCATTGTGAGCAGTATGAAGATGACCCAGCGCGGTATAGCTAAATTTGTCGAACACAGAAGAGTCAACAGCCATGATACCGCCCACATTTTCAGCATCGTCTGTATTGCTTCCCACAACAAACTGGTGCGTTACAAGCACGTTGCGGCAAACGGTGTCAATGTTCATGCGTTCGATAACGTAGCGCATGGCATCCGTGTATGATTCGCCTGTGAAATCCTCGTGGAGTCCTCGTATAGTTGACGGGCGCAGAAAAGGCAGAAGCCAGAAGTGCACATTGCCGAACTCATCGGAAATAGTTATCGGCTCAATCTTGCCGCTGTATACGGGAGAAAAATGCACACCCATGCTGCCGAGAATATCCGACATGTACGCTACCCTCTCGGGTGAATCGTGGTTTCCCGAAACTGCAAGCAAGGCAATACCGCGGCGGGAAAGCTCAGTGACAAATCGGTCGAATATGGCAACGGAATCTGCTCCCGGATTGCTTCTGTCGTATATATCTCCCGCAACGATGACCGCAGAGCAGCTCTCGGTTTCTGCTATTTCAATTATCTCATTCAAAAGATGTGCTATGTCCTCATTCATCGGATTCTCGCAAAGCCTCAGTCCAAGGTGCAAGTCCGATGTGTGCAGTAATTTCATATTATCCTCACTCGGGTAAAATATTGGTGATTTACATTTTTATGTGCCACTTTTCTTGACACTCTACAAATAATAGTATATACTGTATCTTGAAAAATTCAAGTTCAATGAGTAAATTTAACACAAAAATATATATATTTGACGTCGAAGGAGGCCGTTAACATGAAAAAGCTTTGTCTCATCGGTTGCGGTGGAATTGGAAAACAGCATCTGAATAATCTATTATCGCTCTGTGACTCGGTAGAGGTAGTCGGATTCTGTGACTATGACGAGGAGCGAGCACTTGACTGCGTAAAACTGGCTAAAGGTGGCGCGGCTTACACCGATTACAAAAAAATGCTTGATGAGCTCGCCCCCGATATAGTTTACATTTGCGTGCCGCCGTATTGCCACGGGGACATTGAGCGCGAAGTGATCCGTCGGGGCATACACTTCTTTGTTGAGAAGCCTGTGGCAATTGATCTTGACACTGCAAGACAGATTCGAGATGCTGCCGAATCCAAAGGGCTCATCACCTCTGTAGGATTCCAGTGCAGATATTCACTCATTGCCGCTCATGCCCGTTCATTCTGCCAAAGCAACGAGATAATTTACGTTGACTGCACTCGAATCGGCAACGTTCCCTCCGCATTCTGGTGGAGAGACAAGGAGCTTTCAGGCGGTCAGCTTGTTGAGCAGAGCATACACCAGCTTGATATGATACGCTATGCAATGGGCGAGCCCGAGGAGGTATTCTCCTATAACACCCGAGGTTTCGTTAAGGGTGTAACCGATTACAACACAGACGACTGCTCCGTTACCGTGATAAAATTCAAAAACGGCGCAGTGGGCACCATCGGTTCAGGCTGTTACTCCACGGACAAATACTCCTTTGACTCAAAGATCGTTTTCTCATCCAGAGACTGTCGTGCAGAACTTAAAATAACAGACAAGCTTACTCTCGTCGGCAAAAAGACCGAAATACGCAAGGAAGAAGAGGCTGAACTCAAAGAATCGGGAAAGCTCATTTGTGTGGGTGAACGCACTTTTGAGATGAGCGACAGAGAGGAAAATGATTCTTTGATCTGTGACAGAACGTTTATCGAGGCTGTTATTTCCGGAGACGGCAGCAAGATCCTCTCCGACTACAGCGATGCGGTCAAATCTCTTGAATTTGCTCTCGCCTGCAACAAGTCCATGGAAACAGGTGCTCCCGTAAAGGTTGAATCCAAATAAAAAAGAAAACGGTAGATTGTTCTACCGTTTATTTTTTTGCTTATTTTATGCATTTACGCTCTTGATGGCGTATTTTTCGGCATATTCCTTGTACTTTGTCTTGAAGAATTCACTATCTGACTTCATTACACGGAGAGATTCGTGAATGTTCAGGTTGTTCTCAGCCGCATCGATTACACCGCCTGCGATATTGGAGCAGTGGTCACTTGTTCTCTCAAGACCGGTAATGATATCGTTCCATACAAAGCCTGTCTCAATACTGCATTCACCCTTCTGGAGACGTATGATGTGCGCGGTACGGAGAACTTCTTTAAGCTTGTCGATAACCTGTTCGAGAGGTTCAACCGCAGAGGCAGTCTTAACATCCTCATTTACAAAAGCCTCAAGAGAAAGATCAAGTATTTCTTCTACTGCCTTGCAAATAACATCAAGCTCATAAGAAGCCGCAGCAGACAGCACGATCTTCTTTTCCTTCATTTCCTCTGCAGACTCAACAATGTTTACCGCATGGTCGGAAATTCTCTCAAAGTCACCGATGATCTTAAGAAGCTTTGTTGATTCAGCACTGTCATGCTCGCTTATCTGGTGGGAGCTGAGCTTTACAAGGTAGGTGCCTATTACATCTTCATAATGGTCCGTTTTCTCCTCTGCTTCTCGAACAGCGGTTGCAGTTTCCGCAGAATACGCGGTAAGGCAGCTAAGACTGCTCTTCATGGCGCCAATTGCAACCTTTGCCATATCGTGAGCTATAATATTGCAGCGTTCAAGCGCAACGGAGGGAGTAACGAGGAGACGCTCATCAAGTTCAACATGCTTTTCAGGTGTCTTTGCATCGGGAACAAGCTTATATGCCAACTTCTCAAGAAGTCCTGACATGGGGAGAAGAAGCAATGTGCAGGCAATATTGAATATTGAATGAGCTATAGCGATGCCCGCCATTGTGGCTGACTGACCGAAAAGCGCAGGGGAGAATATCATGTCAGCTGCCCAGAATACTGCAAGCCAAACAGCTGTGCCAATTACGTTAAATGAAAGATGCACAAGGGATGCTCTCTTTGCGTTCTTGTTTGTACCGACAGATGAGATGATCGCTGTGACACAAGTTCCGATGTTCTGACCCATGATGATCGGAATTGCCGCACCGTAAGATACTGCACCTGTCATTGCAAGTGCCTGAAGAATACCAACGGACGCAGAACTTGACTGAAGCAACGCGGTAAGCAATGCACCTGCAAGCACGCCGAGGATAGGATTCCGGAACATAACAAACAGCTCCTGGAATGCAGGAATATCCTTAAGTCCGGATACAGCGCCCGTCATAATATCCATACCGAACATAAGTGTTGCAAATCCAAGAAGAATAGTACCGGTGTCCTTCTTTTTGGTGGATTTGCAGAACATATAGAATACTACACCGATCAGTGCAAGCACGGGAGTAAACGACATAGGCTTAAGCAACTTAAGTACAATGCTGTCTCCGCTGACACCGCCAAGTGACAGGATCCATGCTGTAACGGTAGTACCTACGTTTGCACCCATTATTACATTAATTGCCTGACGAAGTGTCATGAGACTTGAGTTAACAAATCCGACAACCATAACAGTTGTTGCGGATGAACTCTGAATTATTGCTGTCACGCCGAGACCGGTAAGAAATCCCATAAACTTGTTTGTTGTAAGCTTCCCAAGAAGCGTCTGAAGACTGCTGCCTGCACGTCTTTCAAGTGCCTGGCCCATAATGTTCATTCCGAAAAGGAAGAGACACAGGCCGCCGATAAGTGTAAGTGCGTCAAAAATTGTCATGTTTTTTTACCTTTCTTTTTCTTCTTTATTTCTACTCTACCAAACGTCCAGAGGGTGGATTTGAAATATTTCCCAACCTCCCTCATTATACTATATATCAAAAAGCAGCATCGTTTTAGTGAACAATTGTCAAACAATATATTAACAAATTGCAAAATTCACTTTTACGTTTTTTGCGGCAAGATATTTCATCGAAAAAGCAGCTTTTCCCTTGACAAAAGCATTCATATACATTATAATAGTAAATTGAACGCATATAAACACACGTTGAAGATTTTCGACAGCGAGTACGTCACGTGTCACCTCCCTGCGCGCATTAATAAAGAATGTGGGCAAATCTGACAGCACGTTCTCTGCCACACTAGGCTTGGTTAGTCTTCAATACATAGAAAGAGGTATTTTTTATTTTGGATCCTGATTCTGCAGCGATATTGTTAATTATTCAGGTAATTCTCATCGCACTCAATGCTGTTTTCGCAAGCGCGGAGATAGCGATTCTTTCCGTAAACGAAATGAAGCTGGTGAAGCTTGCATCGGAAGGAAACAAAAAGGCTAAACGCCTGCTTAAGCTTACCGCCGAACCCGCAAAGTTCCTGTCTACCATTCAGGTAGCTATCACTCTTGCCGGATTCCTCGGAAGTGCTTTTGCGGCAGACCATTTCTCCGAGCCTATCGTTAACTGGCTTATCGATCTCGGCGTTACGATTCCCGAAAGCACACTGGACACATTTGCAGTTATCTTTATCACCCTTGTTCTTTCATACTTCACGCTGGTATTCGGCGAACTTGTTCCCAAGCGTGTTGCAATGAAAAAGGCTGAAAAGCTTGCTCTGTCTCTCTCAGGGCTGGTTTGCACGATGTCCACTCTTTTCAAGCCGGTTGTATGGTTCCTTACCATCTCCAATAATGCGGTTCTCCGTCTTCTCGGTATTGACCCCAACGAAGAGGATGAGCAGGCAAGCGAAGAAGAGATCAAACTGATGGTTGACGCAGGTGCTGAAAGCGGTACTATCGACCACGATGAAAAAGAACTTATCAAGAACGTATTTGAGTTTGACGACCTTACAGCAGCTGAAATAGCTACTCACCGCACAGACGTTGCTTTCCTTTGGATGGAAGAGTCTATGGAAGAGTGGGAACAGATCATCCACAAGTTCCGTCACACACTCTACCCTGTTTGTGAGGACTCCGCTGACAACGTTATCGGTATTCTCAACGCAAAGGACTACTTCCGTCTCGACGATCAGTCCAGAGAAAACGTTATGAAGGAAGCTGTCAGACCCGCATACTTCGTTCCTGAAAATATAAAAGCAGACGTTCTCTTCAGAAACATGAAGAAGAGCGGCAACACCCTCGCTGTTGTTCTTGACGAATACGGCGGAATCATCGGTATCGTTACGATCAATGACCTTGTTGAATGTATCGTAGGTGACCTCGGTGAGGACGAATCCGACAGCATCGGTGACGAGCCCAAGATGAAGAAGATCGGTGAAGATACTTGGGAGATCACAGGCAATATTGAGCTTGACGATATTGAAAAGGAAGCCGAAATCTCTCTTGACAGAGGCGAATTCGATACGTTTACCGGACTTGTATTCGGCACACTCGGTATCATCCCCGACGAAGGTGAGCAGGATATCAATCTTGAGACCAAGCATCTTAAGATCCACGTTAAGCGCGTTGAGGATCATCAGATCTCCGAGGCTACGATTCAGGTTATCGTTCCCGACGACGAAGAATCCGAGGACGAGGACGAATAAATACACATATTAACAGTCGTACAAACGTGCGGCTGTTTTTTATTGCATTTTTTCAGCCAATCACTTGCCCGACGTGACAGTTTATGATATAATGCTATAAACGAACATTTTGAGAGGTAATTATGGTAAACACCAATTTTGTTAAATCAAAAGGATACGATATTGAAGCGCTCTCCGCAGGCATCGGTCTCCCTGAAGAATATTTCTCCGCAGTCGCTCCTGTTTGCGAAATTATACTGAAGAACTGCCCTGCTGAGTTTGAAGCGCTTAAGGCCGACATGAGAAACCGCGAACACTATGATGCCCTCGCAGACAAGCTCTCTCTTGAGCCTGACCTCGTGTGGCTTGCAATATATATGCTCCTCGCAGTTGATGCAAAGAAAGTATACGATGCAAAGGGTCACTCCGAGAGGATATATTTTGATTCAATGCGTGAGCTGACTATCTGGTCAAAGGTTTGCATGAAGGACCACGGTCACGTCGGTATTCACGATCAGCTTGACTGGCTTACACGCTTCTTCTCTAACGATCTCGTAAGACTCGGAAGACTTGAATATGAGATCATCCCCTGTCACAACAATCTTGTTTGGGAAAAGCACGGACTAACGGTAAAGGGCGGCGACCCTGTCATCAACATACACATTCCCGAGGATGGCGGACTGAAGGATGAGCTGGTTAAGGATTCATTCAAGCAGGCTTACCGCTATTTCGGTTGCGAGGGCAAGGCGGTATTTATCTGCAGCACATGGCTTCTTTGGCCCGGCAACCGTGAATTCATGCAGGAAAACTCCAATATTCTGAAGTTTATGGACAATTTCGACATTATCCACCGAGACGACGCCCAGAATCACCGCGATTTGTGGCGAGTCTTCGGCAAGAGAGAAAGCTTTATTCCCTCAGAGCTGCCAAGAGATACAGAGCTTCAGAGACGCTTTGCCGATTATCTTGCGACCCACGACATGATATCCGGCAGAGGCTGCGGTTTCTTTGCTCACGACGGTGAGAATTTGTTTAACTAACGGAGTTTAATATGAAAATAGTTGTTACTGACGGTTTTGCCGTTAACCCCGGAGATCTCTCCTGGGATTATCTAAAGAAATACGGCGAGGTTACCGTTTACGATAAGCTGTCCGATGCTGAGGCACCAGATGCTATAGGAGACGCAGACTGCGTATTCACCAACCGAGTAAAGATAGGCGAGGCAGTCCTCGAAAAGTGCCCTAATCTGAAGTTTGTTTCCGCAATGGGCACAGGATATGACATGATCGACGTTGTAAAATGCCGTGCTCGCGGTGTTGAGATCTGCAACGTACCCGGTTATTCCACAGCTTCCGTTGCACAGACAGCGTTTTCCCTGCTTCTTGCAAATGCGTTTGATCTTGAAGGATATCGCAACATGGTCAGAGACGGCAAGTGGACAGGTGTACCCGGATTCAGATATCAGGAAAGCCGCTTTGTAGAGCTTGCGGGAAAGACTGTCGGCGTTTACGGTTGCGGCGCCATCGGTATGAAGTTTGCAAAGATCTGCCTTGCATTTGATATGAAGGTATTGGCTACCCGCAGAAGCAAGACTGAAGGAATCGAGAACGGAATTGAGTTCTGTACCCCCGAAAGACTTCTCGCTGAATCAGACTATATCTCATTCCACTGCCCTCTCACCGACGAAACACGGGGTATGGTCAACCGTGAGATGATCGCAAAGATGAAAGACGGTGCAGTGATCGTCAACACATCCCGTGGCGCAGTTCTAAATGAGGCTGACGTTGCTGAGGCACTTTGCTCCGGTAAGCTCTCCGGTGCAGGACTTGACGTACTTGCCAAGGAGCCTGCAGACCCCGCAAACCCCCTGCTCTCCTCTCCCAATACCGTAATCACACCTCATTGCGCATGGACGTCCGTTGAAGCAAGACTTCGTCTTATGAATATTATGGAGGCTAATCTTGCATCATTCATCGAAACAGGCAAAGGAATCAACAGAGTTGGAATCTGACATAAGCGGAGATATACAATGAACAAACGCACTTTCTGCAATCCCCTTGACTTGCCCTACCATTACCGTGGATTTATCAATGCCCGCGAGGGTGCCGATCCATTCGTCATTCTCTTCAAGGGGAAATACTATCTTTTCTTCTCAAGTGCCTACGGATATTTCGTATCGGAAGACCTGGCAGAGTGGAAGCACATCAATGTAGATATGGACAAGTATTCCGTGTTCCATCTGTACGCTCCCGGTGCTTGCGTCATTGGAGATAAGATGTATCTTGTGTTCTTCGGTTCGGGAATACTTTCCTCCGAGAATCCCGACGACCCCGATTCATGGGAGAATGTAAACTTCCCGCACAGCTTTGCCGACCCTTCCCTTTTCTATGATGAAAATGACGGATACGTTTATGTTTGTGACGGTTGCAGTCCCGAAGAGCCTCTTTACCTTTGGAAGCTTGACCCGAACGACAACATGAACATCGTTGAGGGCCCTGTAGCAGTTTACCATCAGGACAAAATCAACCACGGATTTGAGAGAAAAGGTCAGAACAATGATCTTATCGAAGAAGACTGCTGGCTTGAGGGAGCTTGGCTTCACAAGCATAACGGCAAATACTATCTCACGTTTGCCGTTCCCGGCACAGAATTCTGGACATACGCTGACGGCTGCTGCACTGCAGATGCTCCAATGGGTCCGTACACTCTGTGCGACAACAGTCCTGTAGCGTTTAAGCCCACGGGATTTGTTCGAGGTGCAGGTCACGGATGTATGTTCGAGGATAAGGAAGGCAGATGGTGGAGAGTTGCTACTACATCAGTCAACGTTAATCACGGACTTGAAAGAAGAATCGCTCTTTATCCCGTTAAGCACGCAGGCGATGGCAGGCTGTACACAAACACCTTCCGCACAGACTACCCAATGTCCTATCCTGTAGATAATCCTACGCCCTTTGAAACACCCGACATGGGCTGGGAGCTTCTCTCCTACGGCAAATCTGCTGAAGCTTCATCCTCTCGAGACAGTGAGCATGGACCGGAGAATATTTGCGATGAAAATCCATCCACTCTCTGGTGTGCAGAAAGCGGAAATGCGGGCGAATGGGTAAAGCTCGATCTCGGCAATGTATACAGCATCCGTGCGCTTCAGGTAAACTTCGGCGATCTTGACACAAAGGTCACGGATAGCGGCAGCTACGGTGCGTACAAGTACACCGTTGAAGTTTCCGCAGATGGTGAGGACTACACCACGCTTGTCGATATGAAAGAAAATGAATCGCTGAACTCCCACCCCTACTTCCCGCTTGATGATGCTATGCAGATACGTTACATCAAGCTCACAAGCTTCTCTGAGGCTCCGGGAGAAGGAAAGTTTGCGGTGAGCGGTATACGTGCATTCGGAGATTCCTTTGGCGATAAGCCCTCTGTAGCACCTCAGGCTAAGGCATCTCGACTTGAGGATGCAACACGCATTGCAGTTTACTGGGATAAAGTAGACGGAGCACAGGGTTACGTAGTCCGACTTGGCGTTGATCCTGATGAGATGCACATTCACTACACAGTATTCGGTGAATGCGAGCTTGAGATCGGATGCCTAATAAGCGGAGTTAAGTATCACCTGACCGTTGACTCATTTAGCGAGGGTGGACTTACTCGCGGTAGTGAGATAATAGAGATCGAATAACAAAAAATAATGCGTACACTCGCTTGAATGTACGCATTTTCTTTATTTTCTTTTCTTTGCCGTAACGTACAGCAATAAAAACGAGGCCGGTAACATTATCACTGTTATCGCAAGCATCAGAATCATGCTTTCGTTGCACAGCCACAGCCAATACACCGGCAGGATATTTCGGAAAGTTCCAACCCAGGGAACAACTATTGAAATATCGTAATAGATCGGGCACAGCACCAGACCGCCCACAAGGATAAAGAACGTGATGATCTCTATAACCTTGGGATTCTTGCACACTGATGCCACTGCCACGCCAAATGCTGTCACAAGAAGCGTGTAGATCACCACAGCGCCGATTACGCCCATAAGTTCCGCGTCCCCATTACATACCGCAGATAGGACAATACCTGCCGAGAAAGCCGCCACGACGCTCACAGCCCTGACTGAAAGGGACGGTATAACCGAATAGGCAACAGCGCGTCCTGCACCGATACGCTTTCTCATAGTTTCGAGATCCGAAGTCACAGCACTTTTCACACCATACATAATAAGTGCAAAGATTATCAGTGCGGAGAGTCCCACAGTATAGGCAAACGCTCTGTTATCCTCTCCAACTATCGCGCTATCCTCACGCTCAACCTCAAAGGTGAAGCGTCCACCCTCAGATATCATGTCAGAGTAACGCTCGATTACTTCTTCGTCAGAAAAATGGTCGTCATCTATAAGCGATGCTGTGATATACGGAGCATATTCTTTATATATCGCTGCCAAAACGTGATTCTGGTATATCATTGAAATGTAGGTGGAGGGAGTGGTCAGGAAGAGAACAAGCTCATCCGTGTCGCCATCTTTCACCCGTTGTTCAAAGCCATCGTTTATCACTAAGCCGCAGTTATACTCTCCGCGTGCTATCTTTTCGCGTAAAATCTCTTCACTTTCACATTCTACAAAAAGATTTTCTGAAAGATAATCCACCACGCGCCCCGCCATTTCACTTTTGTCAGCAGAATAAACAGCAGCCTTTGGCAGTTCTTCCTCTTCACTGATCATCGGTGCGAAGAACGCGATTATTGCACACAGCACAAGAAGTATTGGCACATATACAGTACGAATTGCACGCTTAAAAGCAAGTATCAAGTATTTCATACCGCACGTCTCCCTTCGAGTGTAAAGCGAAGCTTCAAATAAATCGCAACAACGGCTATCACGGAGTACAGGAGAGCTGCGATCATTACGGGAATGTCAACAGGAGCGCCAAACATGGGAGAGATAAGCGCTTTTGCTCCGCCAAACGGTGTGAAGTCCCCAATACGCAGGATGAAATGAGGCAGAAGCTGTCTCTGAACGATGCCGCCGCACAAGAGAAGACCGCACACAGAAAGCAAAACATGGCTCGTAATACCGTCACCGAAGCACACAGTCAATGCGGAAGCAATAAGCGTGATATATGCAACAGCAATAAGCAAAAACGGAATTGCCGCCCAGTTGATTTGCGAGAGTCCGGAAACATCTATCGCAAAAATCGCACCGAGAGCAAGTACAAGTCTGAAAACGAATGTTGTTACCATCTTTCCGCACATGAATCCGGCATGACCTACTCCGTAGGAATACAGTCGTGTGAGCATTCCTCTGTTCAGATCCTCCGTGAAAAGTCCGCAAAAGAACAGCGCTACCAGGAACAACAGCGCAATAGTCCAGCACATGGCGTAGTACGGGAAAGTGTGCATTCCTGTGCCGGAATAGTCCATTACCTCTATTTCAAAATAATCTGCACTTCCCGCCACTGCTTCTCCAAACAGCATAATATTCGAGTCATATGTATAGTCGGGGTAGTCTCCCCACAAATCTGCCTCGTCGATCATTTCCTCACCGCAGAACACACCGTACTGTCCTGCCATGAGTAGAGTTTCGGCAAACTTGGCTATCTCACAAACCGCGTCAGCCTGTGCGCTTAATGCAGACGGAACGATAATAGTACCGTGACCCTCTGCGCCATGCATAATATCCTTGGTGAAGCCGTCGTGAAGGATGACCACCGCCGAGCATCTGCCGTTTTCAAGTTCGATCATCGCCTCTTCTTCAGTCATGAACTCGGGTTCCATGATTTCAAGAACCATATCCATGCTGGAAGCCAGTGAGAAGATCATATTACTAAGTCTTGAATCCTCATTGTCAACCACAACAACCTTCGGAAGCGCGTTTGAGTCATCTCCGCCATACATGATCGCAACAACTGCCGCGATACAAATAACAACAAGAACCGCAAAGGACAGAAGTGCGGATGTAAGGCACTTGAAAAACAGCTTCAAGTCGCGTCTGAACATACTGCGTCCTCCCTTGCGGTTCAAAATTTACTTAATTAATCAGTTTTTGCCGAGCATATTAGCCGAACATATCAATGAGATCGTAGATGCTCATGATAAGCTCGTCAAATTCAGCCTCTGTCATTGTGAGCAGATCTGTGTATTCGGAAATTGTAGGCATTACGTCGTTCTTGTTAATGGTAATGTAAACACCTGTAAGATCAATGGGCTCTTCATAGGGAACTGTGATCTTGCCCAGCGCGATGTTTATCTTCTCACCCTCAACCTTGATGTTAGCTTCAGCGCGGAGCTCCTCACCGTCCATTTCCATGTAAACAGTAGCCGCACCGCTGGTCTTATCCCACTCAACGCCGCCAACCACAGTAATCTCTTCGTAATCGGAATTAAGCTCAAAGTTAACAGTTGCCTTGTACTTGCTGTCTGTATTCTCTTCGTCGATTGTGAAGAGTGCCTCTGTCTTTTCGCCGTCAATGTCGGCTACAAGGCTAACTGTGTTAAACTCTTCAACAGAGGGGCCCCAAAGGATCTCCATATCAACAGGTTCTTCCATGTCAATAGTATCCATGCTGATACCGATGAGCTCATTTTCATCAGCGTTAACGTGGAATGTAAGCTCAACTTCGCCTTCTTCTTCAGCAGCATCTGCCTTAAGATCGTCGATTTCAGCGAGGAATTCGTCGATAAGATCATAATATTCTCCCGAATCAGAAGCAAAGTAGATTTCAAGCCCATATGCTGCATAAAGGTCATATGCATATTCGATTACATCGAGAGCGTTTTCGTCATCGCGGAGGAAAATAGCCATGTCTTCCAGTACTTCAGCTGCTGCAACAGCGTCAAATGTTATAACAATGTCCTCGGTATCAACATCGGTATCGCCGACCTTTACAGAGCCGCTTTCCTTCTTAACCTCGCAGTTTTCTTCAACAGTCGCGGTCATAGTATCTCCGAATTCCTTAAGGAAAGCCTCTGCCTTTGCCGCGAGTTCCTCATCCACTGTAGATATGCTTGCAAAAGTGCCTGACACTTCACCGATCATATCCACAAGCTCGTCATAGCTGTAGCCAAGGCTGTATGCGCCGTCAGGTCCAAAGATGGAAGAGTCGAAGTTTTCTTCAAAATCTTCAAGGTTAATGCCGTATGCACCGTCAAGAAGCATTCCGCCAAGGTCAAGGGCAAGATTGCTCTGATCAAGATACATAAGTGCGTCAATGATCTGGAGACCGCTGCCACCCGCCGCAACTGTAAGAGCCGCTGCAGGCTTTGCTGTATCAAGATACACCTTCGCAGACGCCTCGATACCAAATCCCTCAAGACCTGCCATGTAATCCTTAAGCATTTCGATCTCGGCAAGGTTGAGTTTTACTTCAGCACTGCCGCAGAAATCGCTGATCTCTGTTTCTTCTACCTGCGCTGCCGCAGTATCAAGCGTGTTGTTTATCGCTTCTCTCAAAAACTCCATAGGAGTCTTTTCTTTTTCCTCTTTCTTCTGGCATCCTGCAAAAATGCACATAAGCATTGAGATTGCAATAATGACTGCGGAAAGTCTCATCCACATAGGTCTTCTTGTTGTCTTCATAATGGTTCTCACTTTCTTGATATTTTGGATATAACATTCTTGTATAATGTTTCAAACTGTGTTTCGCTGACCAGATCATCGGAAATGTCAGCTCTGTTGTAGATCACAGGCTTGTCGTCAAGGAACACTATCCTATCAAACGTCTCATAAAACTCCCGTGGATCGTGACCTACGTAAACAACTGTCCTGCCTTCTGACTTCCAGGCCTTCACCATGTCGATCATCTCGTCGCGGAAGTCGATATCAAGGGCAGCGCAGGGCTCGTCAAGCAGTATGATACTCGGCTCACCTATAAATGCACATGCTATACTCACCTGCTTCTTCATTCCGCCTGACAGATGTGATACCTTGCGATTTTTGATCTGCTCCACGGAAAAGGGCAATTTATCGGGAATACTTGACTTGGCAATATCGGCAAAGAATTTCAGATTTTCAAGAACCGTGCAATCTTCAAAGAGCGCACTTCCCTGCGGAACGTATCCGATCTTGCCGTCAATCTCTGTCTTGCCACTGCCCGGCTTTATTACACCGGTCAAAATCGAGAGCATGGTAGACTTACCTGACCCATTAGGACCGGCAAGAACAACACACTCGCCCTCGTTAGCTGAAAAGGACAATCCCCGAAGAACAGCATGCTTGCCGTAAGAAAAAGATACGTTCTCTACTTTTATCATACGACTACCTTCTTTCAATTACTTCATTTCCTTAAACATTATAGCAAATATCAACTGTTTTTTCAATAGATATAGTGATTTTTTAACCAACTAAAGTGCAAAATTGCTTAAATTTAAGTATTTTTTAATTTTTTTAATAAAACATATTGACAGCGTAACAATGTTATGGTATTATTATGTCGTAACAATGTTACGCAACAATGTTTTTGATAATTCAAAAGGAGTGAGAAAATGGAAGAGCTGATCTCGAAGAAGGAACTCTTGGAAAAATACGGCATATCCTACGGTGCTTTATACCGTTGGAAGAGGATGGGACTGATTCCCGAGGAGTGGTTTGAGAAGAAGTCAGCTGTGACCGGGCAGGAGACATACTTCCCCAGGGAAGCTGTATGTGAACGTATCGAGATGATTCTGGAGAAGAAGGACAGTATGTCCCTTGAAAATATTGCCGAAGAGATCAAGGGCAACTCACAAGAGCTCCCGCGTGTGCTTCGTATTGTATGGGATGGCGGCACTACACAGATTCCCCTGTCAAAGATACACTCGATCGTGGTGGTAGATCAGAACGAAGACAGCGCTGACATAGTTGCCGATCTATCATCTGTACTTGGAAAAACCGCCGATATCTCCGTAGATACCGAGGCTATTGTCAGCAAGGTGCGGGATAAGATCGAAAAAACCTCAGAAAAGATCCGCCGTGCCGGTGCTTCGATCGATGGGATTTCTCATGATCTTGAGGAAAAGCTTTTGAGGATAAGCGAAACAATAAACGAAATGTTTAATCAGAAAGGAAACGAATAATATGAGTACAAACGGTTATCCCAACGCCTCCGTTGCAGAGGATTTTGCCCACAAGGTACGAGAAAAGGTGGAGGCTGTCTCAGGAAAAATTCACCACGCCAGCGCTTCAATCGAAAGAGTTTCTCGTATTCATGATGATACGCTTGTGATGATAACCGGAGAAATAAACGAAATGTCTAATCAGAAAGGAAACGAATAAAATGGATTACAGCTCATACAAAAGCACATCAATCTCGGGGAAAGGCTCTATTGGCGGCGGAACATACAATCAGGTAGAAATAAGCGGCAGCGGTAAGGTGAACGGAGATATTAACTGCGCTTCCTTCGATTCTTCCGGATCTGCGAAAGTAGACGGAAATCTCACCTGCGCGGGCACGGTAGACGTTTCCGGTGCGTTCAAGGTAGAGGGGAATGTAAAGTGCGAGACACTTGACGGAAGCGGTGCTGTGAAGATCACGGGAAATGTTGAAGCAACCGATATTGACGTCTCAGGAGCACTCTCTGTCGGTGGCGACTGCTCTGCAGAGTGTGTTGAGATAAACGGTGGTATAAAAGTTGTCGGACTTCTTAACGCGGAGGATATTGACATCACAATTTCGTCTGCTATCGGTGATATCAGAATCGGGCAGATCGGCGGAGGAACTGTCAAAATCAAGAGGAGGCACTTTGACGGTCCCATAAGATTTGTCTTTACGTCAAAAGCAGGTAAAAAATCCACTTACCTCTCAACCGAACTGATTGAAGCTGACCGTGTAGAGCTTGAAAATGTAATTGCCGACACCGTCCGCACCATTGATGCAGTTATCGGTGACGAATGCGAGATCGGCACACTTGAGTACAGCGGCGAAATAATTGAGATCAGCGAAAAAGCAAAGGTCGGAAATATCGTTAAAATATAGGGAGGATCATTATAATGAAAATTTACCTTGTTCTTATTTACAGAAGATATATATAAATCGGTTTTCGTAATTTTTCAGTATAAAAATTTAACCTCGATGTTTTTGAATACGGATATAAAGTCGTTTTTGAAATTCGATAAATCTGAAATAAGGTAAGTAACAACTATGAGTGTGTACTCTACCATAGCAGGCTTTCCTTTTAGTTTATCTTAAGTAAACTCAGCACCCATAGTTTATCATCAATAAACTGATTTGTCAAGAGTTTTTTGAAAATATTAAAAAGCCACTAGTTTAACTGGTGGCTTTGATTTTTGTTTTAGTTATTGATCCATAGACTGTTGTTAATAACTCGTCGCTTCTTTCAAATACCTTTTTGATTATAGAGAATTTATATAGTCCTCAAGCTCGCTTTTGATAACGGATACCTGTGGCCCGTAGACTACCTGCACGCCGCCTGATTTCTTAATAACACCTGCCGCGCCGCTCTCTCGCAGTTTTCCCTCGTCCACGATACTGCTGTCCTTCACCGACACACGGAGTCGCGTAGCGCAGTTATCAAGGCTGATGATATTATCTACGCCGCCCAGCCCCTCGAGAATCTGCTTTGACGTCTCCACTCCGCCTGACTTCTTCGCTTCGCGTTTACCCTCTCCACGCTCTTTCTTTGCGTTGTAGTCAGCCCTCGTGTACAGCTTTGTCTCGCCGCCGTCCTCTTCCCTGCCTGGAGTTAGATAATTGAACTTCAGTATCATAAATCTGAAGAGGAAGAAGTACACAATAAAATACAGCACACCGATTATGGGTATCATGATCCAGTTAGTCTTGGCGTTGCCCTGCAGTATTCCGAACAAGGTCAAGTCGATAATACCGCCCGAGAACGTCATACCGACACCAACGTTCAGAATGTGCATTATCATATATGCCGCACCTGCGAGAATGGAATGAATAACGTAAAGGATCGGTGCGACGAAGAGGAAGGTAAACTCGATAGGCTCCGTGATGCCGGTGAGCATTGATGTGAGTGCCGCAGAGAGCAGAAGTCCACCTGCCACCCTCTTTTTCTCGCTTTTCGCACAGGTATACATTGCAAGAGCCGCACCGGGAAGGCCGAATATCATAAGCGGGAACTTACCGCTCATAAAGCGTGTTGCCGCCACAGAGAACTGTGTTGTTGAGGCTGACGCAAGCTCGGAGAAGAAGATATTTTGTGCGCCGTACACCATAACTCCGTCGATAAGCGCAGAACCGCCCACACCTGTCTGCCAGAAAGGAAGATAGAAAACGTGATGCAGACCAAAGGGGATGAGAATTCGCTCTGTAAAGCCGTATATAAGCGTTCCGGCGTACCCTGATTTCAGGACAAGGTTGCCGATGGAATAAATACCTTCCTGCACATACGGCCAGACAAAGAACATTATAACGCCTACAACGATGTATGCAAGTGTTGAGATGATAGGTACAAAGCGTGTACCTCCGAAGAAGGATACTACATTAGGCAGACGAATCTTGTAGAACCGATTGTTCAGCCATGCAACACCCAGTCCGACGATGATACCGCCGAACACGCCCATCTGTAGCGACTGTATACCCACTACATTTGCCACAGAACCCTCATGCAGCTCACCCGACTCAAGTGTGCCGCTTATGTTCAGCAAAGTGCTTATCGTTTGGTGCATTACAAAAAATGCTATTGCAGCCGAAAGAGTTGCGGTTGCTTTTTCGTTCTCCGCCATACCAAGTGCAACACCCATGGCGAAAAGCAGAGGCAAATTATCAAAAATTATACTTCCCACAGATGCAAGCAGAGTGAAAACCGAGTTCAGTACCGTTCCGGGTCCGAGGATTCCTATGAGATTGTATTCTTCAAGCGTGGCTGTGTTTGTGAATGACGTTCCCACGCCAAGCAGCAGTCCCGCGATGGGGAGAAGTGCTATGGGCAGCATAAAAGCCCGTCCAACTCGTTGAAGCACACTGAACGCACCGCCGCTTTTCTTGTCTTTAACCTTTTCTGACATTGTTATATCCTTTCGAGATCATGCTCATGTTACTTTCACGATATTATTTTACCTCTGTAGCATAAAATTATACATTACCGTGTAATTTCAATCCTGAATGGCAACAATTGTCGGAAATGGTATTTTCTCGTTGACTTTCCACGCTACGCATGATATAATTATTTGACCGACAAACACAGAACAACGGAGGATAAGATGGAAAAGAAACGACTGAAATCGCTACTTAAGAGCACCGCGCTTGTACTGATCGGCAATATTATTTATGCCGGCACTGTCAAGCTGTTTCTGCTTCCCGCCAATCTTATGTCCAGCGGTACAACGGGTATTTCCCTTGTAGTCAATCACTTAACCGACTTCCCGATTCCGCTGTTCATTGCGCTGTTCAATATAGCGGCGCTTGCTCTCGGGCTCGTGTTTCTCGGGAAGAAATTCGTTATGACAACGGTGTTCTCTTCGCTTCTGTATCCTGCATTTCTTGAGGTGCTGAACAGAATTTTACCTGAAGACTTATTTGTCACCGACAACATGCTGCTAAACGTGCTTTTCTCCGGCATCGGTCTCGGACTTGCGCTCGGACTTGTTATCCGCGCAGGTGCATCAACGGGTGGCATGGATATTCCCGTGCTCATTCTTAACAGGTACTTTAAGCTCCCCGTGTCAGTCAGTCTCTACGTCTTTGACTTCTGCATTATTCTCTGCCAGACCTTCTATCACACAGCAGAAGATCTGCTTTACGGTATTTTGCTTCTTCTGCTCACATCGATCGTACTCGACAAGGCTGTGTTGCTGGGTGTAAATAAAACTGAAGTGAAGATCATCAGCGATAAGCACAGCGAGATACGAAGCGTCATACTTTCGGAAATTGACCGAGGAGTGACAATGCTTTACGGCGAGGGAGGCTACTCACACGAAGAAAAACAAATCGTTCTCACAGTCGTCTCAAACCGTGAGCTTGCAAAGATAGAAAAGCTTGTCAGAAACGTAGACCCCGGTTGCTTTATGATAGTCAGCACGGTCCGCGAGGTTTGGGGCAAGGGCTTCTCCATCGACAAAACATACAAATAAAAAAATGACCCGCAGACTTCGGTTCAAGCGTTCCGAAAATCTGCGGGTTTGTTTTATTCTATGAGGTCTCCGAGCATTGAATAAAGCTCCTCGGGCGTGATTCCTTTTGTACGCAAGTCAATGATAACGTCGCCGATCTGAATACTGAAATTGATTCTGTATCCGTCTGTATCACCAGCGTCATTCACCTTGTATGCACGGCGGTATATTACCTCAAGCGTAACCTCTTCCGCATCAAACACAGGGTCGTCAACTATCTCTCTGAGCTCATCCGGTACTGTTTCCGCTCGCGGAATCGGGTAAAGCGACAGATCGTAATTCACCGTGTCCTCCGCACTTGTTCTGCGAGAGTCAGAATAATCATCAGCGTCACTTATCTTCCAGCTTATGTCATTGTAACCGCAAGACCACAGACCGCTGAGATATAGCTGTCCACCGCTTTTGATATATTTGATGCTCTCCGCCAGGTATCCGTCCGGAATGTATTCGGGAAGATACCTTCCGTACATCTCATTATTCTTTGCTTCATCAAGAGACGAATATTTCGCAATCACAGGTATATCATCATAAAGTCTTGTGTCGGGATTGTACACCTTACCCTCTTCATTTACCTCTCTCGCACCTAATCCGCCGCACATGACAAAGTTGCCGTACTCGTTGTCTCCGAGGAAGAAGAGATATGTCTCGCCCTCCTTAAGGTCAGCGTGATCAACGGAGGAAGAATATGTTATCAAAAATGTCTGCTGCTCTTCTTTTGTCATATTAAGCCAGCCGTATTTTTCAAGCCGTGCAGGGGACACGCTTTCAACGATCTGAGCCACAGGTACAGTGCCGCCGTAGAATGATATGGGCAGCGTATCATCGGAGTCAGCCTCACCTTTTATAACCTCCGCGACCTTCACTCTGCCCTCGCTGATAAACAGCATTGTCTCGGTGACTGTTGTGCTGTCCGTGCCGAGGAATTCACCGATAACCACTATGTTCGCGTTTTCAAGCAGATATTCTGTGGTGACCGGTATGCAAATATCAGCCAGTGAGCCTGAGCTGTTCGGGATGTGTATAATCGTCACGTCATCGGGTATCTCTGTGGGGAGATTTCCCACGTCATGCCCGGGAGTGGTGTCGATCACAGGGTCCGCTGTAGGAATCTTTGATGTATCGGGCGTGTCGATTTCGTCCGTGTTGTGGTATCCGTCGGTCTCGGGCATCTCCGTTTCATTCACAGGCGGCAGATCAGGTAAGTTCCCGTGACCGTCATTTTTTTGGTTAATTGCCGTCCAACCGCCGATCACGATGACCGATGATAGGCACAGGCACAGGGCGGACAGGGATACGCCTCGAACGATCCTTGCCTGCCTTGCACGTTCTTTTCTGTATTCGTCTCGTCTTTTCAAAACGTCATTTGCCATTTCTTCATAGCTCTTCATAAATAAAGCCCTCCTTTTCAAGTTTTAATTTAAGTGCTGCTTTTGCACGGTAAAGAAGATTCTCTATCTGTCGCTTACTTTTCTTTAGAATTTTTGCAGTCTCGTCGTTGCTCATGTCTTCGAAATACACGAGATACAGTACAGCGGAGTAGTCAGGCTTAAGGCTGCCAATCGCGCGGTGAAGAATGATTTTCTCTTCATTTTTGATATATTCCTTCTCAAGCGACTCCTCGTCCGCCAAAACATCTTCGTATTCCGAAATGGGCAGGCCTGCAGTCCAAGATGCCTTTTTCAAGTAGTTTATCGCTAAATTTTTGCCGATAGTATAAAGCCACGTCTTAAAGGAATATTTTTCGTAAAAGTGCGGCCGCTTGACGCATAGCTTGAAAAATGTATCCTCGGCAAGCTCTTCTGCAATATGGATGTTTTTCACGTATCCGTTCAGATAAAGGATCAGTCCGTCTTTGTAGTCTCTGATAATTTCACCCAGTCCTGTGTCGTCTCCATCGAGAAAACGGCGGTAGCTACTTGCACCGTTATCCACCAGCGTCACTCCTTTCCGTCATTTCACTTATTTAACAACCGAAGTCGGCTTTTCTCTCAGTAATATTTTAATTATATCATATTTTCCGTAGAATTTCCCGACTATTGACAGTTCACTCTTGAAATTTGCGCTGTTTTGTGGTAATATTATTCTTACATGATAAGCGAGGTGATAAAGATGGCACAGGATAAGCAAAGCAAAAAAATAATTGCTGTCAACCGTAAGGCGCGTCACGACTATTTCGTCGAGGAAACATACGAGGCAGGTATCGAGCTTTTTGGTACAGAGGTAAAGAGCCTCAGACTCGGTCAGGTAAATTTGAAGGATTCCTTCTGTCGCGTTATTGACGGCGAGCTCTATGCAATCGGTGTGCACATCTCTCCCTATGAAAAAGGCAACATCTTCAATCGCGATCCCATGCGACACAAGAAGCTGCTGATGCATAAAAAAGAGATTCTGAAGCTTTATCAGTACACCACTCGCGACAGCTACACGCTTGTGCCGATTTCTCTGTATTTCTCGGGATCGAACGTGAAGATGGAAGTTGGCCTCTGCAAGGGTAAAAAGCTGTGGGACAAGAGAGAATCCGATGCCAAGGCAGAAGCAGGACGTGAGATAGAACGCGCCACAAAGTCAAAAGGCAGACGGGACTACGATGATTAAGGAGTAAACTATGGATTTCAAGGATTTAGTATACAAGCGCCGCAGTAACCGTACTCTCACATACGGAGATATTCCCGCAGATGACGTTCGACTCATACTTGAAGCGGGACTTCGTGCACCCAATGCATGTAACTATCAGTCGTGGCATCTTTACTGTATCACCGACAAGGCAAAGGTAAGTGCTCTCGTTCCGGATATCTGTCCGCAGGAGTGGATCAAGAATGCATCCGTTGCTGTAGTCATCACCGAAGATAACAGACGCCTCGAAGAACGCTGGGGCAAGGAGAAAGCTGATATTTTTGTTGCAGAGGATGCAGGCGCCTGTGCACAGAACATGCTCCTCATGGCTGCTGAACTCGGTTACGCGGGTGTGTTCGTTGGCAACTTTGATGAAGAAAAGTGCCGCGAATACGTTGGAACAGCAGAAAACGAGCGCCCCGTGCTCATCGTGCCAATTGGAACATATGAGATCGAACCTCCGCTCCGCGACAGAAAGCCATTTGAGGAAGTTGTCACATTTATCAACTGATATTTCCAAGCACAAAAAATAATAGAAAAATGCCCTGCCCCATTGAAATTTTCTCTTGGGTAGGGTATAATATATATGCATTGGTGATCAATATGATCCCGATCCTCATGGGGACGTAAAGGTTTCGACGGGGATTTTGAAGTGCGATAAGCGGGTAGAGTTTGGGGAAACTCTTAAATAAGCCCTAAC
>SVSK01000021.1 GCA_015064345.1 Oscillospiraceae bacterium | reverse complement strand
CGTGAAGTCCCGAGTAGAGCATGAGTACCTCGGCGCGGTTTCTTGCCGCAGGGTCACGGGCGCAGATGGCGTCAATGTCGTCCTTTATCGCCATGATCTGACGGTAGAACGCCTTGCCCAGCGCTGTTGTGAATGTTATTTTAATTTCGTTTCTGTCCATGATGATTCTCCGATCTAAAATAAAAACGCCCTATCGGTTACCGAAGACCGGTTTCCGACAGAGGCGAGTTATCGCGGTTCCACTCTGATTTGTTACTCAAGTACCCATAACGCGGGTAAAACGGGCATAGCTACGCAGTTTCCCTTCGCCAAGCCGACTCGCGGGCGCACATCTGAGATCCGAATACGGCGGTCGCACCATCCCGTCGCTCTCTGAAAATCGGTGTTTCTCTTTTCTTCCCGGTCGCTGTCTTTCAATATTACATTACATTATATACTATAGAATCCGAAATGTAAACAGGGAAATGAAAAAATATTGTGAAAATGTTTTGTTTGCGGCTTCACTCTTCAACCGAACTTGCTTGTTTAACTTGTTTTTCCCACTACGCGTGGGGCGCACAAGAGGTGTTGACACTATTCGTGAGGAACACAAGGACTTTTCTCGCTGTGCGCTAGGCACCAAAGAGATATCACCCAGGTAGGGTATATGGCGAACAAAAAATCAAGTTAAGCTGACCCTACCGCCGAGGACTATGTCCTCGTAAAGTGAAGCAGAAAACCCTCTTGTGAATCTCCTGCGCTTAAGGAAGGGCAAGAGCTCATTTCGATTGAACAAGTCAATCTCATTCACTGTTTCCCTTCCTTAAGAATCCATCCCTTTGCACTAACTTTAGTTAATAATTTTAGGCACTCATGCCACTTATAGCTATCATTTACCGTGGGTCAGCCCTAACCTTTAACACGTCAGCCTTCTTGGTGGAGAAAAGCTAAACTTCGACATGAAAACCATGTCAATCGAACTTTACGGGCAAGTTCAAACTTGATGGGCGTTTCTACCGCAATCACGGATGAATAACATTGGCGTGAGTCGCTTTATGTTTAGATTGTAGCAAAAACAAGAGGGGTTTCCAAAGGGGAGAACAGCGCAGAATAGATATCACAAAGTGATAGATATTCAAGCTCTTCTTCCCTTGGCGCAGGGTGATTTCATAAGCCGAGTTCCCTCCTTGTCATAGGGAACTCGCGAGTTCGACTCCGTCGAATCTCGGCTGGTGTCTGCGTCTACACCTCTTATGTTCTATGCGAAAGCATAGACAACGCTAAACGAACCAGTTCAGCTGAATAAGCAAGCGGCATGAGCATCCTTGTGCCCGGCGCATAGCGAATACATTTTTTAATTTTTCTTTCAAAAAATGATGTATTTCTTTGACTTTTGTGCTATAATATATAAAATGGGAAATTTCGGGATTATTCACGGGGCAGGGGCATCATATACCCCTGACCGCGGATGCTGATTATCGCGCCCTCACCGAGCAGTGGAGTGAGCTTCCGCCTGAGGTAGCTGATGTACACGTCCACCACGTTTGTGCCCTCGCCCGCTGTGTTTTCCCAGACACGCTCTCGCAGCTCTTCACGTGAGACTGCTGTGCCGCTGCTTTCTCTGAGGCAGGCGTACAGTTTCATCTCTCGCTCGGTAAGATGTACTGTTGTATTTCCGAGAATGAGTGTGCATCCGTTCTCAACAATTGCGGTGGGCTCATCTTCTTTTTCGGCAGAGGAGTCTGTGGGCACGCTTACGGCAACAGAGAGCGACATTGCAGTTTTGCAAAACGCGCTGTAATCGATGGGAAGCGGCAATGTGCGATATCGGTTTCCATATGCCGAGGACAGCTTTCGGTGCAGTGCTGTGCGCAGGTATCCGCTGTTTTGGTGCAGCACAAAGATACCGCCGCTGTTGTGTAACTGCTCTTGTGCGGAGATTTCGTCACAGAATATTATGTTTTCCGACGGAATGTTGCACAGTGAAATAAGGCGGCTGACTGTGTCGGAGAGGCTTTTATCCCCGATATATATCTCTGTCATAATGACCTCCGTTTACGGACGTTTGCCGACGTTTTCTAATATAATTAAAATATACCACAACACAACCTGATTGTCAATTATTCCTAGCGAAAGGGGAAACTCTATATGAACTACACAAGCGAAATGGAAATACTCCCCTTTATGCAAAAAGAAAACACCTGCTGCTTTACGGGGCATCGCAAGCTTCCCGAGGGGGATATTGAGGCGATCGTCGGCAAGCTTGACCACGCCATAAGGCTTCTTGCCCATGCAGGGTATGAATACTTCATTTGCGGCGGTGCGCTTGGGTTTGACATGCTTGCGGCGGAGAGGGTACTCCATGCGGCTACGTCCAACCCGAAAGTCAAGCTTGTTCTTGCACTCCCATGCCGAAATCAGACGGAAAAGTGGGAAAAGATCGGTGGAAATGGCATAGACTATGTGCGAGAGTACCACAAGATGAAGGGACTTGCATCTGCTGTGTACTACATTGAGGATTTCTACACTGACGACTGCATGATGCGCAGAAACAGATCTATGGTTGAGCGCTCATCCTTCTGTGTGGCGTACTATAACGGCAAACCACGAAGCGGCTCCGGTCAGACCTTCCGCATGGCACAAAAGGACGGGTTGAAGATTTATAACATCTTTGATCTGGTGAAATAAATTACTTTTTCTTCTTTATCGAGAAGAAAAAGTAGACAAAAAGAAGAACTCTTTCGAACGCCTGGGTGTTTCGATGACTGCGGTCATCGATTCAGGGCGCTGCCCTAAAAACCCGCAAACTTTTGAAAAAGTTTGATCAAAACTTTAATAAGACAAGAGCTCAAAAATCTTTATTACAGACAAAAAATAAATTAAACATAAAAGAGGAAATTGAAACATGAAAACTCTCGAAAAGCTTAAAGACTTCGGCGGCGTTCGCCCTGTTGTAACCATCGTAATGGACGGCGTTGGCATCGCTCCCGACACAGGCGCAAATGCTGTACGTCTTGCACGCACTCCCAATCTTGATCGCCTTATGGCTGACTACCCCATGGTACCCCTCAAGGCTCACGGCACAGCTGTAGGTCTCCCCTCTGATGACGATATGGGTAACTCCGAGGTTGGTCACAATGCTCTCGGCTCCGGTCAGGTATTCGCGCAGGGTGCAAAGCTTGTTTCCGCGTCCATTGAATCCGGCAAGATGTTTGAGTCCGACACATGGAAGGCTCTCGTTGGCGGCGTAAAGGAAAACGGCACAACACTTCACTTCATCGGCCTTTTCTCCGACGGTAACGTACACAGCCACATCGACCACCTCAAGGCAATGCTGAAGCAGGCAAAGGCTGAGGGAGTGAAAAACATCCGCATCCACATTCTTCTCGACGGTCGTGACGTAGGTGAAACATCCGCTCTTGAATACATTGATCCTTTCGAAGCATTTATCGCTGAACTTTCCGACGAAAACTGCAGCGTAAAGATCGCCTCCGGCGGTGGACGTATGCAGATCACCATGGACAGATATGAAGCTAACTGGGCGATGGTTGAGCTGGGCTGGAAGACTCACGTTCTTGGCGAGGGCAGATATTTTGCATCCGCTCGCGAGGCTGTTGAGACATATCGCGCAGAAACAAAGGTTATCGACCAGGACCTTCCGCCCTTCGTAATTGCAGAGGACGGCAATCCTGTTGGCACGATCAATGACGGCGACTCCGTTATCTTCTACAACTTCCGCGGCGACCGCGCCATTGAAATTTCCAAGGCATTTGAAGGCGGCGCAGACTTCGACAAGTTCGACCGTGTTCGTGTACCGAATGTTATCTACTCCGGTATGCTTGAGTACGACGGAGACCTTCACATTCCTTCCCGTTACCTTGTTTCTCCCCCGGAGATCACCAACACAATGGGTGAGTACCTTGCTGACATGAAGATAAGACAGTTCGCTATCTCCGAAACACAGAAGTACGGTCACGTTACCTACTTCTGGAACGGAAACCGCAGCGGCAAGTTCTCCGAAGAATACGAGACATACGAGGAGATCCCCTCTGACATCGTTCCTTTCGAGCAGAGACCCTGGATGAAGTGTGCTGAGATCACTGACAGACTCATCGAGGCTATCGAGTCCGGTGAGTACGACTGCATCAGAGTAAACTTCCCCAACGGTGACATGGTTGGTCACACAGGCAGCCTTGAAGCTACAGTTTGCTCTATGGAAGCACTTGACCTTCAGCTTGGCAGAATCCTTCCCGTTATCGACAAGGTAGGCGGCGTAGCTGTTATCACCGCTGACCACGGTAACGCGGACGAGATGGCTGAGCTTGACAAGAAGACAGGCGGTATCAAGTACAACAAGGATGGCACAATGAAGGCAAAGACAAGCCACACTCTCAACCCCGTTCCTTGCATCATTTACGACAACAAGTACGCTGACTCCTACAAGGTCAAGAAGGACGGTCAGTACGGTCTTTCAAATGTTGCGGCAACTGTTGTAAACCTTCTCGGATTCAAGGCTCCCGAAATGTGGGATGAATCCATTGTTGAGTGTGAATAACAAACAACTTTAACCGCAAGATAACCGTCACACTCACGAGAATTTCACTTCGTAAAATTCTCCGATGTGAGGTTTGAGCTTGAGTGTGAATAATTAATTAGAATAAAGCCGCGGTGAGACAATTGCTTGCGGCTTTGTTGTATATAAAGTCTGAGTGATACTGTAATTTGCAACTTAATTGTTGTGTGGAATGAGTAGGAATCGGTGTCAACAAAAGGCCCCATCCGGCCATAACTTCGTTATAGGGGGCTCCCACGAAGTGGGTGGGGGAGAGTGCAGAATAATACGCATAGTGTTTTATAAAGTGCCGCCGGCTCCTTCCACCGTAAACGGTCCCCCTTCCTCCCGCGCATTTAGGAAAATGCTGGAGAAGGCAAATTTTGTCGCACATTCGCAGGGGGCTTTGTTATTTTTCCCAATATATTTGGAGGCAGTTATGTTTTATAAATCCGGAATACTTTACCGATCCTCGCTGATTGAGTCTCGCGGTGTGATGCACGGTTTTTCTGCAAGAGAGGGTGGAGTGAGCACGATTCCTCATCTTGCCTCACTTAATCTGACTCGCGGACTGGGTGACACAGAAGAAAACGTTCGTCGTAACATCGATATTTTTGCCCGCGCGGTGACGGAGGATTCCCTCGGCGGCGAGGCTGTTGTGTGCGCTCATCAGATCCACTCGGCAAATGTGCGGGTAGTGGGTAAATCGAACTGCGGTGAGGGATATTCCATTGACATGGGTGAGGACTGCGACGGATTTGTGACGGATATACCCGGGGTAATGCCCATTGTTCGCGTGGCTGACTGCGTGCCTATACTTTTTGCGGGATCAAAAGCGGACGGAAGTCCCGTTATCGGTGGGGCTCATGCGGGCTGGAGGGGCACGGTGAACGGAATTGCCGCTGTAACCGTGGAGAAAATGCTCTCTCTCGGCTGCATCCGTGAAACTGTTCGCGTGGCGATCGGTACTCATATCGGTTACTGCTGCTATGAGGTGGGCGAGGACTTTTACTCATCTGTCAGCGAAATTCGCGGTGAAGAGTTTGCCGCACGGCACATCAGACCGATCTGCGAGGGTGGTAAGCGTCACGCGTACCTTACGGGAATGAATCTGGAGATACTCTCATATGCCGGTATCTCTCCCGAGCAGGTGGACGTCTCCCCATACTGCACCGCTTGTGATAGCGAGACGTTCTTCTCTCACCGTAAAAGCGGCGGCAGACGGGGAACAATGGGTGCGGGGATCGTAATTTTACCCCACTGACAACTTTCAGCGCTGTATCACCGAAAAATCACACAAACCGACATCACGGGCGGCTTTGTTCAAGATTTGTTTACATTTGCGTGATATAATAGTATGATTAATTATTCGGAAAACAAGTTCGAGTAAAACCGAATGGAGGATACACAGAAATTTATGATACGGATCAGTAATCTTGTGAAGAATTTCGGCTCAAAGTACGCACTTGATGACGTGAGCTTTTCCGTCGGCAAGGGTGAGATAGTCGGATTCCTCGGCCCAAACGGCGCAGGCAAGTCAACTGCCATGAATATTATCACAGGCTACCTTTCCTCTACCTCAGGTGAGGTTAAGGTTGGCGGTATTGACATCTTCGAGAATCCCGATGAGGCCAAAAAGCTTATCGGATTTCTTCCCGAGCAGCCGCCGCTTTATATTGACATGACTGTTGACGAGTATCTCAGCTTCGTTTACGAGCTTAAGGGATGCACACTCAACAAGAAGAAGCACCTCGAAGAGGTAAGAAGCGTTACCAAGATCGAGGATGTGAGACACAGACTCATCAAGAATCTCTCAAAAGGCTACCGTCAGAGAGTCGGTATCGCGCAGGCTCTTATCGGCAATCCTCCGATTATCATTTTCGACGAGCCGACAGTTGGTCTTGACCCCAAGCAGATTATTGAGATACGCAATCTTATCAGAAATCTCGGCAAGACGCACACAGTCATTCTCTCCACTCACATTCTCTCCGAGGTGCAGTCCGTTTGCGACAGAGTTGTTATCATCAACGAGGGCAAGATCGTGGCGGACGAGAAGATCGAGAGCCTTTCCGAGGTGGTACAGGACAGACGCCGCTATACTGCGAAGATCTGCGGACCTCAGCGCGAGGTGCTCAGTGCCATCCGCTCCGTTCAGGGTGTTACAAGAGTTGAGGTAACAGGTGAGAGGGAGCTTGACAGCTATACTTACCTTATTGAAGCAGCACAGGGCGTGGACATCAGAAAGCCCCTGTTCTTTGAAATGAGCAAGCAGGGCAGACCTATTATCGGTCTTGAAGCGGCTCAGATGAATCTTGAAGAAATATTTATCAGAATAATGGACAGACAAGAGGAAGGAGGAAACAAATAATGCTTGCACTTTACAAAAAGGAAATGCGAACATATTTTACAACACCTCTCGGATATGTATTCCTCGGCGTGTTCCTTGCGGTTTCGGGATTTGTGTTCGCTATGTCTACATACTATTCCCAGACCTCTGACGTGTCCGCTTACTTCCAGACCATGATCCTCGGATACGTTGTTATCATCCCCATTCTTACAATGAGAGGCTTTGCGGAGGAGAGACGTGCCCGCACAGAGCAGCTTCTTCTCACCTCTCCCATTACCATCTCCGGTATGGTTTTTGCAAAGTTTTTTGCGGCGTTCACTATGTTTGCAGGCTCTGTGCTTGTAAGCTGTCTTTACTACCTGCCTCTGTTCAACTACGGCACACCTAACGTAGGCAAGGCGGTTGGCAGTCTTATCGCCATGCTCCTTATCGGTATGTGCTTTATTTCAGTGGGACTTTTCGTATCCACTCTCACAGAAAGCACCGTAACCGCTTGCATCGGCACAATGGGAACACTTCTGGTGCTTTCCGCTACGTCCATATTCAACAGCATCATTGACTCCTACTTTGTTCGTCAGGTGCTCAGCTGGGTATCCGTTTACTCTCGCTTTGACAACTTCGTGTACGGCGAATTTGACATTGCGGCAACAGTTTACTACATCTCCATAACTGCGATATTCCTGTTCCTCAGCGTGCGCATTTATGAAGGCAGAAGATATGCGTAAGGAGGGGCTGAAATGAGACGAGGCTTTTTCAAAAGTAAAAAATTCAAATACGGCTCCCTTGCGACTGCTCTTACTGCCGCTTTCGTGGCTTTTGTGGTGATCTTCAACATCATCTTCACAGCCCTTGCGGACAAGTATATGTGGCGAATTGACATGACGAAGGAGCAGGTGTTCACTCTTTCCGAGGATGCAAAGGATATTCTCTCCGACATTACTGAGGAAGTGAACATTTACTTTGCCAGCGAGCCGGACGTGCTTCTGACAGGTAACTACTCCGGCTTTACCAGATACGTCTACACAACTGCTCTCCAGATTCAGGACGAGTTCCCCAATATTCACGTTCATTGCGAGAACGTTGAGAAAAATCCCGAATTCTTCCGCGAGTTTTATAACACTACCGCTTCCGTTATCGACCCCAACTCCGTTATTCTTGAGTCCGGCGGGGAAGTGAGAGTGTTCTCCATAACCGCGTTCTATATGTATAATGACACCTCCGACCTCTCCACCGTATGGGCGTACAACGGGGAGAAGCGTCTCATCTCCGGTATCATGCAGGTGACACAGACCGATACTCCCAAGGTGACCTTCACCACAGAGCACGGCGAGGATATCAACAACGCCCTTGCTATGGCGACGGTGTTTGCGGAAAACGGATATGAGGTAGAGACTCTTGACCTTGCTACAGAGGAGATCTCTCCCGACTGCCGTATTATGGTCATCTACAACCCCATGTATGACTTTATCGGTGCCGAGGCCGAGGACTCCGCTAAAAACGAGATCGAAAAGCTTGACAAGTTCCTCGACAATTACGGATGCCTTATCGTGCTTTGCTCTCCCGAGTATGTGGCAAATCTGACAAACCTTAACGAGTTCCTTGAGGAATGGGGTATTTCCTTTATGGCAAACACCACCGTTCGCGATATGGATCACTCCATGTCCGTTGACGGATATTCCATCATTACCGAATACCAGCCCGACACAATGGGCGGCTCTATTTACACAGATCTCAACGCGCTCTCCACTCCTCCGAAGACTCTTATCAGAAGTGCCGCGCCCATTGAGCTTCTGTGGGAAACAAACGAAACTCTCACAGGCACAAGGATCGCCTCCTCTGTGCTTAAGTCCTCCGACACGTCAGAGCTTATGGTAAACGGCGTTTCCGCGAAGAAGGGCTCTTACAACGTAATGACCGTTACAAGAGAGTCGAAGATCGTTGAAAATGAGTACTATTACTCTTACGTCATGGCGGTTGGTTCTCCCAGCTTTGCCTCCGACGGATATATCAACTCCGATGCATTTGCCAACGAAGATATTATTGCTGCGGCTATGAAGGCAACGGGCAGAGAAAGAGTCCTTGCAGTGCTGAATTACAAGCCATTTGATGACAGCAGCATCGTCATCACCACAAAGCAGGCACAGGATATCACGCTTGCCGTTACGCTTATCATTCCCGTTATCATTTTGATCTGCGGCGTTGTTGTACTGACCAGGAGAAAGCACTCATGAAGTTGAAAAAGAAAAAGATACTTATTGTTGCTCTCTCTGCTGCCGCTGTTCTTCTGCTTGCTGCGTACTTCCTCTTTATTGCGCCGCTGCTTAAAGACCCTGAGGCAGGAATCGTGGAGATAGATTTGATGGAGGGCGAGACAAGAATTTCCGACAAGCTTTCAAACTTCTACATCACTCCCTCTGTTGCCCGTTCTGAAATTCAGGAGATCAAGGTAACGAATGCGGACGGAAGCTATCGCATATTCAGAAACGCATCCGACACATTCGAGCTTGAGGGATATCCCGGACTTACCTTTGACGACATGGGCTTTGCGGGACTGATCGCCAATCCTGTTGCACAGTCGAGAGTGGCGAGAGATATTACCGAAGAAGAGCTTGTGCAGTACGGACTTGACGAGCCCCAGGCTTCCCGCACCATCACCACCACAGACGGCAGAACATTTACCGTTTACATCGGAGACGTTATGCTCACCGGTGGCGGATATTATGCTTCAGTCGAGGGCAGAAACGCGGTGTACATCATCGGTATTTCCTCAGCAAGCTACATTATCCAGCCTCTCGAGGCTCTGGTTAAGCCACTGCTTCTTTCGGGCATGACTACAAGCGACTACTACCTTGTAGACAACTTCATCGTGTACAGTGGTGATGATCCCTTTGTAGCGGTTGACCGTCTCTCTGCAGACAACGCACAGACTATTGATCTTGCGCTTGTGTATCCTCTCCCCGAAAAGGGAAGCAAGTACTACGATATCAACATTGATATGTACCTTAATTCTGTATATAATCTTGTCGATCTGACAGGTGAGTCTACTGCGGCACTTGTCGAGGGCAACGGTACGCTGATGGAATACGGACTCCTTAATCCGGCATACAGAATACACTACACCTTCGGCGGATACAGCTTTGCGCTGTACGTTTCAAGCCAGCAAAAGGACGGAAGCTTCTACGCCATCTCCAACATGACCAGGTATCAGCTTATTGCGAAGATATCCGCGGATAAGCTTTCATGGCTCACAAAGGGCGAGTTCTCTTGGATCCAGCCCAGCTCATTCTACGAGGCGATCGTTGACGTATCCCGCATCACCCTGAAGAGCGAAGCTCGCGGTGTGGACGTTGATTTCGTTCTCGAGCACAGCTCAACCCCTGAGGATGACACCGTTCTCAACGTAACGGACAAGGTCTCCGGCACTTACATCCCCAATTCCGAGGTTGCAAACTTCCGTCAGTACTATCTGACACTGCTCAATATCACAAACAGCGAGTACACAACTCTTTCCGAAGAGGATAGAGAAAAGCTTATGGCGGACGACTCCCGCCTCATACTTACCATGACCACCAAGCTAAAAAGCGGTGAGGTGAACGAGTACAAGTTCTATGAGCATTACGAGGCATCCACCGGTCATATCAGCGGCGGCAAGGTGCTTGTTGTAGTCAACGGTGTTGGCGAGTTCTATACCTCAAACGACCTGGTTGACAAGGTGATAAACGATGTGTCACGAGTTCTCGAAGGACTTGACGTTGACGCATACGGACACAATTAAACAAACAAAAAGACTCCGAAAGGAGTCTTTTTTTAGTGATATTTTCGCTGCGTGAAAGTGATATTTGCTTCGCAAAGTGATATTCGACTTCGTCGAGTGATATTTTTGCTTCGCAAAAGTTGAGGTGACTTTTCTCATCCTTGCAGTAATCGAAAAGTGAATTGATTGGTAAAACGGTAGTGGAGTAGCTTGTTGCTCACGCTCGGCAAAGCCACCTCAATTAAGCTTAAACATATCCGGATTATCACCGTTCTCGTCTGTCAAAATGATTTGTCCGTCAACTACCGATATATCATAATAAATCGTCTGCTCTTCGTCGCCTGCGAAATCATATGACTCAATGCAAACGCGAACCGTTCCGTCGGCTGACTCATCAAATCGCAGATTCCCCCAGCGCGAATAGAAAATTCTACTGTACTCCACCTCGCCGTTCTCAATAGCGATCAGAGTAAAGGTAAACAGCCCCGATGTGGGACCCATGCCTATCTGACACACCTCGAGCAGCCCGTCGCCGTCAATATCGAAGATAAGCTCGTCGTATATGGGCCGTCCCGTCACCTCATATCCCTTGTAGGCTGTTACATCCTTGGGTATGGGTGAGGTATTCCAGAACATTTCCTCAACATACTTGGCGTGTTCCACCGGATCTCCCATGTAAACGTAGCTGGAGTGAGGTGCCCACGTCTGTATGATTGATATTTCACTTTCGTCAAGACCATATGAATAGACGATCTCTCGCATCTCCTGTGTTGTTGCGGCGGGAAGATCCATAAGCTGCTGCCAGGTGTACTGTGAGTTCTTTCCGGGGACAAGTACCCAGTTGTAATTATCCCTTGCCAACTGATACCAGTAGACCTCAAGACCTTTCGATGTGTTCAGCCCGAAGAAGTGGGGATATACCCTCCTTAGCGAGTCGAGATAACTTGTTGCCGTGGCTTTCAGCACCGCACCTGACGGAAGCGTAAGATCGAATTCTCCCGCAGTCGGCTCAGTTACCTCTATCTCAAGAGAGATCTCGTTGTTTTCGGGATCGCCGCCGTTTATGCTGTAGTATGTGACAAATTTATACTTGCCTGCTTTGGTCATATCGACGTATGATAGGGGGTAAGACTTTTCCGCAGTACCGCCGGGTGGGCAGAGGTATCCCTCAAGGGTGAAGTACAGTGCAAATTCGCCCATGTCACGGGCATCCACCCACTCTCCGTTTTCGTATCGGTACATATCAAATCGGTTGCCGAATATCACCACATCTTCACTGACATTGTACCACTTCATTTTCAGATAAGGGTACTCGGAGCTTACATCTGCCTCGATCAGCTCTATTGCCACTCCCTCAAGCTGGCTGTCGCAGATGGGAAGGGGCGGAAGATCCTCTGGGTCAGGCTTGGCTTTCGGATTGGTGAGGAAGCAGATAGCCAGCACCACGCACAGCACAAGTGCGACAACGATTACCCAAAAGGCAGGCTTCTTATAGGATAGAACCGACTTGATTCGTGACTTCACACCTACTTCACCGAAGGCAAGAGGGCAGGCGGCAATAACTTTGCGCGGTACACTGCAGCTGATGAGCGCCTCGGAATAGGGAGCCTTTGCACTCTCTCCCATCTTTTTGAGCACACGCTCGTCGCAAGCGGTCTCAATATCGCGACACAGGAGAATATACGCCACCCACATGAGCGGATTGAACCAGTACACAGTCAGAAGAAAGAATCCGAGCGGTTTGTACAGATGGTCGCCACGCTTCAGATGAGCTTCTTCATGAGCGATAACGTATTCCATATCGGTTGGGTCAATATCCGAAGGCAGATATATCCGAGGTCGGATGAGCCCGAGAATAAAGGGAGACTCCACCCTATCGCAGAGCATAACGCGACCCACATGGGGTACTGCCTCGCGGACACGCATACGAATTGAAATATAGCTGACTGCTGTGTAAATAAGCATTGCGATCACTCCCAGTGCCCACAAATATCCCGCAATCTCGGTGAGCACACCAAGGGGATTTACGCTGTCACCGGGAGTTGGCGCGAAGGATTCGCTTATTACGGGGTTAACGGTTGAGTTTATTGCAGCGATACCCGTGTGAATTGCAGGCGCATCGGCATAAACAATATTCTGCGGCACAGTCTCTGCACTGGGGATCAGGCTGAAAACGCTTTCTAAATTGATAGGGCAGATGAGTCTTACGCCGACCAGTGCCCACATGACCACAGTTATCCACTTCGGGGCGCGGCGTATCAGGAGTCGGATGAGGATGACTGCAAGAACAAGCCAACCTGCGGATATGCTCATGTTAAGAAGCTTTATGAAAATTTCTCCCATTGTCATTCCTCCTCATATTTTTTGACGATGGCTCTCAGATGTGCTACTTCCTCCGCGGTGAGATTGCTTTGCTTGGTAAATGCGGCAAGAAACGCGGGCAGAGAGCCGTCGAATGTCTCCTCCACGAACTGCTTACTGCGGAGAGAGTAAAATTCCTCGCGGGTGATAAGAGATGTGACCGCGCCGCCGTTGTTTTGGAAGATCCCTTTGTCACAAAGTCGCTTCAGCACGGTGTAGGTAGTGGATTTTTTCCATTTCAGCACCTCTTCACAGCGCTTGGCAAGTGCGGTGGATGATATGGGCTCGTTTTCCCAGATAATATCGGCAAATCTTGATTCAATAACGCCCATTTGGCAGTCTATCATAAAAGCACCTCCGTTCTACAGGTTGTAGACCGCTTTTATTCTACATCATGTAGACCGATTTGTCAAGAGGTTTTTGCGATTTTTTTGGGGTGGGAGCAAAACCTGATCCTGTTCGACGGGAGGGGTACCATCCCCCATACGGGTTACCGATCAACCTGTAGGGGCGTACAATCGAACTTGTTCGATAGGTGTGCTGTCCCATTCGATCGATTTTCGATTTCCTCTACAGGAGGATGATAAAACGAACAGATATGTCATTCTGAGCCTGTCGAAGAATCTAACGGAGATCCTTCGGCTACGTTTCGCTTCGCTCAGGATGACAACATAAGCGATCCGTCGATCGATTTTCGATTTCCTCTACGGGAGGTGCGCCATCCCCTACGGATGTTGCGGTGGTGGGGTATCACGATGGCGGATGGCAGACCGGCGCGAAAACGAACAAAATTTCGCATTTTACTACAAAAACCGCTAAATCCCCATATTTCCTATTGACATAGAACAAATGTTCTGATATAATAAGAACACATCACGAGCGTTTGTTCTTTTTTTGTCGAATTTGGAGGGATTATCATGGCACGAGCCGCTTTTTTCAATATGCCGCGTACTTATGCACTTCACAGCAGGGTTGGGGCGTCTAATTCGCCTGTGATATTGCATTGCGACCTCAACAATTTCTTTGCATCCGCTGAGATACTCGACTACCCCGAGCTGCGGGAGAGACCCGTTGCGGTGGGTGGCTCGGTGGAGGAGCGCCACGGGATAGTCCTTGCGAAAAATTACGTCGCAAAGCGGTACGGAGTCAGCACGGGTGAGGCTCTTTGGCAGGCGAAAAACAAGTGCCCCGATCTTGTGGTGTTGCGACCTCACTACGAGAAATACAGCAAATACTCCCGGCTTGTGCGGGATGTTTACGAGAGATACACGGACAAAATCGAGGTGCTGGGCATTGATGAATGTTATCTTGACGTGACGGGGAGTCGGTATCTTTTCGGCGGCGGAGAGGAGATTGCACACAAGATCCGCGAGGAGGTCAAACGGGAAACGGGGCTGACCATTTCCGTTGGGGTGTCGTTCAACAAAATATTCGCAAAGCTCGGCTCGGACATGAAAAAGCCTGATGCGGTGACTGTGATACCGAGAGAGAATTTCCGCGAGATTGTGTGGGGCTTGCCTGCATCGGATATGCTTGGGGTAGGGCGAAAGACTGCTCACAAGCTTTGGCAGAGGGGGATCGAAACCATAGGCGACATAGCGCGTTGCCCACGGGAGCTGATGCATTCCTATTTCGGGAAGTCGGGTATCACTCTTTGGGCATACGCAAACGGACTGGAAAATTCCCCTGTTACGGATGTTTCCTACAGTTGCCCCGTGAAATCCATTGGGCACGGCACTACTACCACGGCGGATCTCACGAGTGAAGCGGAGGTGTGCGATCTGATTGGAGAACTTGTGGAGGAGATCGGTGCAAAGCTGCGTCGCGAGGGGATGCGTTGCGGAGGTGTTGCGGTGGGAATTCGGGAAAACGACCTCTCCTGCCGTGAATATCAGATGAAGTTCAAGTTTTCCACTCAGCTCACACGGGAAATACGTCGGGGCGCTGTTGAGGTGTTCAGGCAGAAGCATATCTGGCGGAATGATATACGAAGCGTGACGGTACGTGCGATATATCTCGACAGTGAATCCTCTCCCGAGCAGGTGGATATGTTCCGCGACACGGGAAAGGAGGGGGCAGTATTGGCGCTTGAGAGTACCGTTGACAGGCTCAGGGAGAGATACGGTGAGCATTCTGTGGCAAGCGGCACCTATTTTGCCCAGACAAAGCTCACATCCCAGCGCATCGGATTTTCCGCGGATATGGAGTGGGCGAAGTGAATATGAGGGAAGAAGTAATAGGGAAGAGGTAAAAAGAAGAGTATGTTTTGATATCACAATCTGTTCAATATTTGAGGAGGATGGGGGATGGACAAGAGTTTGGACACCTCATCCGTCAGACTTCGTCTGCCACCTTCCCCCACTTGGGAAGGCTTGGGTAAAGTGGCGCGAGATTGTTGTGATAACATAAGCAAATGACATAAACAAAAAACGGCAGCTCGCTTGAGTTACCGTTTTATTTATTGTCTGCTATATCTTCTTCGAGATTTTCAAGGGCTGTGCGAACGGCTTCTACAACAAATGCAGTGAATGTGCAGCTTTTTCCGCTGATGGCTTTCTCTACCTGTTCTATAACATCATTTGGAAATCTGATACATTTGTTTGTTGTGGGTGGAATGGATGGAATTCTAAATTTCTTCAATATCATCACCTCGCAACACTATTATATATAAATAAATATTTATAATATGCATTGCAAATGTATTGCAATTTTGCGGGGTGATGTGGTATAATGAAGTCAGATTAATTTGGAAAGGACGTTTAGGAACTATGAAAAAATTTTTATCTCTTACGCTGGCAGTATTAATGTTGCTTCCGTTCATCGTAGGATGCACACCGACAGCTGCTCCAACTCCCGAAACAGAAGCGCCTGAGACGAAAGCACCCGAAACAGAAGCGCCTGAGACGGAAGCACCTGAGACAGATGCACCCGAGACGAAAGCACCCGAAACAGAAGCGCCTGAGACGGAAGTACCCGAAACAGAAGCGCCTGAGACGGAAGCACCTGAGACAGATGCACCTGAAACAGATGCACCCGAGACGAAAGCACCCGAGACAGAAGCACCGGAGACAGAAGCACCGGAGACAGAAGCGCCTGAGACAGAAGCGCCTGAGACGGAAGCACCTGAAACAGAAGCGTCAAGCCAAACAACAGGAAAGATTACATTTGATGGAATAGTTGCTGTTGATAATGAGGACTGCTATGTAAAAATAACAGGAATAGATCCGGATAACTATTGGGGATATACTCTTAATGTTTATTTTGAAAACAGATCCTCAGACAAAAAGTATATGTTTTCTGTTATGTCAGCTTCAATAAATGGTGTTGAGTGCGACCCGTTTTTTGCAACTGAAGTTGCGGCAGGCAAAAAAGCTAACGATGAAATAAATTTTGACATTGACGAACTTGAAGAGTGCGGTGTTAGTGAGATAACTGACATTGAGATAACAATCAGAGTATATGACAGTGAAGATTGGACTGCAGATGATGTTGTGCATGAGACATTTAATGTATACCCTTATGGTAAGGATGCGGCGACAAAATATGTTAGAGAAGCAAAAGAAACAGACACAGTAATTGTCGACAATGATTCTATAACAGTAATTGCGACCGGATATGAGTATGATGATATTTGGGGATATACTGTGAATTTTTATCTTGTCAACAAAACGGATATGAATTTAATGATTTCAGTGGATGATGCTTCTGTGAACGGATATATGCTCGACCCGTTCTTTGCAACTGAAGTAATTGCTGGAAAGAGCGAATTTACATCAATGTCATGGTCTGATGATGATTTTGCTGAAAATTCCATTACAGATGTCGAAGAGATAGAGTTCACAATCAGAGCATATGATTATGACAATTGGCTTGCGGATGATATTGTTAACGAAAAGGTAGTACTCAATCCGTAATATTAAATGAAACAAAACAACAAAAAACGGCAGCTCGCTTGAGTTACCGTTTTCTTCATTTATTTATTATTTATTATTTATTCTCTATTCTCTATTCTTTCTTCTTTTAGGCCTTGGCCGCTATCACCGTTCCGATGAGTCTGTCGAGGAGCTCGGAATAGCTGATGCCCTCGTTTATCATCATCTTCGGGTACATGGAGATGGGGGTGAATCCGGGGAGGGTATTGATTTCGTTGAATACGAATCTGCCGTCGGGGGTGCAGAAGAAGTCCACGCGGGAGAATCCGGAGCAGTCAAGAGCCTTGAAGATTGCGAGAGCATATCTGCGTACCTCGTCCTGCTTTTCTTCGGTGAGTCGGGCGGGGAGATAGAAGGAGGAGGCGTCGCTGATGTATTTTGTTTCGTAGTCGTAGAAATCAGCACTTCCGCTGTCGATCTCAGCAGGGTGAGCGACGGTGTATTTGCCATTTTCCTCAAGAACCGCAACCTCGATCTCGCGGCCTACGATGCATTCTTCGATAAGCACCTTGGAGTCTTCATTAAGTGCGGCGATGAGTGCCTTCTCGAATGTGTCGGCGGACTTGACCTTGCTTACACCAACAGATGAGCCTGCGCGGGAGGGCTTGACGAACATGGGGTAGCCCAGCTTTTCTTCACATTCACGGCGAATGGCGGTGATATCTTCGCTTGTTTTTGCGTCAGCGGTCTTTACTACCACCGCGCGAGCCTGCTGTACGCCTGTTTCAGCCGCAACGATTGCCTTTGTTACAGCCTTATCCATGCAAACGGCGGAGGACTGACAGTCACATCCCACAACGGGGATACCTGCTACTGCGAAGAGTCCCTGCAGTGTTCCGTCCTCGCAGAATTTGCCGTGGATCATGGGGAGAACTGCGTCAACCTTGATGTGTTCGATCTTGTCACCGCGGTCAACGGACACTGTTCCGTCGGAGAGATCCACAGAGAAGGGATACTTCTTTCCCTCTGTCCATTTGTCCTTTGCGATAAGTGCGGGATCGTCTTCGTAGAGATAGAATCTGCCCTCGCGGGTGATGCCAACCAGAAGCACGTTGTACTTTTCCTTATTTATATTATTGTAAGCTCCTGTTGCGGAGGAAAGGGACACCTCGTATTCGGAGGAGCGTCCGCCAAAGAGTATGATTACTGTGTTCATTGGTATGTAGCCTTTCGGTTATTTAGCCTGCTCTTTGCCGAGCATGTATTCAACAGAGTCGCACAGTGCCTGCCAGCTGGCGTTGATAACGTCGGAGGAGACACCGATCGTGCGCCAAACAGACTTGCCGTCGGTGGATTCGATAGAAACGCGAACGTTTGATGCGGTTGCGTTGGAATCCAGCACGCGTACACGGTAGTCGGTCAGGTGCATGCTTGCGATTGCGGGGTAGAATCTGGTCAGCGCGCGGCGGAGTGCTTCGTCGATCGCGTTGATAGGACCGTTTCCTTCGCCTGCGGTGAGATATTCCTTGCCGTCAACGGAGATCTTAATGATAGCGGATGCGGTAAAGTAGTTTTTGTCTTCAACGGTGCTGGCTTCGGTTGCGTTTTCGTCAACGATCACCTTCAGGCTGAGAAGAGAGAAGTAGTGCTGACGTCTCCGGAGTGCCTCGTCAATGAGCAGAGACAGCGATGCGCCTGCGTCCTCGTAATCGTAGCCTGCCGCCTCGCGTTCCTTTATCAGCTCAAGTGCACGAAGCACGCGGCTGTCATCCTTGGAGTATTCGATCTCGTTTTCACGGAGATATGCGTTCATTTTGTCGGCAATAGCGCTTCTTCCGCTGAGTCCGCTTATGAGGATGTTGCGAGCGTTGCCCACAGTTTCGGGGGAGATGTGCTCAAATGATCTGGGCGCTTTTCTTACACCGTCGATATGTGCGCCTGCCTTGTGAGTGAATGCGTATCCGCCGACAAAGGGCTCGCTTTCATTGAAGGAAAGGTTTGCCGCTTCGTTTACAAGTCTTGCAGTGCGTGTGAGGCTTGATATCTTGTCTCCGATACAGTCAAAGCCGAGCTTTAGCTGCAGCACGGGGATGAGGGTGTTGAGATTTGCGTTTCCGCAGCGTTCGCCTACGCCTGAGATCGTTCCGTGCACCTGTGTTGCGCCTGAAAGTACAGCGGAAACGGTAGATGCCTCAGCCATTCCCATATCGTTGTGGCAGTGGATTCCGATGCTCTGGAATTTTTCTGTTACTGCGGTGGTGATAAGTCCCACTACGTCGGGGAGCATACCGCCGTTTGTATCGCAGAGCACCACTCTTGATGCGCCGTTTTTGTATGCGGTGCGGATTACGGACATGGCGTACTCGGGTGAGTCTGCGTATCCGTCGAAGAAGTGTTCCGCGTCAAAGATAACTTCCTTGCCCGCATTTCGGAGATAACGGATGCTCTCGCCAATGATGCGGAGATTCTCTTCAGCAGATGTTCCAAGCACGTCTGTGACCTGATAAAGCCACGCCTTACCGTAGATAACTGCCACGGGAACAGGTGCGCTTGCCGCAAGAGTGAGGAGTCGGTTATCTTCTGCCGCCTCGCTTGCCTTGCAGGTCTGTGTGAACACCGCAAGACGGGCATTTTGCAGCTTTACATCCCGCAGAGACTCAAAAAATGCCGCACTGCGCTCGTCGGTTATCATTCCTGCCTCAATATATGATACGCCAAGGGAGTCAAGTGCGTGAATAACGCGAAGCTTATCGTGGGTGGAGAACTCTACTCCTGCCCCCTGCTCGCCGTCGCGTAATGTGGTGTCGAATATTTCAATTTTCATAATGTAATATCGAGAGAGGTGAGTCGCTCGCTTCCCCCTGCAAAAATTTTAGTTGTTTTTCAGTGCAGCACCGCGACACCGTCCACCGTAGTCGAATATTGGCTCATATGTCATGCCGTTTTCTTCTGCGACTGTGCGAATTGCCTCGCCCTGCTGCCAGCCGTGCTCCAGTATTATCGTGCCACATGGTGTGAGGTGGTGCTTGTATATTTCGATTATTTTGGTTAGAATACTCATACCGTCGCCGCCGTCGGTGAGTGCGTGGACAGGCTCGTGCATAAGCTCCGATTCCAGCTCGCTCATTTCGTCCGCTGTAACGTATGGCGGGTTGGCGGTGATTACGTCGAATTTTACATCGGATGGGAAGAGATCGACCGTTGCGTCCCCTTCGATCACGGTAACGTCCGTCAGTCCGAGATCGGCGAGGTTTTTGCGCGCTACCTCTGCCGTTTCGTGATACAGCTCTACTGCCACTCCGCCTGTGTTTCCGCTTAATTTCAAAGCTGCCGCGATGATGCATCCCGTGCCGGTGCAGAGATCGAGGATGCTGCCGCCTTTCGGAAGTTCACTTATTGCCTGCTCCACTATGACCTCGGTGTCGGGGCGGGGAATAAGGCAACTTTCGTTCACCCGAAATGTGAGTCCGCAGAACTCCCACTTGCCGAAAAGGTACTGCAGCGGATAGCGCTCTTTGCGTCGGCTTATTGTGTTCTCCATTTCGGGAGAGGTGAAGTCGAAATTCGGGTCGGCACGTAGACTTGCAACCGATCTGCCTGAGTATTCCGACATGATGAGCATGGCTTCGTGACGCGGGTCCTCAATTCCTGCATTACTCAGTATAGCGGTGATCTCCGATACGGTCATTCTGCGTCCTCGGATGCGGTGTCTTCAGGTTCGGTGGTCTCGGCGGACTTCTTTACCATTTTCTTTGTTTCGGGGTCGTAGTTAGGCTCATCAATGCCGCCGAATTCTTCGGGAATGGCATTCTTGAGTGCTGTGAGAGCAACCTCAAGCTGTGCCTCGTCGGGTTCTCTTGTTGTGATCCTCTGCATCCACAGACCGGGAGCGGAGAGGATCTTTGTGAGAATGTTGTTGTGACCGCCTGCGTACTTGATAAACTCAAATCCTACGCCTACGATGAGGGGAATGGTGATGAGCTTGGACGCAAAACGGATGGCGGTGTTATCTATCTCAAAGAATGAGTTAACGATAATGGAGATGATGAGCACAACGAAGATAAAGCTTGTGCCGCAACGGGGGTGGAAGCGTGTGCAGGTCTTTGCGTTCTCGGGAGTGAGAGGGAGACCCTTCTCAAAGCAGTCAACGGACTTGTGCTCAGCGCCGTGGTATTCGTAGGTTTTGCGAATGTCGGGCATGAATGACACCAGCCATACATATGCCACAAAGATCGCGATGCGGATGAGTCCCTCGATGAGAGAGAAGAGGATGGAGTACTGTGAAATAAATCCGCCGGCCAGCCAGTCGATGCCCTTTGCGGTGTAGGTGGGGAGAAGCAGGAACAGTCCCATTGCGAGAACGATGCCGAGGATCATACCGATACCGCCGACTACTGCCATGAGCTTATCACCCAGCTTTTCATTAAGCCACTTTTCAAACTTTGTCTCCGGCTCGTCCAGATCAATTCCCTGCATATCTGCGGATTTGGTCAGCATCTTCATGGCGGAGAAGAGCTGCTCAACAAATGACACACATCCGCGGATGATCGGGATGTTGCAGATCTTGTATTTCTTGCGGAGAGATGTTTCCTTTGTGTTGTCGATAACGATGCCCTCTTCTGTGCGTACCGCAAGGGAACAACGCTCGCCTGACTTCATCATAACGCCCTCGAGTACCGCCTGTCCGCCGACAATGCCTACTCTGGGGTCTTTTTCTTTCTTTGCCATATATTTTTCCTCATTAATTCCATATTTTGTGAGATCATACTTTCACAAATATCATTATATCATAGGAAGAAAAGTTTTGCAAGAGCTTTTGTGTTCCGCGTGTGTTAACATTACATTAAGACGAATTCGGTGGAATACCGACCGCGAGTCTGATTTCGGCGTATGTCTAACGAAAAATAAGGTACCAAGGGCATTTTCATCGGCGTTTGTCTAACTGCGCAGTTCCCTACATTTTATATAATATATAGCGGTGCTTGGGAAGAACAGAGCCGGAAGTGAATTATTTAACAGAAATGGCAAAGGGTTTAATATTACACTTATGTTACACAATCGGGAAATATCTTGAAAAGAAAATATTGACATGGTAGAATATGCGTGCAGGGTGGGGGAGTAACTTCCTCTGCTTTGACAAAAAATTCATTTTTATAAGGAGCACAGATTAAGATGAAAAAGATTCTTTCTCTGATTCTTGCTCTTATCATGATGCTGTCTACAGCTACAATGATTTTCGCTGACGAAGCTATCGCAGACGAAACTCCTGTAGAAGTTGACGAGACCGCTTCTGCTTACTATGAAGCAGTTAAGTTCCTCGTAAACTATGACATTATGCATGGTAAGGGCGACACACTTGGCGTTTATGACGACGTTAAGCGTTACGAAGCAGCTCTGTTCTTTGGACGTATTCTCACAGGTTGGACAGATGACTCCACTTGGGAAGACGGTATCCTGAACAGCTCTGAATTCACTGACCTCGCTGGTACAGCAGCAGAAGCATTCTACGGTGCTATCTCCTATGTAAACCAGATGGGCGTTATTGAAGGCTACGGCGACGGCAAGTTCGGTCCCGAAGACGGTATCCGTTACCAGGATCTCCTTGCAATGGCTACTCGCGCTCTCGGTTACTCTGAAAAGTATCCTTGGGGTTGCATCCAGAAGGCTGTTGAACTCGGCCTCACAGATGGCATCACAGGCGTTGCTTACACAGACACACTCAAGAGAGAAGTTGTAGCTCAGGTTATCTACAACACACTCTTCGCTGAGAAGAAGGCTGGCGGCACACTCGCTAAGGACGTATTTGACCTCGACCTCGCTTGGACAACAGTTATCATCACAGGTACTGACAAGACAACAGGCGTTCCCGCAGGTTACGTTTCTTACTCCATCGTAAATGCTGACGGCACAATCGGTTCCGACACATTCTACGCTCCCGCTGAACAGTTCGGTCTCACAGGCGAACACGACGACGAAAAGGCATATGCAGCTCTCTACAACGTAATGTTCGAGACAACAGCTGAATACGGCCTCAACAACGTTATCGCTGCTGAGTCTCTTGAACTCGACACAGTTGTTAACGCTGGTATCTACAGCAAGACTCTTGCTGGTTACCCCATCCAGGTATTCCTTGCTGATTACGACATCGTAACAAGATACTCTGAAAAGACATTCCTCAATGCTGAACCCGAAATCATCATTGCTTCCGTTGGTCTCGGCACAATGGACGAATACTACATCGAAGGCGAATTCGCTATCGACTGGGCTACAGGTAACATCCTTTACAGAGACATCGCAAATACCGAAGTACAGGTATGGCTCCGTTACTCTGAGTACCACCAGTGGGGCGACGGCTGGGGTGAATTCCTTGCAGACCCCACCAACCCTGTTAAGTTCGGTCTTAACGACTGGATCGCAGACAACAACATTCCTGACAACCACGACGGCTTCTGCATTACACAGGTAGACTTCGCTGATACAGGTTGGGATGCTCGTTACATCTGCTCTTGCGGCAAGTGGTACGACTCTCACACAGAACTCACAGACTGCCTCATCGAGAGAGCAGCTACACGCGTTATCTCCTATGCTCCCACATCCGTTCTCTGGTACTACAACGCTCTCATCGACTCCTACTTCCAGATCCAGTTCAACGACGGTTACGATGAAATCGCTGTTACATACATGACAGAGGCTGAAAGAGAATACTTCTTCAACAACGTATTCAACTCCTACGTTTACTCTGACTGGGAAGAAATCAACACTATCAGCAAGATCGAATCTGACGCTGCTAAGCTCAACGCTTATGCATCTCTCAGAGTATTCGATGCTGATAAGGACTCCGTAGCTGACTACGGTATCTACGAAGAATACAGATTCGGCGTTGTTAACACCGGTATGGTTGTTTGCAACGGTAAGGACTGTGATGGCGCTGCTAAGGCTGGCTACATCTTCACAGACCTCTCCAACTACCCCATCGGCGGTAACACATACACCGCTCTCGAAGTAATTGCTGAAACAAGCTGCAAGCACGGCACAGCATGGACTGACGACGAAATCGTTGACGGTTCTTACGTAATCTACGGTTACAACCCCGCTACAGGCGAAGTTACAATCGTTAAGACAATCGCAGGCGCTAAGGAAAATGACGATGATGCTGACTACGTTGGCACAGGTTACCTCCGCGCATTCGACGCTGCTAAGTCCACTGTTACAATCGACGGTGAAGACTACCAGTACGACTATTCTAACCTCAAGGGTTCCATGACATATGTTATGAACTTCAAGCACGGTTATGACGAAGACGACTCCTATCTCACAAAGGATGGTAAGTACTTCAACGCTCCCGAATATCAGCAGTTCCTCGCTGTTGCTTCTCGTTTCCTCAGAACTCTCTACAACCAGGTAGTAGAATTCGTAGTAGTAGACGACAAGATCGTTCACATGGAACTCTCCGGCGCATCTGACGACGTTATCGTTGTTGAATCTTACGCTGGTCTCCACGAAGACGGCACAATCGTTGTTTGGGGTTACCTCGTAGGTGCTTCTCAGACATCCACAAAGCTCCAGCAGTTCAGAATCGCTTCTTACAACAGCTGGCTCATGGGTGACTGGTACAACTACAGCTGGAACTACACAGACGTAATTGAAGCTGCATTCACAACTGGTACAGTATACCAGATCAAGTCTTATGACGAAGACCTCAAGGCATACAATGTTCAGGTTCTCTCCTCTATGACTGACAACGAATACGACTACACTAAGGGTGGCGTATGGACTGAAATCTATTACATCCACGCTTCTGTTGGTCTTATGAACCACGGTTCCGAAGCTGACGGCAAGCTCGCTCAGGCTCGTGCTAAGTTCTCTGACGACACAACACTTGACCATACATACAACGGTAACATCAGAAAGATGGCTGATACTGACAAGTATGTATTCATCTACGATGTAAACAAGTCCAACACAGTTGCTCCTATCGTAACTTACACAGGTAAGGTAACAGACTCCGACTGGTACATCAAGGGTTGGAGAGTAAACGGTGCTGTTGACGGTACATACGTATTCGTAATCGACGGTAAGTATTCTGACGGCACAGAAGCTGCTATCCGTGGCTTCGGCGGCGCTGTAGATCAGGGCATTGGCGTTGTTCTCTTCCTTGAATACGGCACAAAGGCTGCATTTGACGCTGAAAACGGCAGAGACTACCTCGTTGGCTCCACAGTTTACACTGTACACGCTCTCGACCTCGTATCAGGTCAGTTCAAGGAAGTTGTTGCTTACAACGGCGCTCTCAGATCTCCCACAATCACATGGACAGAAGCTAAGAAGGGCCTCGAACATGCAGGTACCAAGTACGTTGAATGGGAACTCGGTACAGAGTATGCTGTTCTCTTCAACGAAGACGGCACACGCTTCACATCTCCCGCATCCATTTGGAACTATGACGAAGGTTACAACTTCGACTGGGATATGGGTATCGTAGCTACAGAAAACGGTATCTTCTATGCTAAGGAAGGCTCTATGATTGACGGTTACACCGACAACACAGCTATGCACTTCGCACATGTAACTAACATCAAGGGTTACATCTACAAGACAGTTAACGGCGTTATCGTTAACGACGAGCCTCTCACAGCTGCTGAAGCTGGTAAGCTCCTCGGCGATATCTGCGCTACAGACGCTGACATCACAACAGCTGACTACATCGGCGAAACAGGTTACGTTGCTGCAAGAATCGACGGTTCTTATCAGGACGAATTCAACATGCTCGCTAACGGTCTCGGTGGCAGCAACGAAGACGCTATCGGCTTCAACCAGTACGCTATCAACTACCGTATGACATACGACGCATTCGGCGTATGCTACTCCGGTCTGTCTCCTTACACTATCGGTCGTGAAAACGCTCGTACAGTTCGTATCTACGGTCTCCGTGATATGGAAAAGGGCAGAGTACAGGTAGAACTCATTGGTGTTAACGCTAACGAAAAGGTTAATAGCAAGAATCCCTTCAGAAACTGGGCTTCCACAAGCAATGATACAGTTTGGGAAAAGGATGAAGACGGCGATTCCTGCAAGACCGGTGAGGGCGCTATGCTTTGGTTCGGTGACCTCGTAAATGGCCGCGGTCCCGACAACCAGTCCTACAACTACACAATGATCTACAACTGCGATAGATCCAACGCTGATAACAAGAAGAAGAACGACAAGTCCTACGCTCTCGTATACATCTACGACAGCAACGCTGACGAGCTCCAGCCCGCTGACGAGGACGATGTTCTCCACGGTATCAACGACTAATTCATCTTTAATGTGACCTTATAACATTAAGATAAAAAGAACCTCGGTGCAAACCGGGGTTCTTTTGTTTTGCTTTTCAAAAAAGAAAACGCCTCGTATGAGACGTTTTTTGTTTGTTTAGAAATTGATCACGCCGAGATGCTCAAGCAGGATCTTCAAACCGATAAGAATGAGTACCGAGCCACCGACTAATTCAGATACGGATTTGTAGCGCGTTCCGAAGATGTTGCCGATCTTCACGCCGATTGCGGAAAGGGTGAAAGTTGTTACTGCGATAAGTGATACTGCAAGAATGATGTTTACCGGGTTGAGCGCGAATGTTATTCCGACTGCCAGAGCATCAATGCTTGTTGCCACTGCCATGAGGAACATTGTCTTAAATCCGAAGTTGCAGCTACATTCTTCCTCTTCCTTTGAGAGAGCCTCGCGGATCATGTTAAATCCGATTATGCCAAGCAGCACGAACGTTATCCAGTGGTCAACGGATACGATGTACTTTTCAAACTGCAGTCCGAGAAAATAACCGATCGCCGGCATCAGTCCCTGGAATGCACCGAACCACACACCGCAGATCAGCGCGTGCTTTAGTTTAACTCGACTTACCGAGAGTCCCTTGCACACCGACACCGCAAAGGCGTCCATTGAGAGTCCTACTGCTATGATGAACAGTTCCCAAAAACCCATGATTTGCTATTCCTTTGTTTTGTTTATTGTCGTATACAGATAGTCATTATACCATTAATACGGGAGGTTGTCAAGAATTGCAGTTGACTTTTGAGTTGGGACATTGTATAATTTTAGTGTGAATTTACCGACGGATAGCAGACACCAGCCGCTTTACGAAGCTGTACATTTTCTCCTTGGTGTCGCGATCGAGACTGCTGTATGCTTTCACCGCCGCGGTGATCTTCGAGAACTGATCGGTGGTCAGCTCTGTAACGGTGGTCGCGCCCGTGGCTTCGATAACGCCAAACAGAGTGTCGGTGAAGATGCGTCTTTCCTCGGATGACAGCTTGGACAGCCAGTTGCTCATCACTTTGTCATGGCGCTTGCCTTTGTCGGAGAGGCTATCTAAATGAACGAATGACGTGCCGAGCACTGACCAGCTAAAGGGATTGTGCTGGAAAAGTCCGCCCTTTTCGCTGCTTTCGATAACGGAGTAATTCGCTTTGTGCTCAAGCAGCATGCCGATGATGGACGACTGGGGAACGATGGTGTGGATCTTTTCCTCCATCCCCGCATATTCGGGCGAATCTATTATTTCGGCTACGAATCCGGGTCCGTCGTTGCTGTATGCGGTGATTATTCTGTCACGAACGCTTGCCGGTGCGAAGACTGCGGCATATACTGCGTGGTTACCGCCCTTTGAATGACCGCCCGTGCGGATCTTTCCGCGATAAACTGACGCGATCTTTGTGAGGTAGTCCACAGCCGCCTTCTGAGACATGGTCTCGCGGGTGAAGCTGAGGTTGAAGTCCTCTCTCCAACCGACGATTGTGTCGTCCGTTCCGCGATACGCCACAAATAGTGAGTTGTCGGGCAGAATGAATGTGACTGCGGCAAACTGCTTTGTTTCGCTGACGCTTGTCTCTTCCTTGAAGTATGTAACGTACACGTCGGAGAATCTCTTTGACTCTGCCGCCGCGAGGAACAGATCATATACGGCTCTCGGAATAATTTTACCGAAGCTTTCATCCTTTCCGCCGCGCTCTTCCTTCAGCTCACGGCATTTTGAAAGCTTGACGGGGGTGCCGAGCATTCCTGTAGGGACGACGTCTTTATAATTGATGAAGGACAGCATGGATAAAATGAGGTTGTCGACCTCGTTGAACGGGGAAACGGAAAATGGAAGGTCTCCGCGCCACTGTAGGTAGTCAAAAATGTTTGCCATAGTTCCTCCGCTTGAAATTATTGTTCCTATTATTTATTAATTTAATTATATTCTGTTTTTGTTAAGATATCAATACATAAGTTTTATTTTATTGTAAGTTTCTGAAATGGAGGTGAGCGTGTTGACTGAAAACGATCTGGGTCTTGAGCTGAAGTGTGGCAACGTGTCGGGAATGTACTTCTTCTACGGCGACGAGGACTACATGAAGAATCACCGACTGACGGAAATCAAGCGGCTGGTCATCGGTGAAGACGACAGCTTTGCATCATTTAACTGTTTCGATTTCAATTTCGGTGACGGGGAGATAGACCTTGGCGCACTGCATGACGCGTTTATGGCACCTCCCATGATGGCACCGCAGAAGCTTATCACCGCCTCCTTTGCGGATCTTGACTCACTTAAGGAAAAGGAAAAGACTGCCCTCCTTGAGCTTCTCAGAGAACAGGCGGAGAATGATTACGGCGACACGGTGTTTGTGATGAAGGTCACTTCCGGTGGATTTGACCCGGGCACGCAAAAGAAGCCCTCGCCTTTCCTTGCCGCCGCATCAAAATTCATGAAGTGCGTTGACTTTGCATATCAGTCTGACGCTCGTCTCATTCGCTGGATGGCTCGCCACTTTGCTGACTACAAGCTGGAGCTTCAGATGCGCGAGGGTCAGCTTATTCTCGACTCATGCGGTCGCAGTATGTTCCGACTAATCGGAGAGGTAAAGAAGATCGGTGCATATGCCGCATCCCGTGGAGCAACTGAAGTGCGGGCGGAGGATGTTCTGGCTTGCGTTTCAAGAACGGATGAGGACGAGGCATTCCGCCTTACCAACTGCATCCTTGAGGGAAACGTGGCAGGTGCACTCCAAAACCTGAGCATCAAGATGCGTAAGCGTGAGGATCCCATCATTGTGCTGTCGCAGATAACCAAGACATTTGCGGATCTTTCCGTGGCCGCCGCTTTTATTGCCGACGGACGGGACAAAAACGACTATGCCAGGTCCATGAAAATGAACGATTACCGTGCAGGGCTGTACTACCGCGCGGCGAATCTTGCCTCGGCTGAATATTTCGCCCGTGCAATGGAACGTTGCTGTGAAGCTGACAGGCAGGTGAAGCTTGGAGCAGGGTATTCTGCAATCGAGCGGCTCATCTGCGGAAAGTAAACGGAAAACAAAACTACGGTATATAGGGCAACTGATATCAAAAATGAGAAAGGAGGGGTGAGCTTGCTCGGGTTCAATATTCCCATCGTTGTTGAGGGGAAGTACGATAAGGCGCGGCTTTCGGGCGTAGTGGATAGCGTGATAATTACCACAGACGGATTTGCAGTGTTCAAAAATGACGAGAAACGTGCTTTGATACGCAAGCTCGGCAGCCGCGGACTGATTATCTTGTGCGATAGTGATGGCGGCGGCAGACTCATTCGCTCTCATCTTAAGGGAATGCTTGAGGGTATTCCCGTGTATAATTTGTATATCCCCCAGATCGCGGGTAAGGAAAAGCGCAAATCCGCTCCGTCCAAGGCAGGACTTCTTGGAGTTGAGGGAGTTTCAAATGAGATTCTCGCTGAGATACTTGAAAAATTTGCCGAATCGCACCCCGAGACTGTCTGTGGAGAGTGCAAAAAAGTTGATTCTCCTGCGAAAAAGCCAATAACTAAGGCATTTCTCTATGAAATGGGACTGAACGGAACAGAAAACGCGGCAGAAAACCGAAAAAAGCTGTGCTCTGCTCTTGGATTGCCCGGAGACATGACCGTGAACGCACTTTGTGATGCGCTGGGGCTGATCTCCGATGCGGACGAGATTCGGGAAATAATGGGGAAGATGTAAATTGAATACAGAAAAAGCCTGATCGGTGATGGTCAGGCTTTGTTTTATTATTGAAAGCCCCGCGGTAGTCGCGTGGTTCAGCAAAAGTTCGGCGGTGCAGAATTTAGAGGCTATTGCCGGTGAGGGAAAAGAAAAACCGCAGTCAGCATAAGGCCCCTTCCGGGAGGGGGCTCCCACGAAGTGGGTGGGGGAGAGCGCGATATGATAAAGCATAACAAAACTTAAAGTGCCGAGGGCTCCTTCCACCGCAAGCGGTCCCCCTTCCTCCCGGAGGAAGGCTTGGTAAGTCGCCCGTTTACGGTTGGATTCTTATTATCAAATTTTTCTTACTCAATCACACCTGCGCCGAGGACGTGTTCGCCTGTGTCGGCGTCGTATATGACCGCGAACTGACCGGGGGTGGGAGCTCGTTGCGGCTCGTCAAACTCGAGTGTGGCTGTTGTTTCGGAGGTTCTGTGGAGGACGCATTCGGACCCGCGATGTGCGTAACGAAGCTTAACGATACAACGCACGTCTCCGTCGAGTGCATGAGGATCGGAGGGGAGGTTCAGGCTGCTGATGTTTACTTGTGTTTTGAACAGATCTGCCTCGTCTCCCAGGACCACTGTGTTTGTTGATGCATCCTTCGAGAGCACAAAGGCGTGCTTGCCAAGTGAGATGCCCAGACCTTTTCGCTGACCGACGGTGTAGCACCAATATCCACGGTGAGAGCCCAAAATCTTGCCGCTTTGGTCGATGTAGTTGCCCGAGATCGGCTCTTTGCCTGTGGCTTTTGTGATCGCCGCCACGTAATCTCCGTCGGGAACGAAGCAAATGTCTTGGCTGTCCTTCTTTCGTGCGCTGACGAGGTTGTTATCCTCTGCAATCGCTCGCACCTCTGCCTTTGTCAGCTCGCCAAGTGGAAAATACGCCCGACGAAGCTGATTTTGCGAGAGATACGCAAGCATATAGCTTTGGTCTTTGGAAATATCCGCCGCTTTTTTGATGTAGGTATAGCCGCCGATCTCCGCCAGCCGAGCGTAGTGGCCTGTGATGATTCTGCCTGCTCCGTTTTCCTTTGCGTAGTCGCCCAGCAGACCGAATTTGATATCTCTGTTGCAAACAACGCAGGGGTTGGGGGTGCGGCCTGCCATGTATTCGCCTGTGAAATAGTCGATCACCGCTTGCTTGAACTCCGCGTGAGCGAAAACTGCCCGATGCTCGATGCCCTGAGAAGCGCAAACTGCCGCCGCATCGCTGATGTTGGACAGATCCGCCGCGTGCTCGGGTGTGTTTTCAGCCGCAAGTGCCAAGGTGACCCCGATAAGTGGCTCATTCTTCAGTTTTTCTTTAGATAAAAGCAGCGAGACGCTTGAATCCACCCCGCCGCTCATTGCTATAATATTAGCCATTTTTTATCCTTAATTACTTGAATTGGCTGACTGCGTTTCGATGGAGCAGATGGGCATGATCTCGTATCCCTGCGCTCTGATCCAGTCGATGAGGTCACCAAGCATATCTGCATTAGTCTGCGATTCTGCGTGGAACAGATAAACCACACCCGGGTGCAGGGCGTTCTTCGCTTTTGCGAGAGCTTCTGCCACAGGGAGCTGATTGTTTGTGTCATAATCGTAGTATGTCCACGACCACATTACGGTTTTGTAGCCCATTTTGTCCGCCATGATGAATGACCACTCGTTGCAGGAGCCTGACGGAGGTCTGAAATAGTGCATGGGCGGAGCGTCGGGGAACTTCTCAAGGTACATTGCCTCAAGGTCATTTAGCTGCTGCATGAACTGGTCAACCGTTACCTCAGACATCTTCCAGTGATTGACAGTGTGGTTGCCGATGAGATGCCCCTCGTCCAGCATTCGCTTCATGAGATCGTACTGCTCTTCGACATAGTGACCGGTTACAAAGAAGATCGCGGGTGCATTTTTCTCTTTCAGCACGTCAAGGATCTGCGAGGTGGTGCCGTATTCATAACCGCAGTCGAATGTGAGGTAGCAGACCTTCTGTGTTTCGTCGCCGCGATAGATTCCGCCGTATTTTTCGATAAACTCAATGGTGGAGTCATATCTGTCCCATGATCCGGGCGTGACCTCACCCGTTGCTTCGTTGTACGATGTGTGAGCATAGAACCAGTCGTATCCGGCGGGCTGGTCGGGCAGGTTCTTGCGCTCCATGGTGTACATCTCACCGATGGTTGCAAGTCCGCTTTCGTCACGGGGGCCGAAGTAGTAAGTGTATTTACCGTTAACCAACTCCCATGCGGTTGAGCCTACTTCGTAGGGATTTTCAACGGAGGGAGAAGGCGGGGTAGTGGATGTGTCATCAGTTTCCGGGGGAGTATCCGTCTCAGAGGTGTCGGGGGTGTATCCGCTTACAAGCTCCGGATCTCTGCCCACACCGGAGCTGTCCGATATTTTGGCAGGTCCTGTTTTGGAACAGGATGCGAGAAGCAGTGCAGCAAGAATGAGGGAGAGGATTCGGCCTCTGTTATTGCTTGTTTTCTTCATTTATATATAACCTCCGCGCTGAGTTGATGTTTCCGATATTCTTACAGCATAATTTTATCATATATAAAAAGGAAAGTCAAGCGCGGCATCACACTTGACAAAAAACTGTTTAGGGGGTATAATATCTACGCAGGTGGGACTGTCGCGTGCCATGTTGCCGAAAGGTATTGGTGCGAGGAAAGTCCGGGCATCACAGGGCAGGATAACGGATAACGTCCGCCGAGGGAGACCTCCGGGAAAGTGCAACAGAAATAGACTACCTCTTGGTGCGGTTACCGTATCGGGCGGTACAGATGGAAAGGCGAGGTAAAAGCTCACCGGCATGACAGGTAACTGTGTGCAAATGTAAACCCTATCCGATGCAACACCTTATGCGCGGGGATCGCAAGATCATGTCTGCCCGACAGAACCGCGGAGGTGGCTTGAGGCGTGTGGCGACATGCGTCCCAGATGGATGACAGTTGCGTCTTTGACGTACAGAACCCGGCTTACAAGCCTGCCGATAGCTCCCGTAATTGTGCGGGGGCTTTTGCATTATTTTATGGATTGTGCACTGTGGCGTGTGTGGTGGAAATACACAAAATCCAAGGCGAAAATTGGGTGGATTTTTACAAAGAAAAGTGTATAAAACTATTGACAAAGGCGCAAAGTTGTGATAAAATAACGCAGTTGCTTGAGAAGAGCAACAGAGCAACTTGTCGGAGAGAAAAAACTCTCAAAAACCTCAAAAAAGTTGAAAAAACTTTGAAAAAGGTATTGACAAAGTTGGGAAGGTGTGATATAATTACAAAGCTGTCTGCGCGAAGGTGTAGGCAGAGAGATAGCTCATTGAAAATTGAACAACAACGAAATGTACTAAAGACTCCGAAAATTCTTTTGAATTTTTAATAAAGACTCTTTAATAGTAATAAGAGTACAGAATCACTCTAAAGTGAGATAGCATACGAGGGAGACCTCGTTTGATATACAATATTTAGAGAGTTTGATCCTGGCTCAGGATGAACGCTGGCGGCGTGCATAACAC
>SVSK01000020.1 GCA_015064345.1 Oscillospiraceae bacterium | reverse complement strand
GCAAAGCTATTCTGATGAATATACACAGAACGGCGTACAGTGGTACAACGATACAACCAGAACAGAAATGCGCCCCGGTATCGACAAATTCGAGGGTGGAAACACGTACACCGTTTACATCTTCATCAAAACAACGGGCAAGTATACGCTCGTGTATAACGAGGACGACGACTCGTGGTCGGTAAGTGCAAAGCTCAACGGCAAGAATGCGGGAACTGAAGAGGTATACGAAAACACCCTCACAGTTTGGTACAGCTACACTCTTCCCGAGGATGTACACGTTTGCTCACCTCAAAAGATTGAGGAAGTCGAGGCGACCTGCACCACAGACGGTAAAAAGGAGCATTACTTCTGCGATGAATGCGATAAATTCTTCGAGGACGCAAAATGCACCAAGGAAATCAGAAACTTCTTGACTTGGGGAATTATCGAGGCAAAGGGACATACCGGCGGTAAGGCGACATGTAGTGAAAAAGCAGTATGTAAGAACTGCGGAACTCCTTACGGCGAGCTCGAAAACCATAACTTCGGCAGCGGCTGGGACTATAAAGACGAACACGGCCACGCACACAAATGCAAGGTCTGCGGCGCGCATGATACTTTAGTACCTCATACGGCCGGAGAGGCAAAATGCGGAGAGGTTTCAAAGTGTACCGAATGTAAAGCAGAATACGGTGAAGTGATCCAGCATCAGTGGAGCACCACTTGGGATTATGCAGATTCAAAGGGACACGCTCACAAGTGTACAGTATGCGGTGAGCGAGATGAAGTTCAGGAGCACAGCGGCGGTACAGCTGACTGTCAGAATAAGGCGAAATGCTCCGCCTGCGGTACAGAATACGGTAAGACCGGGGAACACAAGTGGAGCAGTACGTGGGACTACACAGACTCCAAGGGCCACGCACACAAGTGTACGGTTGTCGGATGTGACGAGTTTAGCGACAGAGTAAAGCATACGCCCGGAGCAGAGGCAACCGAGACTTCTCCTCAGACGTGTACCGAATGCGGATACATCGTTAAGCCCGCAACGGGACACAAGCATGACCTCACAAAGGTTAAGGAAAAGGATCCCACCTGTACTGAGAACGGCAATAAGCAGTATTACACCTGCTCCGGATGTGATGAAATCTTCGCAGATTCCAAGGGCAACGAGGAGATCACCGACAAGTCAACCTTGATCATCCCCGCGACAGGACATAAGCTGACGTGGAAAGCTACCTCCTCCAAGCATACACAGAAATGCTCTGTAAAAGGATGCGGCTACGTTGTGGAGGGAAGCGAAAACGAGCATCAGTTTGACGAAGATAACGTTTGCGTAATCTGCACATACAGCAAGAAGACGGGAAAGGTCGAAACTGAAGAGGTAGAAACTACCGAGCCGGAAGAAACAGATGAGCCCGAGACCGACGCACCCGAAAACGGTAAGCCTCCGAAGACAGATGAGACTGATGCACCTGAAACCGACAAGGATGGCACCACTCCCGGCAACAACAAAACGATGTGGATAATCACCGGCGCGGCATTGATCTTTGGTGTGGTATGTCTGGTATTGGTAACTGTGATACTTATTAAGAGCAGCAAGAAAAAATAAGGCTGCGGAAAGAGGCGCAAGGATGAAATGGATAGCCATGAGCTTAGGAGCTTTGTCGCTGGCGGTGTGCGCTGTTTTGGGGTACAGATCCCTTACGCGCAGTCGGGGAAATCATCGCGCTGACACCGATGACATTGACGGCGGAGTTGTCACAAGACGCTGGGATGACGTACCGAAAGAGATCGAATCAGATGAGATCGTTTCATTCCACTGTGAAATATCCCTGTTCGCTGTGTGCGACGTAGATGACCTTGGACACCGTGTCTACAAGCTGGATGCGGTGGCCTCTGAAGGTCTTGTAACTGTCAAATACAGCTGGCGAGAACGGGATGGCAAGAGAGGCAAGGGTGAGTACACGGCGGAAAATGACTTTATGGCACGTCTGCAGATGATCGTCGCCGCCCACAACCTCGCAAAATACAACGGATACTATCACAGAGTCAGCGGCTTGCCTGATATGTACGGCGAGAGCTTGGATATCACCTACGCAAGCGGCGAAAGTATATACGCCAATGATAATCAGAGCGGTTTTCTGCCAATCCGGGCAGTAAGAGAGTTGATCGTGCACTTTGGCGCGGCAACGGAAACAGAAAACGAATAAAATTCAGGAGGAATAATATGTCTATTTTTGATAAGCTTAAGAAGAGCATTAACAACACAGTACAGAGCGCTTCTGCGGACAGCGAAACGTTCACATTCAACGCACTTCCCGAAAGCCTCAGTGAGCTCAAGTCTCTTCCCGAGGCGTCGCTCCAGTCTCCCTTTGCCACAGCGGCATTGACCGTCTGCGCACTTTGCGTATATGCGGCGGACAAAACCATCGGAACGGAAATGCTCAACTATCTGCGCGGTCCCCGTCCTCTTGGCAATTACGATATCTCCTTCCTCAACGACAGATTCAGAGACGGACATCACGTTCCCTTCTCATACTTCAAGGGAGCTGTTCCGGGTAATGACTACACCCCCGATACACCCTTCGTTATTACAGTAAACGCAGGCCCGTATTCCGATGCGAACGCAGGCGAGGGCTACAAGAAGCTGTTTATCGCTTCCGGCGGTGCAGACAACCCCAGAGAAATCGTTCTTCGCAGAGCAGGGGATGGCAAGTGGTACCTTTGGGATCAGTTCCTGCTTGTAAGCATCAAGAAGGCAAAGTCAGACGATCCATGGGCATAAAGCGCAGAATTTTGGTGGCTGTTATGATACTTACAACGCTTATGGGATTGTTCGGATGTGCAAAAAAACCTTCAAAAAAACCTCCGGAGCCTGTCACCTCAGTGGAATCAATGACACTCACCCTGCGTGGAATGCGCGGAGGCGACGTGTACAGGTTTGAAATCTCCGAGGAAAAGACAGAGCTTTGCCACTATTATGAAAAATACAAGGGAGAGGATACTATCCTTGAACTTGACGCCTCTGTGGCGTGCACAACTGACGAAATGATCGAATTAATGAACAAGTGCGGGATTATGAACTGGGATGGCTTCCACGGGCCTCATCCGAGAAACGTGCTTGACGGAACCATGTTCACCTTTTCGGCTGAAGTAAACGGAGGACGCAGGATCTACGCTGACGGCTCCGAAAACTTCCCGAAGGGATATTACGAATTTGTTGTGGCTTTGCGTGAGATGCTCGACAGAGCCGACTAATGCTACTGTTTTATTAGGAGTAAGCAAATGAACTTGAGAATAAATAAACTTTTGAGCTTTCTGCTCTGTCTGGCGCTGCTTGTAAACCCGGCTCCTTTGGCGAGTCAGCTTGGGCACGTACATGCGTTAGCAGGGAATACACACGACGGCCACGATGATCACGAAGGCGGCATTGACTTGCTCTCTATCTGCGAGGATGCCGTAGGATTTGTGCTGTCCGTGTTCGCGACTCCTACCTACGCCGATTACGAAGACGGCGTGGAGTGTGAGTTCTGCGGCGGATGGCGTTATGATGACTGGAAATGCGACAACGGTGACCACTGCGGTGAGGGCTCGGGTACGTCTTGCTACGAGGAACATCACTGCGGATATTGCGGCGCCTGTGACGATGACCACGAGCTGTGCGACGACTGCGGCAACTGCCTTGAGGATCACTGCGAATGTGACGAAAAATGCCGCGGATGCTACGAGGTAGGGGAGACCGTCTGCACTGAATGTGGCGAGAAGTGCTCCGGATGCGCGGACTGGATGTGCGACCAATGCAAAAAATGTCCGGACTGTGTCGGAGACGAGCTGTACTGCTCCGAGTGCTTGCTCTGCATTGACTGTGCCGACTGGATCTGCTACTGCGGAGAGGGCTGCTCCAACTGTGCACTTGGATGCGAGGAGTGCCTTGAGAAATGTACGAAGTGTGCAGCCGACGAGCTTTGCCTCATCTGTACGACTTGCTTTGACTGTATCGGCGGCGAAGGTAACTACTGTGCGGAATGTCAGAAATGTAAGGATTGCGTGGATGTTGTCTGTGCCTGCGGTGAGGGCTGCTCGGAATGTGCATACGTCTGTCCCGAGTGCGGCGAGTACTGCGAAAACTGTTCAGACGGATACATCTGTATTGAATGCGGAATATGCGACGACTGTGCCGGAGGGGACAACAACTTCTGCCATGAATGTACCCTTTGCAAAGATCACGTAGACTACATATGCATCTGCGGTGAGGGTTGCTCTCTCTGCTCCGTCATCTGTAAAGACTGTGGCGAAAAGTGTGAAAACTGCGCGGATGATATGCTTTGCGGTGACTGCGAGACCTGTTTTGACTGCGTAGGAGGCGAGGGCAACTACTGCGAGGACTGCGGCCTTTGTAAAAACTGCGTTGAAGCGGTGTGTATTTGCGGGTCGGGTTGCTCGGAATGCTGCTACGTCTGTCCCGAATGCGGTGAAAAATGCTCAAACTGCGCTGACGACATGCTATGTAACGATTGCCAGGTCTGCTACGAGTGCGCGGGCGGCGAGGGCAACTTCTGCGAGGACTGCCTTTTGTGCAAAAATTGCGTGGATCAGGTATGCTACTGTGGCGCAGGCTGCTCAAACTGCTCCGTCATCTGTAAAGATTGCGGAGAGAAGTGCGAAAACTGCGCGGATGATATGCTGTGCGGTGACTGCGAGACCTGCTTTGACTGTGTAGGCGGAGAAGGCAACTTCTGCGAGGACTGCGGTCTGTGTAAAAACTGCGTTGAAAACCTCTGTGCAAACTGCGGTGCGTGCTCATCCTGCACAACGATATGCCCCGAATGCAGTGAAAAATGTACCAATTGTGCGGACTCAGAGATCTGCGGCGGATGCAACACCTGTAAGGAATGTGTTGGAGGCGACGGCAACTTCTGCGACAACTGCGAGACGTGCAAGTTCTGCTCTGAATACGTGTGTGCCTGCGGTGAGGGCTGCTCAAATTGTGCGATAATTTGTGTCGAGTGCGGTGAGAAATGCGAAAACTGCGCTGACGATATGCTGTGCGGTGACTGCGAGACCTGCTTCGACTGTGTAGGCGGTGAGGGCAACTACTGTGCCGAATGCGGACTGTGCAAAAACTGCGTGGATCAAGTATGTATTTGCGGCAACGGTTGCACCGAGTGTGCGATAATTTGTGCCGAATGCGGAGAAAGATGCGAAAACTGTGCTGACGATATGCTATGCAGCGGATGCGAACTCTGCTTCGAGTGCGTAGGAGGCGAGGGCAACTACTGCGAAGAATGCGGAGTATGTAAGAATTGCGTTGATGCAATCTGTATTTGCGGCGAGGGTTGCTCAAATTGTGCAACGATATGCCCTGACTGTGGCGAGAAATGTACGAACTGTGCGGACGAAGAGATCTGCGGCGGTTGTAACACATGTAAAGATTGCGCGGGAGGAGACGGCAACTTCTGCGATAACTGCGAAACCTGTAAAATGTGCTCGGAATTCATATGTATCTGCGGTGGAGGCTGTTCCGAGTGTGTAGAACGAATATGTCCCGAATGTAACGAAAAATGTTCCGAGTGTGCCGAAGAGGAGCTCTGCGTTGACTGCGGATATTGTCGAGACTGTGTCGGAGAGGAAAACTTCTGCTCCGAGTGCTCGCTGTGCATAACCTGTGTTGAGATGGTCTGCTCCTGCGGTAACGGATGCACCAATTGCGCGGCTGTGTGCATGACCTGCTGCGAGGTGTGTTCGAATTGCGCGGATACGGATGTATGTACGGAATGCGGAACCTGCCGCGACTGCTCCGATGCTGACGGATTCTGCTTGAGTTGCGGACTCTGCGGAAGCTGTGTTATGGCGTGTATCTGTGGGGAGGGATGCGAAAACTGCGCTGACCTCTGCCCCGACTGCGGTGAGAAGTGTTCGAACTGCACTGATGAGTTCTGTGCGTCCTGTGACCTGTGCCGAGAGTGTGCAGGCGAGGATATGTGGTGCGAGGAGTGCTACAGATGCGGTGGATGCGCCGAAATATGCGAGGACTGCGGAGAGGTCTGTCGTGATTGCGCGCTCAGCTCATGTGAAGATTGCGGCAAGTGCGAAGATTGCGCTATGAACTCCTGTCCCGATTGCGGAAAGTGCGAGGACTGTGCTGAGGCAATGTGTATGCAGTGCTATTATTGCATCGACTGTGCCGAAGAGCTTTGCGCCGAATGCGGTGAGTACTGTTCTGACTGCGTTGATATCTGTTCCGAATGCGGCGTGTGCGATAATTGCAGCACTATCTGCGGTGATTGTGAGCTTTGCGAAGACTGCTGTGAAGCGGCGGCAGATAAGTTTAACTGCGACCACGGTATCTGTGTCATGAGCGATGAATGGAAATCCCACTACTGTACAGCCGGCAACCACTGTATTGAATCAAGCAACGAATACGGTTCTGATGAAAGCGGCCACTGGAACATATGCGACGAGGGATGTGACGTCAAGCTGAATTCTGCACATCATTCCTTCGGACGAGGCACCGTAACAGCTGAAGCAACTGAGGATTCTGAAGGTGAGCTTAAATTCTCCTGCGTAATTTGCGGATATGAGAAGACTGAGGCTATCCCGAAGCTTGAAGGCGGTCATACCCACAGCTACACGGAAACGGTAACTCCTGCGACATGTACGTCGGAAGGCTATACAACGCACACCTGCTCCTGCGGACATAGCTGGACAGATGACGAAACACCTGCCCGGTCACACAACTACAAGCAGCGCTCCGACGAGACCTCTCATTGGAAGGAATGCGAATACTGCGGTAAAATCAGTAACGATGGAACTCACAGATTCAGCTCGTGGGCGACTGTAACAAAGCCCGGATATACTTACGAAGGTGAGAAGCAGAGAACTTGCAGTGCCTGTGGCCATGTTGCTACTGAGGCTATACCGAGGCTGACTGTTCCCAATGATAAGGTGGTCATAACCTATCCGAGTTATCCCGACACAGGTAAACAGCCTGATGATAAAGACCCCGATGCTCCCACCGTACCGTCAACTGCCCCCTACGTTGAGGTGCTCACAAAGGGAGAGGACAATACCGTTCCTGCTCTGCCGACTCTTCCTCCCACAGAAGACGGAAACATCTTTGAAGGATGGGTAGACAAGGCAACGGGCGAGACCGTACAGAAGGGCGATAAGATCAGCAGAAACATCGAGCTTGAGCCCAAGTGGAGGGACTGCGGCGAGGGTAATCACGTTGACAGCGACGGGGACAACGCCTGCGATGAGTGCGGCTTCATTATGAAGAAGGAAACCGAACCTGCCGAGACTGATGACCCTGCGGTGACTGATCCCTCAGAGACCACTCCCACGGAAACAACCGATACAGTTGACGAGCCCGGAGACACGGCAAACAAGATGCCCACATTCGTTATTGTGGCACTCTCCCTCTTCGGTGCGGCTGTGATTGTTTGCGGCGCGGTACTTGTTTCAATATCGAGAAAAAAGAGCAAAGTTAAGTAAGATCGGCACGGGTAAAACAGCCGAAAAAATATGAAAAAACTGGCTTCGTATCAAAATCGGAGTCAGTTTTGTTTTTGCTCAATTAACGTAGTATTAAGAATATATTAGTTGTACAGTTCTATAACCGTACATCACAGCAGGTACAGACCTCAAAGAGCAGAATGGAAATGCTGGCTGAGGGCGTTGACTTGTTTATCGCAGAAACACTTGAAGCGAACAAGTCCGTTGCAAATGATGCCGACAAGCATTCCATCGCGCTTATTAAGTTTGCGGACGACTCTTACTATAGCGGCAGCGACTCCACACAGGAGGTTTCCAAAGCTGTTGTAGGTAACAATAAGCAAAGCAACGGATACAACTATTCTCAGGTAGTTGCTCCTCTTACCACAGTTAACGAGACCGGTGCTGCTACGCTGATCGCCCATATGGATTCCATCACTCCCGGCGGTGCAACATCTGTTGACTACGGTTTGGCTCTTGCAACACAGCTGATAAATGAAGCAAGCAACTCTGCAGCTGACAGAAAGAACGTTGTGGTTGTATTTACCGACGGTGAGCCCAACCACAGCAACGGTTATGACGAGTCAGTTGCCGCGACCTGTATCAATCAGGCAAAGGCGCTGAAGGATATCGGTGTTACTATATTTACAATTTGCGTAGATGAGAATGCAGATTCTTCTGCGGCACTTACCACAAGCAACGAAGATATCAACAAGTTCATGCATTACCTCTCCAGCAACTTCCCGAATGCTACCGCAGGAAATAACAACGTTCTTGACGACGGTGTAGCTAATTCCGAGGTTGCAGAGGCAATGGGACGCGGATTCTATCAGACTCCCGATACTAACATGAGCCTTGGCTCCATCTTCGAGGGCATTGCTCAGTCTATCGAAAAGCCCACTATCGAGGTTGGTGAGAGCGCAACTCTTGTTGACACTATCAGCCCTTACTTCACACTTCCCGAGGGAACAAACGGCATTTCCGTGCTCACCTCCGAGAAGACTGCTACAGGCTGGGCAGATCCTGTTGACGTATCGTCTTCAGTAACCGTTACACTTCAGAATGGCAGAACAATTTCCGTAAACGGATTTGATTTCGATGAAAACTACGTTTCCGAAACACCCCGTAACGGATTCTACGGTAAGAAGCTTATCCTTACCTTCAATATCACTCCCGACTATGACGCTCTTGACACTGCGGCTGATGCAGTAGGTGAAGACGGTAAGATCGCCACAAACTACGGTGACGCAACTCTCTACGATTCAAGCATGAATGCGGTTGCAACAGCTCCTTCTCCTACACTGCAGATGTACAAGGTTACATATTACGTTGACGGTGTACTTTACAAGACTGTTTACAGATTTGCAGGTACAGACGTAACACTCATCGACGAGCCTGCCGATACAGCCGCTCTTGACTACGGCACATGGACTTCCGAGGATGTAACGATCACTGACGATCAGTTCAAGATGCCCGCAGAGGATGTTGAGATCCATCTCACAAGCACTCGCAAGAGCTACAAGGTTACGTACAGATACTCAGGCACAGTTCCCGAGGATGCACCTGCTCTTCCTGCGGATGAGTACGTATATCACGGTGTAACCGTTAACGTAGCGGATGAACCCGAGTCCAAATACTTCGAGTTTAACGGCTGGACTTCAACTGATGCAACTATCAGCAGCGGCAGCTTCACAATGCCTGCGCATGACGTTGTTATCAGCGGATCTTTCACTCAGACCAACTTCCCCTACAGAGTAAACTACTACGTAGACAACAACCTCTACGAAAGCTTCATCGTATATTCAGGCGACATTCACACAATCATTGAAAAGCCCGAATATCCCGCACCCATTACATTCAAGGGTTGGTCCGAGCCGATCAATGCATCTACAGGTAAGGTAGTTCCCACAACTGACGGCAAGTTCGTAATGCCTGAGGCAGACGTAAACATCTACGGCGAGCGTAACGTAAACATGCCTATCGACGGAACTGTATCCATCGAAAAGGAACTTGAAGCTCCCGCAGGATTTAACGTAAGATACTTCACATTCTCCATCTACCGCGAATACGGCACAAGACTTGAGTACATCAAGACTGTACGCATTAAGGCAGGTGAGAAGATCTCCATCAGCCTTGATCCCGGTATTTACCAGATCGTAGAAGAGAATGCAGAGGTTGAGGGCTACACGCTGTTCACAACAAGTGACGTGGAAGGCAACAGAGTAGTAGTTAAGGCAGGCAGACTGAGCAGCATCAAGTTCAAGAACTCCTACTACGAAAACGTTCTTGTAAGAGAAGATCACTTCGGCTACGTTATCGGATATCCCGACGGACTTGTAAGACCTGAGGCTAACATCACAAGAGCCGAGGTTGCAACGATCTTCTTCAGAATGCTCACAGATGAGGCGAGAGCAAAATACTGGTCACAGACCAACAGCTTCTCCGACGTTTCCTCTTCTGACTGGTTCAACAATGCTGTTTCCACTCTTGCAAATGCAGGTGTTCTCAACGGTTATGCAGACGGCACGTTCAGACCTAACGCATATATCACAAGAGCAGAGCTTGTAAAGATTGCAGTTTCCTTCTTCGGTACAAGCGCAGGTCAGAGCACTCACTTTGCGGATGCATCGAATCACTGGGCTACAGAATTTGTTGCCGCTGCTGAAGAATTCGGCTTTATCGACGGATACGAAGACGGCACATTCCGCCCTGACAAGTATGTCACAAGAGCGGAAGCAATGAAGATCATCAACCGTACACTCGGTAGAAATCCTCATAAGAATCAGCTTCTCCCCGGCATGATCACCTGGGCTGACAATACTGCTGACAAGTGGTATTACGCAGACGTTCAGGAAGCAACCAACTCCCATATCTACATCTGGGACGACTTCGGATATGAGATCTGGGAAGCAATTCTCCCTGTACGCGACTGGGCGGCACTGGAAAAGGAATGGTCCACAGCAAACGCTGACTAAGCAATCGGCGAGTCCGATGACAACTAAATAAAAATTACAGCTACGGTTGACCTGAGTTGACCGTAGCTGTATTTGTTTGCGGGAATTTTCATGAGATGAATACTATCTTACCTCAAAGACGCAAAATTCGCCACCTTAACTTATTTACAAAAGAGGCGTATCGCTGTATAATAATTATATACACATCCCACCGTAGGAGAGGTTACTATGAAAAGAGTAGTTTCGTTAATTCTCGTTCTCTTTGTAAGCTTTGGCGTAGTCGCAAGCGCAAATGCAGTTTCAATAGAATCGTTTTCCGAAAAACTAAATCTGATCCGAATCATTCGCGGTATGTTTTCGAAAGACGACGACAACGCGCCTATGTACGGTGAGCTTGAAGACGGCGTTCTGACAGTTTATGTCTCATCAAGCGGAAAGCAAAACGCCCGCGGCACAAAGAATGACCCGTTTCCTACCATTGAGGCTGCACGAGACGCTGTTCGCTCTCTTGACAAGTCGTCGCTTTCCGGAATTGATATAATAATCGAGGGCGGCACGTATCACATTACCGAGACTATTGAGTTTACCTCTGCTGACACGGGAAGCGAGTCTTGCCCCATCCGCTACATTGGTGAAGACGGTGCTGTTATAAACGGCGGCACTTCATTTGACTACACAGCATTCGAGAAAGCAAGCGGAGACACTCTCGCGCTGTTCCCCGAGGACGTGCAGGACAAGCTGTATATGCTGGATCTTGGCAAGTTCGGGTACACCGCGGATGACATTGCCGAAATGCTCACAAACAAGAAGTACTATAACAAAGCAAGCATTATCCTTGTAAACGGGCAGGAAATGACCTTGGCACGCTATCCCAACGCTGACGAAGGCTGGATCGAGATCGAGGGAGGATATTTCCTGGACGGAGAGGGTAACGTAACTCTCGAGGACTACGACAGCCCTAAGGAGCTTCACCCCAAAGCAACGGTGATCGAATATGGGAACGAGCATATGGAACGTGTGCTTTCCTGGAAGAATCGTGAGGACTTGTTCGTAAGAGGACACTACCGTTTCATCTGGTTCAGAGACGATACCGGCGTTACAGAGCTTTATGATGACAGCGATACTATGCTTCTCCCCTATTCAAACGGATGGAATCCTGTAGAGGGAGGACTACTTTACTTCTATAACATTCCCGAAGAGCTGGACGTGCCCGGGGAATTCTATATCGACCACAGTGCGGTGCTTTACTACTACCCCGAAGAGGATTTTGAGACAGCGTATTTCACCATGCCTCTTCTTGACGGAAGCATTGTTGACATAACCGATGCCGAATACTTAACTTTCGAGAACATAACCTTTGAGTCTTCTCTGAAAAGCGGCATCACGTTCGAGACAAACAACCTCACAATTACCTCATGCACCATTCAAGGCGTTTATGGAAAGGGCGTGAAGGGAACAGGTGTGAACTTCAAATTCATTGGCAACGAAATAGGCTACGTCGGTGAAAACGGCATCGTGGTAACAGGCGGCGAGGCTGAAACCCTGACAAAGTCAAACAATCTCATTTGCAACAACTACATTCACAACTGGGACACACGCACTACGCTGGCATTTGGCGTTGAAATGAGCGGTTGCGGAGGCACGGTATGCCACAACGAAGTGACTGACTCCACTGACCTTGGCGTTGCCACAAGAGGACCTCTCCATCTTATCGAATATAACTACATTCATGATACCTGCCAGTTCTTCTGTGACGGCGGTACTCTCAGCATGCACGGATATGCTTACGGTACGATCTGCAGGTACAACGTGGTTATGAATACAGGCTACTATTCCATGATAGACATTGTCGGAGTGCAGGGAATCACCGTAGACGAGGACTCTCTCGGCGCAACTGTGTACGGCAATATCGTTTACAACTGCACGGGCCACGGGCTTTCTCTGGCGTACTCCCGCGACAGCAAAATGACAAACAACCTGATCATCAAGGCAGGCCGTTCCGCTTTCCAGGCGATCTCTCCCACCTACAATTCCGACTGGCTTGCAGGCGAGCCAAAAAACCGAAAGGTAAACGCCAAACTGCAGAGCGAGCTTTGGCAGGAAACTTTCCCTGAGCTCAAGGGAATCCACGGCAGCTTCGACCCCGAAAATGCTTTCGACCCCATGTACTTGAGAGCTCCCGGAAACAACGTGGTGAAGGACAACTACTTCTTCTTTGATAAGTCATACAGAACATGGCTCCCCAGTCAGCAATACAAGAGCACTAAGCTGATGGACGTGGAGGACGCGTATTTCCTGATGTCGGAGATTGAAGATATATCCGTGGAAAACGGCAGAGTTACCGTGTACAACTCAAAGCGCAACAAGACCCCGATTACTATAGCGGAAGCGCTTGAGACAGCAAATGCCGCCTGCGGTACCGTTATGACTCCCGAACAGCTTGCTGAAGTGGGCCTCATTGGTGTGGAACACGGCATAGGAGATATTTTTGTTGAATAAAACATAAAAATACAAGCATTGGAAACCGTTGAACAATAAAAAATCCTTATCTGCACAGGAGAAATGAATGACTATCAAAGAAAAAACACGCGCACTTTTCGGCTTTGATGGGCCCTTTGCCATCGCAATGTGGGATTTCTCGTGGCTGGAAAGACGTTGGTCCGGTGGTGGGTTTGAAAATTGGGACACCGCACTACTTGAACTGAAGGAGAGAGGATACGACGCTGTGCGTATTGACCCTTACCCGCATCTCTTTGCAGTGGACCCGCATAAAGAATGGCTAATGCCTCCCGAATGGAATCAAAACTCCTGGGGAAGCCCTATGCTGACGAAAATTACCGTTCACGACGCTCTTCGGGATTTCCTGTCCGCTTGCAAGAAGTACGGGATACGGGTTGGCCTATCATCCTGGTATCGCAAAGACATGGACAACGTTCATCTGAAAATAAAAACTCCCCGTGACCACGCGAACATTTGGACAGAGCTTCTGCATAGAATTGATGGTTGGGGGATGGCTGACACCATTCTCTACGTAGATTTCTGCAACGAGTGGCCTTTTGATATATGGGCACCGTTTTTCACCGATATTCACGGTAAAGTGGAATATTTCGATTCCACATCTGTAGAATGGATGAGAGAAACCGTAAGAATTTTCAAGGATAGTTACCCTGCCGTGCCTGTGACCTTCTCTTGTTGCACGAATTTCGGGGATGATGCACCTGACATCAGTTTCCTTGACTTTATGGAAGTGCACACCTGGATGGTATCATTTACCGATTACTACGCAAGAGTGGGCTACAAGTACGAAAGATTTGAGGATACGGGATACGTCAAAATGGCATTCGACGGAGAGCGTATTTACCGCGAGGACAAGGACTATTTCGACTCTGCCCTTGTGAGCGGAATAGAGCGAATCGGTCGGTGGGCAAAAAAGAGGAACATGCCCTTTGTTACAACGGAGTGCTGGTCGGTAATTGACTACAAAGACGGGCCTATGCTGAACTGGGATTGGATCCTCGAGCTAAACGAGCTTGGTGTTAAAACTGCTACAAAAACAGGTGCTTATGCGGGAATTGCAACCAGCAACTTCTGCGCACCGCAGTTTGTGGGAATGTGGCGCGAAGCCGAGTGGCACCGCAGAATGTGCGATATTATTCACGAAAGCGCTAAGGAAATAAAATAAAATCCACCGACGATAGAGTCTTAACCGGTATAAAAAACAAAGCCTTGCTGAAATGAATCAGTAAGGCTTTTGTGATTCTTGGGGGATGTTGATTTTTAATATTTGTATTTCTTCGCAATGATAATTCCCACTGCGAGGATGGCTACTGATACAAGAATCCATGTCCAGCCGGTTGAGTTGCCGCTTCTGCTGCCCATAGAGCCGGAACCGAAATTGAAGTCTCCGCTTGATGGGCGACTTGTGGAACTGCCGGAATTGCCGGGTCTTGCTGAGCCTTCGGATTCATCGGATGTGCTTGTACCGTCAAGCTTTTCTCGAAGTGCTTTATCGTAAATGTTGTCAAAATACAAACTGCGAATATCATATTGTCCGTTTACTGCGTGGGAGTCGGGCTTCATTACCGCTTTAAGTCTCTGCCGCAGGATCAGCATATCGTGAGTGCTGATCTCATGTTTTACTTCATGCCTGAATTGTACTCGGTTCATCCTTTCTTTGAAATTACCTCCTTCGGTGGATTTTGTAAAACAAGGATACTATACTCTCCCTATGTGATGATTTTGCGAAAAACTTCCGAAAGTTGCAAACAAGTTGTGTGATTAAAGAACGACTGCCTTTCCAAATCGACTAGAAATGCTCTCCGAGGAGGAAAAGAAAAAAGGTGTAATAGCGTGCTCGGCGGGAAATCACGCTCAAGGAGTAGGCCTGGCAGCTACAAAGAACGGAACAAGGTCACTCATTTGCTTGCCCGATTCCGCTCCGATCTCAAAGGTTGAAGCCACAAAGGGCTTTGGCGCTGATGTTTGCCTTGTGGAGGGATGCTGCGATGACGCCTACGCAAAGGCGCTTGAACTTAAGGAAAGCGAAGGCTACACGTTCGTGCATCCGTTTGATGACGAAAACGTTATTGCAGGTTAGGGAACGATTGCGCTTGAGATTTTAAGCGACCTTGACAACATAGACGCAATCGTCGTTCCAATCGGTGGCGGGGGACTGATCTCAGGCATCGCATATACTGCAAAGCAGATCAGACCGTCAATAAAGATATACGGCGTTCAAGTGGCGGGAGCACCGAGCATGTACAATTCGGTAAAGGACGGCGAGATCGAGTGCCTCTCATCAGTCTCCACGATCGCTGACGGCATTGCCGTAAAGAAGCCGGGTGAGAACACATACGCCCTTGTGAAGGAGTACGTAGACGAGATCGCCCTTGTGACTGACGACGAGGTTTCTTCAGCTATTCTCGCCCTTATTGAAAAGCAGAAAATGATTGCCGAAGGCGCGGGAGCAGTTGCGGTTGCGGCGGTTATGTTCAACAAATTCGATCTGAAAAACAAGCATGTGGTTGCCGTTGTGTCGGGTGGTAATATTGACGTTACCAGCCTGTCCCGCGTAATAGACCGAGGTCTTCTCAAGTCCGGTGGATCAACAAGCCTGCTAATCGAGCTTATCGACAAACCCGGCCAGCTGAAGGAGATTTCAAGAATCATTGCGGATTGCGGCGGAAACGTAACGGGAGTACACTACGAAAAGGGAGACACAGAAAGTGTAAACGGATGCTTCCTTCGTATAGAAATGGAAACAAGAGATTTTGACCACGTTAACCTTATCACAAAAACACTTCGTGATGAGGGATTCAAGATAGTATAAAACAGTAAGATATTAGAAAGGGGTAAGCGATATGCTTCTTTCGGGTGCAACTCTCGGCGGCAACTGTACACCTATCGGTGCGTCGGCAAATATTACTGGTATTGGTATTCTTCGAAAAGAAGGCTACACCGTCAAAAATTCCGACTTTTTCAAGATCGGTATTCCGTTCACACTTGCGGCAATCATCCCTGCCTACGTTTATCTGTGGCTGGTGTACGGAATTTAACAGTACCTTTCAAATAAACAGCAGTATCAAGTGATGCTGTCAGAATAAAAAAGCCTTGCCGGAGAAGCAAGGCTTTAATTTTTGTGAAAATGCGAACTTATTCTACTTCAACAACGCCGTCAGGCTTTACGGTGATCTTCATTCCGTCTTTCACATAGGCTAGGAATTCGTCTCCGAGGGAGTCCACAACGGGCATTGTCACGCCGTCAACCCAAACGTCTGCAAGGATAGCACCGGCAGCTGCAAGTGAGTCGATGTGACCTGCAAAAAGCATACAAGCAGGGTTTTTCTCCATTGCACAGGCGCAATAAAGTACAAGACCGCCTGTGGTGGAGCCAATGGTCTGCGGCAGGCAAAGGGCCTTGCCCAAGAGAGGCTTCCCGTAGAGCTCTTTATTGCTCTGGTCGCCGCATTTTACTTCTTTATCACCAAACTGCAACGCCATCTGGAATGAAGCAAGTGTGTTGAATCCTTCTTTTGTTACAACCGCTTCGGCAGAAACCTCGCCGGGAGTAACCACTCTTCCTTTGAACTGTTTCATTAGTTTTTACCTCCCGTAATAGTATTGAGAATTTCTGCGTCTGTGTAATATCTGGAGCTTGTGTAAGTGCGGAGCTTGTTAGAGGATGTAATAACGGGCATCTTCTTGCAAAGAGGATTGTTCATATACATCAGAGGACAGATGTACGAGGTAATAACGCCTGTTGCCTTAAGTCTCTCGGCGTATTCTGTCTTGTTAAATGCTTCAAGAACTGCGGGAGCGGCGGTAAATACCGTATCAATAACAACTTTCTTTTTGCCGTTCTTCTTCAGTTCAGCCTCAATACTGAGTGTCCAATCCTTGAGCTGCTCGAGAGAAAGATGAGGACAACCGACGAAGCAAAGCTTAGGTGCCGCATCAGGATTCTTCCAGATAACGGGATAATTGTTCTTTACTCTTTCAAGCTCAGCGTCGTCGATGACGTATTCCTTTGCACCCTCGACGATAAGGCTCTCACCAAGCTCAACTGCTTCAGGTGTGAGGTTTGCTATGTGATATAGACCTACCGCGCCGTTTGAAGCAGTAGCAGCGCCGAAATCCTTGAGATATGCGCAGGCAGAATCATTAAGCTCGTCTCCGATCCACTTATCAAGGCCAACGACGTAAGGAACGTCCTCCATAACCTTCATACCGATGGCAGAACCGAGGAGCTGTGCTTCGGGCTTCTTTGTTGTTTCTACCTTAACTACCCAAGTTGCACGTCTGCCCTCGTCGGTGAGAAGTCCGAAGTAGGGAACGTAGCCTACGATAGAACCCATAATATCAATAATACCTGAGTTTCTATTGCATCTCGCACCAAGTACGGAGTTTGCATAAACCACCGCGCTTGACTCTGCCCATGAAAGGATTTCGCCCTTCTTCGGCTTGTTGCCTACCTCGTCCATATAGCAGGTACAGGTGAACGCGTTTTTGTCCATAAGTCCAAGCTTATCAAGCTGATTTTCGTAGAAGCTTTGCTTTGTATACATGAACTTGTTAAACACGAAATTTTGTAAGAAGTTAGCGGGTACATTCTTATCAAGAGGACGGGGGTCCACCGAGAACTTCTGATCGGAGCAAACACCTGCGTCCAGAAGCTGCTGCATCAGATCGTACACGGGAGACATAACCTTGAGGCCGAAGGAGGTTACAAGGTGGTTGTATTTTGAGGTGATGGGAACGAGTTTTTCTGCTTCAAAGGCATCGCCGTACATAACGAGCGTTTTCATTACCTTGGCAAGCGTTTCACCCTTTTCACCGTCAAGTATGGCCTGCTGTTCTTTTGTAAGTATCATTTTTCTTTCTCCTATCAAATTATCACAGTTTCATTGCAACGTCCCACGCGCCCCAGATAACGGTACGAAGATTGCCAACCTTGTCAGCGTCCCCAATAACGTGGATGTGTCTGCCCTTGGTTGAAAGCGGTGCGGGGTTATAGCCAACAGAGAGGATAACGGAATCCGTGCTTACGGTAAATGTCTTTCCGTCTTTTCCCTTAAGAGTTACGTATCCTTCACCTATCTCGGATAGAGAGGTTTCAAGATGTACGGGAACTTTGTTTGTTTTGAAGAAATCACGGAGATAGCTCGTGTTTGCAAGGCAGATACCGGGAGTAGTGATAAGGTCGTCCTGCATTTCAACGATTATGGGCTTCTTTCCGTTCAGATAAAGGTCGTATGCTATTTCACAACCCGTAAGACCTCCGCCGATAACAACTACGTTCTCGCCTACCTCTTTGTTTCCGAGCAGATAGTCAACTGCCTCAACCGCTGTTTCCGCTCCCTTCACGGGAATCTTCTTTGCAACAGCACCCGTTGCTACGATGATCTCGTCTGCATCAAGGGATTTTACGTCTTTGATTTCGGTATTCATCTTTACGGTAATGGGATACTTTGCGATCTCACGGATATACCATGCGATAAGCGCTCTGTCCTTTTCCTTGAATGAAGGAGAAGCTGCCGCAATAAATACACCGCCAAGCTTGTCGCTCTTTTCGTAAAGCGTTACTTCGTGTCCACGCTTTGCACAAACGATAGCAGCTTCCATACCGCCGATACCGCCGCCGATGACTGCGATTTTCTTCTTTTTCTTTGCAGGCTCAATGTGATACTTCTTTGACTGCATTGTTTCGGGATTGAGTGCGCAACGGGCAAGTCCCATTGTATCTGTCAGATCCTGGGTATTTGCGTGACCCTTGGATGAAGAGAAGTTGAAGCAACCCGCGTGACAACAGATACAAGGCTTGATGTCCTCGAGCCTGTCTTCAATCAGCTTTGTGATCCATTCAGGGTCAACGAGGAATTGACGGGCAACGCCAACAGCGTCGATTTTGCCTTCAGCGACAGCTTTCGCACCAACCTCTGCATCCATTCTGCCCGCGCAAACAACGGGAATATCAACGTATTTTTTGATGTGTGCCACGTCGTCAAGGTTGCAGTTTTCGGGCATATACATCGGCGGATGCGCCCAGTACCAGGAGTCGTATGTGCCGTTGTCCGCATTGAGCATATCGTAACCTGCGTCCTCGAGATACTTTGCCGCGCGCTCGGATTCCTCCATATTTCTGCCGACTTCGATATATTCCTCACCTGGCATTGCTCCCTCGCAGAAGCCCTTCATCTTGGATTCTACTGAATAACGAAGCGATACGGGATAGTCATCTCCGCAGGCTTCCTTAATAGCCTTTACAACCTCTGCGGCGAAACGGTAGCGGTTCTCAAAGCTTCCGCCATACTCATCGGTGCGCTTATTGAAGAACTCAATTGCAAACTGGTCGAGAAGGTATCCCTCGTGTACAGCATGAACCTCAACACCATCAACGCCTGCATCCTTGCAAAGCTTTGCAGTCTTGGCAAACGCCTCGATGATCTCGTGGATCTGCTCCTTTGTCATCTCGGGACATTCAATATCGTGTGCCCAGCGAGACGGCTGAGGGGAGGGAGATGCAAGCTCGTGGGAGGTATCAATGATGGGCTTAACCAACGCACGTGTAAACTTGTTCTTGTGCAGAGGAGCAACAAGCTCGGTAATTGCCCAAGAGCGGCCCATACCTGCGGTGAGCTGAATGAATAGCTTTGCGCCTGTCTTGTGGATCTCGTCCATAAAGGTCTTAAGCTCTCGGAACATTTTCGGATTCTGCCAGAGCCACTTGCCCCAGAACGTATCACGCAGGGGAGCGATGCCGGGGATGATAAGTCCTACGTTGTTGTTTGCTCTCTCAAGGAAAAGCTTTGCTGCCTCCTTATCAAAGCCACAGCCTGTGAGCTCAAACCAACCGAAAAGTGACGTTCCGCCCATTGGACACATTACGATTCGGTTTTTGATCTCAACGTTGCCGATCTTCCAAGGGGTAAACAACGCTTCGTACTTTGCGTCTGTCTTGTTCATGAGATACTTCCTCCAAAAATATAAATTTTATTGATTTCTTTGATAAAACAAAAGCTCTCTCGGTGATATTACTCTTCAGGTATACCATCCTTGCAAAGCTCGGTCAGATTTGCCGTGATCGATTCAAGCGCCTCATAAAAAACGGTTCTTGTATCGTCTGTTAAGTCTTTACCTGCCAGCTCCACTGCCCGACTTGCGCGCAAGCTTACCTGTTCTGCCGCATTTCGTCCTTCATCTGTAAGAACCCACGGCCCGCGATACAGGCTTCCGTCGACTACTTTCTTTTTTGCAAGTCCTTTTTCTTCCAGAATGGAAATCATGCGAGAGGCATCCGATTTATCCTTGCCGCTGACTTCGCACAGTTTTGGGACGGTAATGCCATCGGGATATCTGTACATTGTTGTTAGGTAAGTGGCGTGAGGCCCTTTTAAGCCGTATTTTGCAAGCTCTTCTGATGCAAGCTTACGCCAAGCGCGAGATATCTCGGAAATCGCAAGTGAAAATCTTTCGAATCTATCTATCATTATATAATTCTCCACGGGCTACAGAAGTTGAAGTTTCAACTTTTATAATTATATCATAAATAGACAGAAATGTCAAATAAAAAGATGAATGTGTATTATTAATATTTGCCCGCATAGGAGCGACAAACGGCGTCAAAGAAGTTTTTGATAAGGCAAGAAAAAACAAAAAAGGCTCGTAAACCGGATGTCTCTTGCTTTTTTGTATCACGATGGTGCGAGACAGTTTCGGTTGACGGCAAAATTCCGCAAAAATTCCCTAAAAAATAACGGATAAAGAGCCTTGCCGATACCCGGAGAGGAGCTTTTTGTCCGTTTTTTGCATCGCAAAGATCAAAATATTGTAAAAATGAAGTGGAATAATGGCTGACAGAGAGTTAAAGAAACTAAACAGAAAGCAGCTGCTTGAGTTACTTCTTCGACTTACAGAGAGATCGGAGGAGCTGCAGGCACAGCTTGACGACGCGAACAAAAAACTGAAAAACAGACTTCTTATCAAAACAGAGGCAGGATCTATCGCTGAAGCGGCATTAAAGCTGAACGGCGTTTTTGAAGCTGCCGAAGATGCGGCAAAGCAGTATCTCTACAATGTCAAAAAGCTTTACGACAATCAGGATATCCTGAAAAAGCGCTTTCAAGAAGAGTGCATGAAAAGAGCCAAAGCAATGTTTGCTGAGGTTGACAGACGCTGTGCAGAAAAAGAGGAACAGAGTCAAAAGGTTGCCGAGCAGATAATCAGAGACGCACAGAAGCGTGCCGAGAAGATCGATGAGGAGGCTAACGCAAAGCTTGACGAAATACGCGGCCTTTACAGATACCTGTCGGAAGAGAAGAAAAAACTTCAAAAAAACAATCAGAAGTAAAGTACAGATAAGATTATGAACGAAAACGAAAACGTAATACTCTCGGCAGATCTGATCGAAGAGGAGCTGAAAAGAGAGCGTAACAAGATACGCTTCAGACGTATCATAAAGAACACGCTGTACACTCTTGTTGTCGTAGCAGCAATAGCGGTTCTTATTACGACGCTCGTTCTTCCCGTTTTGCAGATTGCCGGCACGAGTATGGAGCCTACCCTGAATAACGGGGATATAGTAGTGCTTGTTAAAACATCTAAGCTGGAGCGAGGGGATCTTTGCGGATTCTCATACTCCAATAAGATACTGATTAAACGAGTTGTCGGACTTCCGGGAGACGAGATCGTTATTGACAACGACGGATACGTTTACATAAACGGATATCTCCTTGAAGAACCGTATATAAGCGACCGCGGACTTGGTGAATGCGATATAGAATTCCCGTTCACAGTTCCGGAAAACACCTATTTCCTGATGGGCGACCATAGATCAACGTCCATTGACAGCAGAAGCACAGTTATCGGCTGTATCCCAACGGAACAGATCGTTGGTAAGCTGTTCTTCCGCGTATGGCCGCTGAACGGTTTCGCTATTCTCCATTAACAAGATTTAGCAAATACCGAACTTTGAAGAAAGGAGGATGGTATAGTGAATGAAGCTTTGAGAAGTGATCTCGATACAATAAAATATTCAAAAACATGGAAACATCGCCTCAGCGCTATGCTTCCTCTGATCTCACTGATCGTAATTATAACGGTGTTCTGGTGGCTGAAGCTTATCGGAATCACCATGGCAGGAGAAGCATTCTGCGGACTACACGAACACGTTCACGAAAACGAATGTATTGAGCGAGTACTTATCTGCACAGAATCCGACACGGATGAAGAAAATCCGCATGAGCACACGAATAAGTGTTATTCCATCTCATATATTTGCGGAATGGAAGAACATATTCACGATGAGATGTGCTACTCCGATATCAAAGCAGATGTAGAAACTCCCGATATGTGGGAGGCTACGTTGCCCGATATCCACGAAGACGCAACTACTGCAGAGCGAGTTGTGGAGATAGCACGATCCCAGCTTGGTTACGCTGAGAGTGAGCGGAATTTCGCCGTTGACTTGGAGGGCGTGCGCCACGGATACACAAGATACGGCGAATGGTACGGCAACACTTACGGAAACTGGTCTGTGATGTTCGTATCCTTCTGCCTCAGATATGCAGGGCTTGAAGATGTTCCGATCAACTCCGGTGCGGAGGCAATGATCGTAGAATGGAACAGGGAAGAGCTTTACAAAGGCAAGGACAACTACACTCCCATTCCCGGTGACGTGGTATTCCTTGATAAGAACCAAAACGGAGTGCCTGAGTCTGCAGCGATCGTTATTGAAGTCGAACTTGAGAGCATCATTGTCATCGAAGGAGACTGCGACGGCATTGTGGCGGAGAATGAATACGCTTTCGATGACGAGACGGTTGTGGGATTCGGACTTTCCGCTCCGAAAAACAGCTTGATAATAATCGAGGGTGAAGAAACGGACGTACCCGAGACAGACGCACCTGAAACGGACGCACCTGAAACAGACGTACCCGAAACGGACGTACCCGAGACAGACGCACCTGAAACGGATGTACCCGAGACAGACGTACCTGAGACAGACGTGCCCGAGACAGACGCACCCGAAACAGACGTGCCTGAGACAGACGTGCCCGAGACAGACGTGCCCGAGACAGACGCACCCGAAACGGATGTACCCGAAACGGACGCACCCGAAACGGACGCACCTGAAACGGATGTACCTGAAACGGATGTACCCGAAACGGACGTACCTGAAACAGACGCACCCGAGACAGACGTACCCGAAACAGACGTACCCGAAACAGACGTACCCGAAACAGACGCACCTGAAACGGATGTACCTGAGACAGATGCACCCGAAACGGACGCACCCGAAACAGACGCACCTGAAACGGATGTGCCTGAAACGGACGTGCCTGAGAAGAAGCCTTCACTTGAGCTTGAAGCTGACTCGGAAGTGAAGCTTGAAGGCGGTGACGAAGAGCCTGATGTTGAAATTACAGCGGTAGGCGACACCTATTCCGTATGGCTTGACGGTACAAACGGCGGACTTCGCAGCTTGTCCGGTTCTCCCAATACGCGTTATGCGGTAAAGCATGGTGACACTATACAGCTTCCTACCGAGTGGCAGTCCCCGAACCAGTTTGGCTACAGGGTTCGCGGCTGGTACGACGTAACAAACAGCGTTTACTACCGTCCCGGTGAGGAGGTAACGGTACTGGGCAACATGGTACTGTACACCGACTGGGAGCCTATAACATATGATATAGGCCGATTCAACGCATCAACCTCCGACACCATAAGCACCAACCACATTATTGATATTCACGTCTTCGACTACAACTACCTCTTTAACATTCTGTCGTCGAAGGCAAGCGTGAATGTCAGCACAACCTCCCACTCGGAGACATGGTCACATGTTTCAAGCGGCACGGTGCCTTATAAAAATGCCGAGACCATTGACTTCATCTTCAAGGACAATGACTCCGGCGGCAAGCTTTCTCTCGCAAACAACAGAAGCTATAACAACGACTATCACCAGGCAACTACTGTATCGGACGGAATCTATACACCTGAGCTTGGCGAGATACTCTTCGGTCACTATAACAGCTTTGATCCCGAAACCGGAGAGGGAATTCTCGGTAAGACATATCTCGGCAGGGGCGACCACTTGTTCCAGCTTATGGAAAACCCCGCCAGCGAATATTACGGATACTACTACTTTGACTCAAAGCTCCACGCGGCGTCTTATAACCGTAGCGAGCAGAGATTCTACGTATATGACTATCTTGCCCGTACCTCCGACTCAACAGGACAGAGCGGCGAATACGGATACTCCGACTTCTTGCCCATGAACTCGCCCTACGCGAACACAAATGGCAAGGGTACGGATACGTACACATACGAGGGTGACCTTGGTGAGTACGACGGAGTCAACCACTACGAATATGACGTAAGCTACAACAACTCCAGTATTGTCGGTGCCAACATGGCCTTCGGCATGAGCATGGAGATGAAGTTCTACCTGCCTGATACTCCCGGAGAGAGAAACGAAAACGGCGAATATGCCAACCTGGACATTTACGGCAACGAAATGGTCTACACCTTCTCGGGAGACGACGACGTATGGGTACTTGTTGACGGCGTTGTTCGCCTTGACATCGGTGGTATCCACCAGGTTGTCAGCGGTACTATTAACTTCTCCTCCGGTATAGTAACAGTAAACGGCAGACAGACTGACACGCTTTCCGACCTTGAGCCCGGTGACCACGTTCTTACGGTTTACTATCTTGAACGAGGAAGCTCTCAGTCCAACTGCGCGATGTACTTCAATATCGCTCCGAGATACAGTCTGACACTTCAGAAGGAAGACGTACTTACTCAGGAGTTGCTGGACGGTGCAGAATTCACCTTCTACAATGACCTCGAGTGTACAGAACCTGCTATGCTTTGGGGATCTGAAGAGGACTACGATAACGAAGCACCCTCACAAAGCACATTCACAGTTGTAAACGGTATTGCTAATATCTGGGGTATAAGCCCCGGCAAGACCTACTACATTAAGGAAACAAAAGCTCCCGATAACCCGGGATACGAATGCGCGGTTGGTATAATCAAGCTGGTATTCGACATCAAGGGTAACGCAACATTCGACCTTGAGATCATTGAGGAAGAAGAGGGAGAGGGCATCTCACCCGGATATACCGTCCACGGTTACCATATTGACACGGATGACCAGGACGCGTACATCACGATTACAAATGCCCAGGAATGGGTAGATGAAACCACCACCATTCAGGTATACAAGGTCTGGGATGACACCGAAGACCACTCCACCGACTATGTCAGCGTGTACTTGACAGTCACCGACGAAGATGGCACTGTACGAAGAATACGCGAGATCGTACTTGGTGAGGAAAATGAGTGGACGTACACCTGGACCAACCTTCCGAAGCACGGCGCTGACGGAGTTACCGAGGTTGACTACGGCGTTGAGGAATCCTACACCACGGGATACCAGTCCATGGTTGAACGGGTAGAAAAGATCATAATCAACGACGAGGCGTGGGAATCCTACCAGTTCGAGAATGGCGGCGAGTATCTGCTTAAGACGAGTTACGGATTCCTGTCAACAGTAAGCTCCTCAAGCGACAAGCTGAAATGGATCTCTGAGGAAGAAGCAAAGGCCGAATACGGAACAGCGGGCTCTCTGGCTACCTGGACCGCGGAGGTCAACACAAGAAACAGCACAGTTAAGCTTACAAACGGTGCAGGACAGATACTTACCTTCAACACCAGCAGCAGCAGAAGATACTTCTACGCCTACAGCAGAACAAACAGCTACCAGAACCTGACATATACCAACACAAACAACGGTTACAGACTTGCTTATAAGTCGGGTAATACAAATACATCAAGATACGCAACTTCGCTGAACAACAACGGCTATCTTGCATCGCATACGAACGACAACAATGCATTGCTCTTTACTCCCATGGTAGTAAAAATGACATCTACCGAAATTGAGGTTGAGGGTATTGCATACACCATTACAAACACACCTCTTGAGGCGGAAACCTCACTGAAGGTTACAAAGTATTGGGATACGGGTCTTGCCCAGAATGTCAAGTATGAGACAGCGCAGGTCACAATAAAGCTCTACGCTGACGGAAAAGACACTGGACGTTCGGTTACACTCAGCCTGAAAAACAGCTGGACTGAAACCTTTATGGGACTCCCGTACCAGGGAGATGACGGTCATGTTATCTCATACACCGTTGTCGAGGCATGGGATTCAAATGATTGGGAACCGAAATACGGCGAGATATTGTCCGTCGGAAACGGCATTCCCACCTACGAAACATCTGTGACGAACACATACAAGTTCGGTCACGGATACGAGCTGCCCTCTACGGGAGGTTGCGGCGCACAGTTATGGGTACTCAGTGGACTGGCATTGATGCTCGGTTCACTTGTATCGCTATATATTATTAAACGACGTTCTCTGAGGAGGAAATGCTGATATGATCTCCACTTGACTCGTGAAACAATATATAACCCAAACTAAACAAATTTATTAAATTTTTTCTAAAAAAGAAAGGATAACCATCATGAAAAGAGTTATTACTCTCGTACTCGCAGCGATGCTGCTCATGACTCTCGCGCTTCCCTCATTCGCAGCTGAAGTAAAAGAAACAGAACTCGGCTCCATCACAATCAACGGCGTAAGCACTGAAAACGTTTACTCCATCTACCAGCTCCTCGATCTCGAGTCCTACGACAAGACATCCGGCGCTTACTCCTACAAGGTAAACTCCGCTTGGACAGCATTCTTCGAGACAACTGAAGCAAAGAATTACATCACAATTGATGATGCAGGCTACGTAACATGGATCGCAGGCGAAGACAACTCCATAGTTGCTACATTCGCTAAGGTCGCTCTTTCCTACGCAAAGGAAAATGGAATTCAGCCCGTTAAGTCTTCAGCAAACGCCGGTGAATTCGTTGTTACCGGTACAACAGGCGTGTTCTCCGACCTTACCCTCGGTTACTACCTCGTTGACTCCACAATGGGTGCTCTCTGCGGTCTTACAACAACTAACCCCAACGCATCCATCAACGCAAAGAACGCAGCTCCTACAGTAGACAAGCAGGTTCTTGAAGACTCCACAAACTCCTACGGCGCTGCAAACACAGCCGACATCGGTCAGACCGTAACATACCGTGTAACAATCAACGTACACGCAGGTGCTGAAAACTACATCTTCCACGATAAGATGGACGCAGGTCTTACATACAAGGAAGTAACTAGTATTGAGCACGTTATTCCCGGCGCCAAAGGCACAGAAACAGTTGATGCAAAATATTACACAGTAAAGACCACAGAACTCAAGGACAGCGACTGCACATTCGAGATCGTATTCACAAAGGAATTCTGCGACCACCTCTCTACAAACGACAAGATCGTTATCACTTACACAGCAATGCTCAACCGTAATGCTGTAATCGCAGGCGAAGGCAACAAGAACGCAGCATGGCTCACATTCGGTGATAATTCCGGCCACGAGTCCAACGTTGACGAAGTTACAACATTTACATACGGTATTGACATCATCAAGACAGACTCCCAGAACAGACTTATCGACGGCGCACAGTTCAAGATCTATGACGCTGCTACAGAAGGAGAAGAAGTTAAAGTAGTTCTCATGGATGACGGTGTTACATACCGCCGTGCAAGAGAAGATGAAACAGGTGTTGCTATCGTTGTTAAGGACGGTAAGGTAAGAGTAGTTGGTTTAGACAACGGTACTTACTATCTTGAAGAAACAGTAGCTCCCGCAGGTTACAACAAGCTTACATCCCGCACACAGTTCATTATCTCCGACAAGAACCTTGACGCTATCTTCAACGACGGCGTATTCTCCACAGGTTCCGGTGTACACGTTGTAAACAAGACAGGATCCATGCTTCCCGAAACAGGTGGCCTCGGCACAACTCTCTTCATCACATTCGGTAGCGTAATGGTACTCTGCGCAGCTGTAGTACTCTTTGCTAAGAAGAGAATGTCTCAGATCGCTGAATAATTCGGTTATCGAACCACAGAACAAATAAGAATTAAAAAGATTTATGTTATCATCGTATCGGGTATGGGACAGCCTGTACCCGATATGATATAATATCAGGGAGAAGCTTATGAAGAAGAAACATAAATGGTCTACAATAATACTGCTGGCCATATTTTTCGTAGGTCTCTCCGTGCTGTTATATCCATCGATAACAAGCTATTGGAACTCGAGGACACAGTCACAGGCAATCATTGACTATGAAAAAATGCTTGAGGCCATCCCCGAGGCTGACTATTCTTCGGAGTTTGCCCGTGCTGACGAATACAACGCGGCACTTCGTGAGCTTGAATCTCCCTTGATACAGCACAAGCAGGTGGATGGATACATGGATATCCTTAATCTCGGCGGGACAGGCATCATGGGATACATTTCAATCGAGAAGATCGGGTTGGAGCTTCCCGTGTACCATACAACCAGTGACACCGTGCTCAGCGTTGCGGTTGGACATCTTGAGGGAACGAGCATCCCCACAGGAGGCACAGGTACTCATTCCGTGCTCTCGGCTCACAGAGGACTTCCTTCCGCTACATTGTTCACTCATCTCGACCATATGGAGCTGGGTGATACCTTTACCATTACAATACTTGACAGAGTGCTCACTTATCAGGTGGATCAGATAAAGACCATCACACCTGATAACGTGAACGACATAAAGATAGATCCCGAGGGGGATTACTGCACACTTCTAACCTGCACCCCCTACGGAATCAACACACACAGACTTCTAGTTCGCGGTCAGCGTATAGAGACTGTGTCACAGAAGAATATATACGTTATTTCCGATGCGTATCAGATAGACGTGCTTATCGTAATGCCTGCTGTGGCGATTCCCATGCTGCTTATACTCATGGTGATCGTTCTGGCAATGCCCGTCAAAAAAGATGATTTGGAGGACTTCGAATGAAAGAAAGAATAGTTGCGCTTTCCTTGTGTGTACTTATCATTTTTTCTGCGCTGGTGGTGCCGACTTTTGCCGTTGCACCTGTTGATCCTGCGCGTCCGTCCTCTCTTACGCTGAAATATGCCCGTGACGGCAGAGTTTTTGAGGGCGTGGAAGTAAGAACATACAGAATAGCAGAAGTGTTTGCCGACGGTACATACGCGCTGACAGGAGCTTTTGCGAAATATCCCGTAAAGATATACGACGTAACATCCCAGAGCGAATGGCGTGCCATTGCGTCAACTCTTGCGGCATATGCGGCGGCTGACGGAATCGAGCCCACACGAATCGGCACAACAGATAAGAACGGCGAGGTTTCTTTCGAGAACATCCTTCCCGGAATGTATCTGACTTTGTCTGTTACAGTGCGTGAAGGCAATACGGTTACAATTTTTGAGTCATTCCTCACGGTTGTTCCCCGACCGGATGAAAACGGCAACCATAATTACGACGTTACTGCGGTTCCGAAATCCGAGTCCTACACATCTGTAGAGGACAAGGAGTATAAAGTAATAAAGCTTTGGAAAGACGAGGGAGCCTCCGGTAAGCGTCCCGCAAATATCATCGTTGATATTCTGAAGGACGGCGTTATCGTTGACACAAAGATCCTCTCTTCCGAAAATTCATGGTCATATTCATGGACAGCACCTGATGACGGATCCTCTTGGTATGCAGTTGAGAGAGATGTGGCAGAGGGATACACAGTTACAGCTGTCAGAGAGGGAAACACCTTCGTTGTCACAAACAAAGCAACCTCCGACGACAGCGGTGATGCTCCGCAGACAGGCGAGATGATAAATTTGAGGCTTTATGCTGTTGTGATGTGCATCTCAGGCGGACTTCTTGTGGTCCTGGCAGTATGGCGAAAGAGGAATGACGCATGAAAAAGAGCACGAAAATCACGCGGCTGCTTCTTATAGTCGGTATAATACTGATCGGCGCCGCGGTGCTTATGACTGTTCTTCCCATGATCTCCGAGAAAACCGCTGTGGCAAAGAACAAGGAGATAATATCCGAGATATACTCCATCATTCCCGAGGTGAGCGCAGGGACTGTTGACGACAGAGTTGACATGGATATGCCCTCACTTGAGATAGACGGCGAGGATTTTGTTGCGATTCTCGGGGTGCCGAAGTTTGGTGTTGAGCTACCGGTTTACGGCGAGTGGGATAAGAGCAAGGTCTCCCGCTTTCCCTGCAGATACACCGGCAGTATTTATGACAAAAGTCTGATTATCGGCGGAAGCGATGCGAAAGGACAGCTGGACTTTTCAAAAATCGTGTCCATAGGAGACTCGGTATTTGTTACCGATATGACCGGGAAAAGATATTCTTACACGGTGACATGGGTACAGTCCACGGACGACGTGTCTTCCGATGCACTTATGGGGATGGAAGCGGATCTTTTGCTGTTTACAAAAAACTCGGGCTCCCTTGACTATACTGTGATAACTTGCATGAGAAAATAAAAAACAAAAGGAATGCTGTGTTCATTCCTTTTTTTGTGTGCTTACTTGTAACAACCGGACGGTATTAACTGAAGTGATTCTCATAAGCTCTTGACACGGGCGGCTGTTGTGATATAATGTAAATAAGAGAAATATTACTCCATGGGGAGAACATAGAATTATGACACCTAAAATTGCCAATTTGATTCCTTTTGGATATGCCTACAGAAACTGCAAATCCGATGATATAACAATGAAGATAGCCGCCGGTTGGCACGCGTTTATGGAGAGAATTCCCATTACCATTCAGACGGACTCCCGCCTTGCCTTCCTTGATATGAATGGGCCGTTTTATGAACAGGGTATTTGTTTCGCTTACCACAGCGGCGTATACGTTAACCACGGTAAAATGGAAGAGTACATGGAGATGTATCCCGAGCTTGCAGATGAACTTGAGGATTACATCAATTATTTCGAGGACAGGGATTATCATGAACTTTGCAACAGAACCCTCGTTCCCCTTGATATTCAGCTGCTGAGCAGTAAGACTCTTTGGGGCGGACACGACTGGGGCGGACACGCTAACCCCGATTTCGGGATGCTTCTCGACCTTGGCACCGACGGACTTCGCGAAAAGATATCCCGCTACAGAGGGGAACATCCCGAAAAGTCGGACTTCTATGATGCTCTGATGCTCACGCTCGACACTGTTGATATGCTTTCTGAAAGATATCGCCTTTACGCCATCGAAATGATGGAGAAGGATGCCGAAAACCGCGCAATTTACGAGCGTATCGCAAAGGCGCTGGAGATAGTTCCGAAGAAGCCTGCCGTTGACTTTATGACTGCGTGTCAGTCCTTTGCAATGGTGTTCTTCATGGACGGCAACGACTCCCCCGGTAACTTTGACCAGTACTGCGGAAAGTTCTTCGAAATGGGTGACCGCGAAGAGAATATGGAGATCCTCGAGGGACTTTGGCGAGAATTCAAGAGAGTCAGAACCTGGAATCTCTGCATCTCGGGTAGCGACGAGAACTGGAACGACAGAACAAACTCTCTGTCATGGGCGATACTCAGCCTTGTTGAAAAATATAAGTTTGACACCCCCAATCTCACCATGCGAATCCACCGAAACACACCGGAGGATTTTCTGAAATATGCCGTAAAGGTAATGTCAGCCGGTACAGGCATGCCTGTTCTTTATAACGACGAGGTCGTTTGTCCCGCCCTTGAAGATTTGGGTATTCCCCCTTGCGACTCTCATATGTACGCGATGAACGGCTGTAATCAGATAGATATCCAAGGAAAGTCTCACATGGGACTTGAGGACGGCGAGATATACGTTCTCAAATGCCTTGAGCGAGCGCTTCACAACGGCAAATGCCTTATCAAGGACGAAACATTCGGTCTTCAGACTGGGGACGCAAGGAATTTTAAGTCATTTGACGAGCTTATGACTGCATTCTATGCTCAGCTTGACTGGGTAGTGGCATACGCAACTGATATGGCGAACAAATATCAGAAGTTCTTTGCGGAATACGGACCCAGCCCAATACGCTCTGTGCTTATTCAGGGATGTATTGAGAAGGGAAAGAACTACAAGGACGGCGGGCCCATCTACAACCACGGTCAGATACTCTCCGAAGGACTTACAGATGCAATTGACTCACTTGCGAACATCAAGCATTTTGTGTTTGATACACATAAATACACAATGGCAGAGGTAGTTGACGCACTTGAGCGTGACTACGAAGGCTATGAGGAAATGTACCGCGATTTCAAGAGATCTAAGTTCAAGTTCGGCAACGACATAGACGAGGTTGATACACTTGGCGGAGAGATTCAGCGTCATTTCTACAGCGAGCTGATGAAGTATCACACCTACCGCGATCCCGTAAACGGAATGTACGGCGGCGGACTTAGCACATTTAACAGAACAGCGGCATTCGGTGTATGGGCAGGCGCATCTGCCAACGGACGCCACAAGGGAGACATAATAATATCCGACAGTCTTGGGGCAGTGCCGGGGTGCGATATGAACGGTCCTACCGCTTTGATCAGATCAGCTCTCGCGTATGACCATAGACTTGCAAAAAGCGGATTCGTTTTTCAGATGAAGTTCGAGAAGGAACTGTTCGCTAGCCCCAAGGGACAGGAAAGCGCGCTGGCTCTTATTAAGGCATATTTTGCAGGCGGCGGTCAGCAAATGTCGATCAACGTTCTTGATTCCGCGGAGCTTCTTGACGCAATGGAGCATCCGGAAAACCACCAAAATCTCGTTGTTCGCGTGGGCGGATACAGCGACATTTTTGTAAATCTTCCCATCGGCCTCAGACAGAATATTATAAGCAGAACAATGCATTCACTGTAACATACCGCTTTTCTGTTCCAAATTTGAGAATGGGCATTTTCGCACCGCAGGAGAAAATTTATGGGAAAAATATTCAACATTCAAAGATTTTCTATACATGACGGCCCTGGCATACGAACCACCGTGTTCCTCAAGGGTTGTATGCTGAACTGCAAATGGTGTCACAATCCCGAGTCGCATTCCTCGGAGAGACAGCCTATTTGCCGAGTTGCAAAATGCGCTTTGTGCGGAGGCTGTGCCGCGGTTTGCCCGAACGCTTGTCATGCTGTAGACGAGGGCGGACACGAGTTCGATTTTTCATCCTGCACCCTTTGCGGTGAATGTGCTCGCATCTGCCCGAGTGGAGCAATGGAAATAATCGGCAGGGAAGAGACCGCGGAAAATATCGTAAGCATTGCACTGCGAGACGAGATATTTTACAAAACCTCCGGCGGCGGTGTGACGATATCAGGTGGTGAGCCATTTTGTCAGCCTGAATTCCTGTTTGAAATACTTGAGGCTTGTAAGAAACGTGGACTTCACACGGCAATTGAGACCTGCGGTATGACTTCGGAAAACAATATACGCCGTGCGGCTGAGATGTGTGACTTGTTCCTCTACGACTTCAAGCTTGGAGACGATGAATTGCACCGCCGCTACACGGGGGTCAGCAACAGGCAGATAATCGCGAATCTTGAATTGCTGTGTGAGCTTGGCAAGCCCGTGATCCTGCGTTGTCCGATAATCCCGACGGTTAACGACAATACCGAGCATTTCCGTGCCATCGCGAGCATTGTTAACAGGCTTTCAAACATACAAATGGTTGAAGTTGAGCCATATCACTCCCTTGGAGAAGCAAAATCCGAAGGGCTTGGCAAAGAGTCGAACATATTTGAAACGCCGAACGCTGAAACAGTTGACAAGTGGATCGCAGAGATAGGCTCAATGTGCCGCTGCCCCGTGGCTCAGAATAAATGACATACCAACCAATACAAAAAAGCCTTACTGAATTTCAGTAGGGCTTTCTTTATTGTTTGAGTAAAAACCGAATTATTTTCTTTTTCCCTGATAACCGCGGTATTCTGCGGGACCTTCAAAGAACTGTAAGCCACCGCGGCAACGCTTCAGATATTCCATGGAGGTTATCTGCGCGGTCCACTCCATATCGTCGTAGTGTACAGGGTCGTGGTATCCTTCGATGTCAACTGAACCTGTGAATCCTGCCTGAAGCAAGATTGTGAAGATATCCGCCCAGTTGGTGTCTCCGAAACCGGGAGTTCTGTGCCAAGCATAAGGGTGAATGCCGTGTGTGCCGTATTCGCGAACTACATCCCACGCAACAGTTGCGTCCTTGCCGTGAACGTGGACTACTTTTTTTGCCCATTTGCGAAGCTGGGGAATTGGATCGACCAGGGCGCAGAGCTGATGAGCAGGCTCCCATTCAAGTCCGAGAGCATCACTTGGAACTGCGTCGAACATAAGCTCCCAAGCGGCGGGAGAAAAAGCAATGTTTTCGGAGTTTCCGTGCCAACCGTAGCCGCAGTTTTCGAAGCCGATCTTCACTCCGTTAGCCTCAGCCAGCTTTGCGAGAGGTTCAAAGGTTTTCTTAAACAGGGGAATGTTGTCGGGAACGCTTTTTGTGGGATCGG
>SVSK01000019.1 GCA_015064345.1 Oscillospiraceae bacterium | reverse complement strand
GCAAGAGTACGGAGGTCGAGGATCTCGCGGTTTGTTACTGCAAGTCCTGCAGCATAGGAATCGCGGAGACCGGGAATCGGAGGAACAACTGCCTCTGAACCTGTACAAACGAGAAGCTTTGCAGCCTTGTATGTGTTGCCGCCGCATTCAACGGAGAAGCCTTCAGCGTCCTTGCCTGTGATCTTAGCTGTTGCGTTAACTACTGTAACGCCAGCAGCCTTCATCTTTGCACCAACACCGGATACGAGAGTCTTAACAACCTTATCCTTGCGGTCAACTACCTTTGCGTGGTCGATTGTAGCACCTGTGGTTGTAACACCGTACTTGTCACCGTGGTTAGCATAGTCGTAAATCTTTGCGGAGTAAAGGAGAGTCTTTGTGGGAATGCAGCCTTCGTTGAGGCAAACACCGCCAAGTGCTCTTTCTTCGCAAACGAGAGTTTTAAGTCCGCTGTGAGCAGCTCTTTCAGCAGCATTGTAACCGCCGGGGCCGCCACCGAGAACTATCAGATCAAATTTTTCCATTGTTTTATCTCCTTATCATTACTTCGCAAGAAGCAGATCAAAGTTTTCAAGTGCTGTGCAGAGCTCCTTCAGGAACTTAGCTGCAGGCGCGCCGTCAACTGCTCTGTGGTCGAATGTAAGGGAGAGACCCATTGCGGGATATACCTTACCGTCAGCACCGAGCTTGTTTGTTGTGCAACATACGCCGAGGATAGCTGTCTGCGGAGGATTGATAACGGGAGTGAAGCTTTCAATACCCATGGAGCCGAGGTTGGAAACTGTGAAGCTGCCGCCGCTCATTTCATCGGGAGTAAGCTTGCCTTCGCGAGCCTTGCCTGCCGCTTCCTTGGTCTTTGCGGAGATCTCGGCAAGTGTGAGCTTTTCTGCACCAAAGATTACCGGAACGAGGAGTCCGCGATCTGTATCAACTGCCATGCCTACGTTAGCATGCTTGAACTTGCGGAACTTATTGTCAACGAGATTTGCGTTGATCTCGGGATAATTCGGAAGCACGCGAGCTACAGCGTAGAGGATCATATCGTTGATAGTGATCTTGCCAAGACCGAGAGCCTCGCCGCCTGCCTTGAGCTTGTTTCTGAACTCGAGAAGAGCGGTTGCATTGAAGGAAGAGTTGAGAGTAAGCTGTGCCATCTCGGAGAGAGAAGAATGCATAGCCTTTGCGATAACTTTGCGAACATTGGACATGGGTTCTTCGTCGTATGCGCGGAGATCGTCTGCTTCAACCATAACGGGAGCTGCAGCAACTGTAGCGGGAGCTGCTTCTTCCTTTGTTTCTTCGATAACAAGAGTACCTGCGAGGAATGCTTCAACTGCATCTGTTGTTGCGAGGAAGCCTTCGTCGAGAGCCTTGTTGATGTCGCGCTCAATAATTCTGCCGTGAGGACCTGTGGGAACGACCTTAGTCATGTCAACACCGGTCTGGAGAGCCAGTTTCTTTGCTCTGGGGGAGATGAATACTCTCTCGCCGTTTGATTCGGATACTGTTGCAACTGCTTCAGCCTTGGGAGCCTCTGCCTTTGCTTCTTCTGCTGCGGGAGCCGCTTCTTCAGCTGCACCGCCTCCGGAAACGATTGCGGAAATATCCTCGCCTGCTTCACCGATAATGCAAACGGGAGCAAGACAGTCAACGATATCACCTTCTGCTGCATAGGAGTGAAGGATCACGCCGCTGAACTGGGAGGGTTCGTCAAAAGCAGATTTGTCGGTTTCGTAGGAGAAGAGAATATCGCCTACGTTAACTGTATCTCCGACCTTCTTGTGCCAAGTCGTTACGATACATGACTCAACGCTCTGACCCTGACGGGGCATGAGGACAAAATTTGCCATAAGTAAATCTTCCTTTCGTATGTATATATTTTTTTATTTTGTTAACTATGTGACACGTCAATTACCGTGACGTTTTTCGCCGCAGCTTCGCTCTTCAATTCTTCCGGAAGCGGCTGGCTTGTGATAAGCACATCGGCATTATCAAACGTTGCAAAGGTGTACGGCAGAGACTTGTCCACCTTGGATGCATCCATAAGTATTACCACCAGTCTCGCTTTTTCCACCACTATCCGCTTCAGTTCACATTCACTGTAGTTGCCCACGGTAAATCCGCTGCGGAGCGACAGTCCCGAGGGGGAAAGAAACGCGATGTCGATGTTGATATCCGCAAGGAAGCGTGTAGCCTGAAGACCTGTGATAGTCTGGTTATCACTGTCAAGCCGTCCGCCTACTATGTTAACGATAGGCTGACCTATCTTCGAGAGCTCTATTGCCGCCATCGGGTCGGTTGTGGTGAATGTGAATCGCTCATTGGGAACACATTTCACAAGCTGCTGAAGAGTCGAGCCGGAATCGATGAATATTGACCTGCCGGTCTCAAGATATTCCGCCGCACGGGCAGCAATCGCTTCTTTGGAATGGACATTCTTGTGAAGTCTTGACACGATGGAGCCGTCCGTTTGGTTTGTTATGAACTTCATGCTTCTTGCACCGCCGCGGACCTTAATCGCCTCGTGCTCTCTCTCAAAATATTCGATATCACGACGCAGAGTCATTCCTGACACATCGGGGAACATTTCTTCAAGCTCTTTTATGGACACAAAAGGCTTTTGCTGAAGAAGAGCATGTATCTGTTCACGCCGTTCGTTGTACAATATCTCATCTCCCTTACATAATACTCTTTGATTCTTAACGATGCCGTTATGGGGGATAACAATAGTTTCGCAATATAACACTTTGCATGATATATTTTAACAAATAAATGTGAAAATGTCAACTGTGAAAGTGAAATTAGTGGGCTTCTGATACAAATATTTTCCCTATTTATATATAAAAAAGCGGCACGCCACATATGACGCACCGCCGAAATCTTTATGTGTATTCTTTTTCGTAATAATCCGCGAAGCAGAGCCCGAGATTTGTGTGTCTGCCCAGCGAATTAAGCCCCTCGTCAATGTATTCCCAGGACTCTTTGTATCCGTTCATAACGGAAAAATCAGAGGCTGAAATAAACGTGATAAACCCGCTGACGTCATGTCTGTATTTCTTGGCAAACTGATATGCATTATGCCCTTTTTCGTCATTTGAGCAGTTTAGCTTGCCGTGGAGCACGTGGTCAAGATTGCAGGACATGTAGTAAATGTGGTAAGGTATCGTTTTCAGCATATTAGTGCATCCTGCGAGAGTCCTTATATTGGCGCACTTCTGTCGGTTGCGGGAGACGATCATATCGCGATTTTTGGCGATTATCCCCTCTTCGCTGTAATGGATACGCTTTCTATCCCGATCCTCAGTGATGTATTCGTCGGGAATGAACGCTCCGTCCGTGTCAACAATGTGGATTATCTCCGAGAAATCCTTTGCCGTGTAGTGATTCTGTGTTGCGTATCCGCGTATAGCTTTACCCACTCTTGCCACAACACGGTTTTCGCCGATTCCGCTTTCCGTGGTGATATCACAGCGCATTATCTCAACGTGCACTGTGTATTTGTCAAATATCCTCTCCAGCATAACGCCGAGGGCTTCATCGTCCGTTGGCCCTTCCACAATGACAAAAACTATCTTTTTACGAGCCATATATCTCACCCGCTTCCCTGAATGCAAGTGCTATTTCCGAATTGTGGGTCGGCTCGTAAACCGGTTCGCTTTGTTCTCCGAGAATAATGTCACGGTAGTAGAAATCACGCAGGTTGTTGTTTGTCTTAACGTTACAAAGTCTGATGTATCTGTGGTCGGGGTTGGTGGTGGTAAACGCAACAAATCCCTTGTCAAGAGTCTCAAGGGGACGCAGATTGTGGGATGTGAAGATAAGCTGGCCTCTTCCCTTTTCGGAAATGATCCGCAGAATTTCACCAAGCAGATATTCAAACACGCCCGCGTCAAGCTCGTCTATCGCCACGGTTATAGAATCCTTGTTGTACACGGCAATGAGGAGCTGAAGAATTGCGATGATCTTCTTTATGCCCTCGGACTCATACTGCAGAGGGATCTCGCGGCTCGTTTTGTTGGACACAAGCTGTATTTGCACTCCGGGTGAGCCGTCTCTCATCAGCTGTGTACCCATTTCCTTGACTGCGATGGAAAGCCCCGGTATCAGCTCGGGAAGCACGATATTCATGTTCTCGATAATACTGCGTACCGAATCCATCAGATCCTCAGGCACGAGTGCACCGTCATTGAGAGAGACCACAATACCGCCATGCTTTGGGCTTCCGATGATCAGCGGCATTGCGTTAAGGCTGATTCTGCCTGATGTCGCGGAATCGATGACAAACAACTCGTAGTTGCCGTATTTTACAAGGCTTTCAAAGATGAAAGAGTATTTTTCATCCTTGCAGTTGTCACGAATCACATTCACAAGCTCGCTTGAGAAAACAAACGAACGGGAGGTGGCAGATGACAATTTTTTCGCCACTATAAGATCCGTAAATACTCGCTTATTCTTACCCGTCAGGATATCATATTTTGTCTTCGGCCCGAATACGTCTCCCTCTCTTGTGTCAACAAGCACCTGCTTTACACTCTTTTTCCCCTCCGTCTTGCAGGAGCATGAAAGAACCTCATCAAACAGCGCGATTCTGAAGTGGCCCTCATCGCCCTCTCCGCCAATATTGCGGTAGGACTCATCTTCCTCCTTGCGAAGGGACAGCTCATATTCCACACTGTATTCTGTTTCGTCTTCATCGGGGTCGGTGATCTTAAAAGAGTATTTTATTCTGGCAAACTCCGAGTCAACATTGATATAATCCGCATATTTCAGCGGCACTGAAGCTCCGCGCAGGATGAATTTCAGCATGGAGAGCGCATCAATAAGCGCAGTCTTACCTGAACCGTTCTGACCGTACAGCCCGACAATGCTTGCCCTGTAATTCTTGCGGCTGTTACAGAATGTCAGTTCCCCGTCCCGCACGTTTTTAAAGTTGTTTATCTTTATCCCGTCAAGTCTTGTAACAGATAAATTCATGTTATCCTCCCGTCCTTTGCTTTTGCCTCATTATATCACAGCAAATGTTATTATGTCAACACAAAGTGAGAAATATGCACATTTTGTATCGGTTTTGCATTGTAATAAGCAAAAAAGAGACTCGAATGAGTCTCTTTTTAGTTGATAATTTACTGAACGAGGATATCCTCGATGCCGTGGTCAACGCCGATGCGTCCGACCTCTGCGAGCTGCTCGGGAGTCATAACCGTGCCAACAGCCGCATTTGCAATTTCAAGTGCCTCTGCAATTGTAATGGGGTTCTTGTTACGCTTGGAGTTGTAGGTGGTAAGGTTTCCATTTTCAGCAGAGAATTCTTCAATCTCGGAAACGCCGTAATAACCACTTTCAACATCCATTAGTCTGCCGATCATGTGCTTCTGAGAATCGATCCAGGTGTCATATCCCTTATCGTAGAAGTAGTAGTTGTTCTTAACCACATTATTTGCAGGAGCAATGATGTACATTCTGTCAAGATGGTTTTCGGGATCAAATCTACCGTGGATACCCTTGAGTTCAGGGAATGTTTCCTGCCAGATATCACTGAGCATGTATTCAGGAACTTTTTTCTCTTTCACCACACCGTCAATGATATCTGTATGGTATGCTCCGCAAATAGACTGGAATGCAGTACGTCCTGCCTTGATAACAAGGTTGTTTGTAACCTGGCTGTCGCGAGAGTATGCAAGAGAGAGGCCGTGTCCTGTGCCGTTGTAGGAGATATTGCCGTAGAAGTCAGCGCCAAGGCAGTCCATGTCTGCTGTGTAGCTTTGAACACCTACGATATCAAGTGGAGACTCAAAGCCTGTGTTCATTACGAAGTTATATCGAACAACAGATCCGTAAGCCTTTCCGTGCACGCTTACTGTAGCGCCGTCACAGAAGAACTGGCAGGTATCGTGAACAAAGTTGTACTCAAGCGTATTGAGAGGACCGTCAATTTCGATACCGAGGTCAGTAGAATATGCAACCTCGTTATGGCAAACTGTTGCACCGCATCCACCGGCACTGATTGCAAATGCCATAGTTGAGCGAGTGCTCCAGTCGTGGAAGTAATTGTTGCAGAAGAGGTTGTTCGAGCGTGTGAGTGTCGCTTCATCACCGCCGTCTATATCAAGACCTGCGTTACCGATGTAACAAACCTCGTTCTCTGTGAAGAGGAAGTTGGTAGCAGTACCGATAATACCCTTTTCGTAAATGTCGCGTACTGTGCATCCCTTGATTGTAAGGTGGTCAGTATTTTTAAGAACAATACCGTTTTTGAGAGAAGACTCAAAGATAATACCTTCCAATGTGAAATAGTTAACATCTTTTATGTTAAGAATACTGCCTTCAACGAGAGGAATAGTGAAGCGAGCGGTCTCAAAGTTATCCTTGGGATAATAATAGAGGATCGCGTTGTCATCAATATAGAATTCTCCGGGAACATCCAGTTCTTCGGGAATATTGTAGAAGAACAAAAGTCCCTGAGGAACAGGCTCATAACCGCCTGAATACGGAGCGATGAATTCATCTCTGTCGGAATAAAGTTCTGTAACCTTTGTATCATCTCTTGCCCATACAAAGCGGTAGTGACCTCTTACAAAGAGTTCTTCGGCATACTTCCAGGAGAGCACTCTTTCCATATGTTCTTCGCCATATTTAATTACAGTCTGTTTAGCCTGAAGCGCCTTGTCAACTCTGTCATTGTCAGTGTATTTGGTCTGGTTTCCGTTAGCATCAAGGAAGTAACCACTATCGATTTCAATCCAACCCTCGTCAGCATTAGGATAACGGGCCAGATCCATCTGCTCACCATCAACGTTAATGAGAGCAGCCTTTTCGTGATACTTTTGGCTATCCTTCATCTTTGCAATATCTTCAGCTGTGTAGCCAAACTTTGAAAGATCAAGCATATAAAGCTTTTCGCGCACGTCCTCAGGGAACAACTGAAGTGTGTCTCCCGCAGCCTTCTCAAACGCTGTGTAGTCAAAGGATGTGCCGCCGTTGATAGTCGCGCCGTCTTCACCAATGTAGCGGATGGGGCATTTTTCTTGGCCTGCATCTTCGGCAGTAAACTCGATAGTCTCTGTGATGAAGTAAGTGCCCGCGCCAATAACAACGTCAATGCCCTTAAGGGAAGTCTTGTCTATCCCGCGGATAGCGTCTCGTGCGGTTTCGATTGTGTCAAAGGGGTTCTTCTTTGTGCCATCTGCATCTTTTTTACCGTTTGCTGCAACGTAGACCGTGAGAACGCCGTTTTTTATCTCGCCGATCTCGTATTCGTCGTCGCTTTGTGTAAACATCATCTTGATAAGTCTGACAAGATTCAGCTTCTTAACAAAAGGATTCGCGGCAGACGTGCTTACGATCATGCCGAGCATCATTGTAAGTGCAAGAACCAGTGCTATGATCTTTTTCATAATTCATCTCCTATGGGAGTATTTTTACAGTTTAATTATAGCATATACGGCGGATTATTTCAACAAAAAGCCAAGGCAATTCTTGGCTTTTTCAGGACATTTCTTGACTATTTTTCTTTTGTATTGCCACGTTGCACAAAACGCTGAGAGGAGATTTGTACAATAATCCTAAACAAAAAAAGAGACTCCACCGAGCCTCTTTTCTGCTATAAGCTTACGCCTCTATCTTGACTCTGTACCGAATGACCCCGTTTTCAAGCACAGCATTCACTTCATCCCCCGTTTTCACCTCTCCGCGAAGCATAGCCTCGGAAAAAGTGTCCTCCACTCGTCTGACAATCGCGCGGCGCAGTGGTCTTGCTCCGTACACCGAGTCAAAGCCTTCTCTCGCAAGAGACTCTACCACCTCATCGGTGAAGCATATCTTAATTCCGAGAGCCAAAATGCGCTCTTCCACCTCGGACAGCATTATCCGTGCGATTTTTGCAATATCTCCGTCGGTCAGCTTACTGAAAATGATCGTCTCGTCAACCCTGTTGATGAATTCAGGCTTAAAAGTGTGCTTCAGCGCATCTGTCACAGCACTTCTGATCTTATCCTGCTCTTCACCTGTTTTCACAGCATCTGCAAAACCAAGCTTTTTTGGCTCGGTGATGCTTCCTGCGCCAACATTTGAGGTCATAATGATGATAGTGTTCTTAAAGTCCACACGTCTGCCCTGTGCGTCGGTCAAGATACCGTCTTCAAGTATCTGGAGAAGAATATTGAACACGTCAGGATGCGCTTTCTCGATCTCATCAAACAGCACTACGGAGTAAGGTCTGCGCCGAATCTTTTCCGTAAGCTGTCCCCCTTCATCAAACCCAACATAGCCGGGAGGAGATCCTATCATCTTTGACACACTGTGCTTCTCCATGTATTCGGACATATCCACGCGGATCATTGCGTTTGCATCTCCAAACATAACGTCCGCCAGCACCTTTGACAGCTCTGTTTTACCAACGCCCGTAGGTCCGAGGAAAATAAAAGAACCTATGGGACGGCGAGGATCCTTCAGTCCCATTCTGCCGCGACGTATCGCACGAGCAACTGCTTCCACGGCTTCATCTTGCCCGACAACCCTTTCGCGGAGTATATTTTCAAGGTTAATAAGCCGCTCGCTTTCCTCTTGTGCCAGTTTTTTCACCGGAATCCCCGTCCAACCGGTAACGATATCCGCAATATCATCTTCCGTAATAGTTAGTGTATCACTTGGCTTTGCGGCAGGTGACTTTTTGTTTTCAAGCTCAGCCATGATGCGTTTTTCTTCATCTCGCAGACGTGCCGCACCTTCGTAATCCTCGCCGAGTATTGCTTCTTCCTTCTCAGCAACAACAGATTTCAGCTTTTCTTCAAGCTCACGCACATCCTCCGGCGGCAAAAATGATGCGATACGCTTTTTACTTGCCGCTTCGTCGATAAGATCAATGGCTTTATCGGGCAGATATCTGTCGCTGATATATCTCACTGACAGTCCCACAGCCGCCTTAATCGCGTCATCGCCGATCTTCAGCTTGTGGTGCGCCTCGTATCTGTCTCGAAGTCCGAAAAGAATCAGCTCGGCTTCTTCGGGAGTCGGTTCACCCACAAGAACAGATTGGAAACGTCTTTCGAGCGCGGCGTCTTTTTCTATATGACGTCTGTATTCGTCAATGGTAGTGGCGCCGATAACCTGCATCTCTCCTCTGGCAAGGGCAGGCTTGATGATATTTGCCGCATCGACAGCACCCTCAGCGCCGCCCGCGCCGATTATTGTGTGTATTTCATCTATAAAAAGTATGATCTGTCGATTGCGGGAAACCTCCTGCATTACGTTTTTCATGCGTTCCTCAAATTCGCCGCGGTACTTTGCCCCCGCAATCATTGAAGAAATGTCAAGCGTCACGATTATCTTCTCGCGAAGGGTATCGGGTACGCTTCCGTCAACGATTCGCTGTGCCAGTCCTTCCACCACTGCGGTTTTACCGACGCCCGGCTCACCTATCAGGCAGGGATTGTTTTTTGTTCGGCGAGAGAGTATCTGAATCACTCTGCCCGTCTCGTTATCGCGGCCGATTATCGGGTCGATCTTCCCTTCCTTTGCCATCTTACAAAGATTTCTGCCGTACTGAGTAAGAGTAGGCGCATCACGAAGCCCCTCGTCAGATTTCTTGGAACCTCCGTTTTTCTCCTTGTCTGCGGGAGTTGTGCCGAAATATGACATAACGTCACGCTTTATGTCAGCGGAAGACGCTCCCTGCTCGGAGATAAGACGCAGTGCAAAGCATTCGGTCTCATCACACATGGCAAGCAGTAAATGCTCCGTGCCTATATATCCGTGACCCATTCCTACAGCAATGGTGGCAGAGGCTTCGATAATTTTCTTTGTCCTCGGTGTAATGTCGGCGGCAGTCAAGACTGTAGGCTGACCGAACCCCACATTTGTTCCGATGACCTGCTTTGTTTTCTCATATGTTACACCGCGTTCCTCAAGCACACGGGATGCTATCCCTTCTTTTTCAGAAAGCAGTCCAAGAAGCAGATGCTCGCTTCCAACGCAGTTGTGACCCATTTCCGAGGCCAAATACAGTGCGCGGTTAAGTGCGTTTTGCGCCTTTTTGGTAAAGCCGATATTCATTGTTTTCCTCCCGATCTACCGTTTCATTCCTATCAGTATATTCTCGTTTTTCCGTTCTTTATGCATGAGGGGCATCTTTTTTCTTCCGTTTTCTCTGCACACCGAAACGCAGAAAAAAGAGACCTCAAAGATCTCTTTCCTACTGTGCAACCAGTGCGTTATATTCTTCCGAAAGGCGATGCCACGTTTCCCTGTCAGCTTCACCTGTGGCAGGCAGTCCGTTGACTCTTTGATAGTCACGCACCGCATCAGCCGTTTCCCGCCCGTACACTCCCGAGATAGGCGGAGGGTTGTAGTCATAATTCTGTCTCAGCGCACCGAGTATTATCTGAAGTATCATAATAACATCACTTCGCTCGCCCGCTACGCTTGTGTAATTCGGATCCCGCGGTATTGGATAGATATATACCGGTGCGCGTCGCATGAATTCATCCCTATACTCCTTCGTTATCATATCCCACGTCAGCATATCCGTATTCCCGCTCACAGGTATGCCGTTTATGCCTTGATAATATCGGACGGCATCGGAGGTTGCCTTGTCGTACTCTCCGTTAACTCTCACCCTGAGCGGCTCTTCGTCATATGCGAATGAAAGATATCTGAGCATCCGCTGAAGCTCTTCTGTCCTTGTGCGATCATTTGAAATATCAATAAACATCACTCCACCTCACGATCCGAGTTCTCCGCCGAACTGACCTCGGCTTCCATAGTCTCCGTCAACTATCGTTCTGTAAGTGTTTGCCACAGAATCCCAAGTTGCAGCTCCCGTTACTCCCGTTTCGGGAATACCGAATATCCGCTGATACACCCGCACGGCATCCCGCGTTCTTATACCGTACACACCGTCCACATCAATTATCGGTATTTCCGTGTACACGTCCGAGATTCGGTTCAGATAGTTCTGTAAAGCTACCACATACTCTCCACGAGAACCGACCCGCAAGGGAGACCCCGGGTAAGGCAAGGTTGTGGAAGTGAAATAATTGTCAGGCAAGGAATCGAGCAATACACGATAGTTATCGTAAATTGCGTTCCAGGTAGTCTCATCCACCACCCCCGTAACGGGAAGTCCCGCATCATACTGAAAATCCTCAACTGCTCCGCGTGTTGTGCTGCCGAATATACCGTCAATAGTCACAGGTCTCACCGATTCGGAGAAAAACGCTATCACTGCAAGGAGATATTGCAGCTCCCTCACCGGCGTTCCCGTATCTCCCGTCTCAAGGTTTCCTCCGAACAAAAGTGCTACATCAGACGCAGGAATACCCTCGGAATTCACGTCAGTCAGCTTCTTCACCGCCGCGTATATCCTTGCTATGGAGTACCACGTTGCCCTGCCCACTACTCCGTCAGGTGTGAGATCAAACTGTCGCTGAAACGCAAGGACCGCCGCCTCTGTTCCTGCCGCAAACACCCCGGGAGGGTCACTTATCTTCGGTATGCCCGGGTAGTTTTTCGATATTCTGTTGAGCCGCGTCTGTATGAGCCGCACTTCATCACTCACGTCCCCAAGTCTCAGCGGCACACCGGGGTACGTCTCAAAATCCCCCTCAATAGGCACGTTGTTTACGATATTGATGTTGTCTCCGTAGTAGTACCTCAGTATATCGTAGGGCACAAGTCCGTCATTTGCCAAGTCTACGCTTCCCCACTGGGAGAGTCCGTTGCATTGCACCTCTATCCCGTCACAATATACGGCAAAGAGCGGCTCAACCGATCCCTGCCTGCGGATGTAGGAATCAAAAATGTCGTCCACTATCTGTGAAATATTCTCGAATATATCCCGCCCGTACACAAATGACTGGTCGATGGTAGTCGAGTTTGTGATATCGAAATCATATCCGCGGCTTCTGTAGTATTCCGTGTAGATTCTGTTCAGCGCAAAGCTGATCTGGGCGTAGATATTGGCTCGCAGCGCACTCTCGGGCCACGTGGGATATATCTCGCTGGATGCCACGTTTTTTATGTAATCCACAAACGGCACCGTAACATTTCTGGCAGACTCATTCGGCCGCCCAAGGTGAACCGTAACAGTCTCGGGGATCACAGGTAAGATCGCACCGTTATTCATCTCCAATTCCTCCGACACCGCCTCGTGTGTTATCTACACTTCCCGTTATCTGCCCGTTTTCGTTACCGATATCCTCCCTTGTCACCCCGCCCGGTTGTAGTGCCTCGGATTGTGTCAGCTCGAATATCATCACCCGCTCTCCGTCAGCACCCGCAACCTTGTCGGCCTCGCTGAGCGGCATGAGATCCACAGGCTGAACTGCCACGACTCCGCCAAACACAGGCACGCCGACCAGTTCCACAGGGTAGAATCCCTCATATGTCACGTTCACATTATACAGTGCAAACGGTTGTACGTTACCCGGGCGGGTGCTTGTGTTGAATGCAGGTGCAGATAGTGAAACCGTTTCTGTCAGTCCTCCTCTGTTAGTCCGAAGAGAATAGAGTATCTCGTCGTCTCCCATGTCGCTTTTATATTCCGTTATAGTCACGACAGCCCCTTCCACAGGCAAAGTCCCCCCTGCCCTTGTAACTCTCACTTTCAAGTATCCCTTTACTGTACTCTCCATTAAGTCACCTCCGAATTCAGTTCCTTTTCAGTTTATGCAAGACACGGGGTTAAGTGAATATACTGTAAAAAACACATTGGAGGTCAGCATGAAAAAGGTTATATTTACAATGTCCGTGGGAGAAAACGATTATTATCTGCGAAAGCGGTATATTGATTATCTTACAAACAACTGCCGTGGCGTTGTCCCTGTAATTTTGCCACCGACAAATGATATTTCAGTAATCCGTTACTACGCGCAGACAGCAGACGGGCTTGTGCTCACAGGCGGCGGTGACATCGACCCACAGTTATACGGTGAGCAAAAAGAAAAAGCCTGCGTGGATGTTCACAGGCTTCGTGATGAATTTGAGATATTGCTGACAAATGAAATGCTGAAGCTGGGCAAGCCGATTCTCGGGATATGCCGCGGAATACAGGTGATAAACGTCGCCCTCGGCGGTACTCTGTGGCAGGATATTGATGTGGGCAGTCATGCAGACACTTCTTGCTCTGTTACCAGCCATGAGGTCCTCTTAAGAGGTCGATTGCGTGATATCATAGGGCAGAACTCCATTCGCACAAACAGCTATCATCACCAATCGGTGAAATCACTCGGCACGGAACTCACCGCAGTAGCTTTCAGTTCTGACGGGCACATTGAGGGAGTGTGGGGAGAGGGCTATCCATTCCTCTGCGGCGTTCAGTGGCATCCGGAAATGTGGCATGGTGAGGTTGATGTAAAGCTGATCGGGCTGTTCTGCTCGCGATTGTAGTCACTTTATCCCGTGTTTTTCGCAATAACTCAACACGATGTTCCGAAAATGCTCGTGCTTGAAGCTTATGCGGACATCGGTTGTGTCAACGTATGCACCGCCGATAATGTTTTGGATTACAGCCTCCGCCACAAAGCACTCAAAGAGGTAATCATCCCCGAAACAAGCTTCTATATCTGTGTTCATGCCCTCGTTGATTCCGCGAATTGCATGGCGGTAGATCATGTTATCACGCCCGAGAAGCTCACCCATGCTCTCGAGTGCGCGAAGTCCGCCTATCATGTCCGCAACAGATATCTTCCCCCTGTATTCCATCACATGCTCACCTCCGCCGAGTATATTGTCCACCGTTGTCTCAAGGATCTCGGCGAGATCAAGAAGAATAGCAGTGTCGGGCAATGACTCCGCTCTTTCCCACTTGCTCACAGACTGAAACGTAACTCCGAGACGCTCCCCGAGTTCGCTTTGCGTAATTCCTTTGCGCTTTCTGAGGTATGCTATCTGCTCCCCAACTTTTTGTATATTCATATATTTCTCCTTTAGTATTTCGGTACCGTAACTATATTATATTTCATCCACTCCGCCAAATCAATAACGCCGCAGTAGAAGTTCTCTTTCAGTTATTCAACCGCAAATACAAAAGACGGGCAGTCTGTCTTAGGCTGTCCGTCAGTTTATTCGGTTGTTTTCAGTACCGGGTTATGCCTTCTTATCCGCTACACTCTGAATCAGTAGAGCGGTTCTTGTGGAGGAGATAATATTCTCGGTCATCTCACTCTTTCCCTCTCTGATAGAGTCAACAAACTCGGTGAGGTAGTCTCCCACTTTGCCCTCATACTGAAGCTTTATGGGTTCGGGAGATCCGCTTTTGTAAAGTGTCACGGTACTGTCGAAATAGTTGAAGGAGAGCATTCCGTAGTCACACCAGATTCTGAACTCCCAGTAAGTCGGAGGTGTAGGGCAGTTGCTCGGTGCGGAATAGGACACGTCTGCCATCACGCCTGCGCCGTTTGTAAGCTGTGCCATAAATATTGCGCAGTCGTTAAAGTCGGGATTTTTGTATGCGTATGCATTCCAGACTCGCACCGCGTCAATCTTCGCAAACTCCCGACCAGAGAGCATTCTGATAAGATCTATACCGTGAATGGCAAGATCGTTTATTGTGCCGCCATGCTTTCCCTCTTCAAAATACCATGTGGGGCGTGAATCGTAGCTCAAGGAATGCTGACCGTTTACCGATATGTTTCTGATCTCACCAAGCTCACCGCTGTCCAGTAGCTGCTTTGCCGCAAGGGACTGTGGAAGATATCTCAGATCCAGCATGCAAGCGATTACAAGTCCTTGTTCAGCTGCAATTTTCTCAATTTCCGCAAGCTCTTTTTCATCGGTACAGATCGGTTTGTCCGCAATAACATGCTTGCCTGCCAGAAGCGCTTTGATTATTGTCTGGCCTCGCTCTCCGTATGTATTTCCGATGGCAACAGCGTCAATATCAGTTTCAAGCCACTCCTCATAGCTCATGTCCGAAAAGACAGCACCGACATTTTGCTCCGCTGCCGCTCTTGCACAGTCGTTTTCCTCGATACAACCGACAATTTCAGCACAGTCAGAGGACTTTACCATATTGTAAAGCATATTGACATGCCCGTGACGGAATCCGTTAAAGAGAATCTTTATCTTGCTCATTTTCGTGCCTCCCGATTGCCAATTCTGTTTATTCAAATTCAACGGAAAGCGGGTTTTCTGCGTGGCAAGCTTCAATGATCCTGATAACGTCTGCCGCCATCTCGGGAGTTACAGCAGGCTCTTTGCCAAGCAGTATCGCGTCGGAGAGCATCTTGTAGAAATCTCTAACCGCAATATCAAATGCAGAGCCGTCGATCGTTCCGGATTCTTCCGTAAACTCAAGCTGCTCGGAGCAAGCGGCGGGATATCCGTTTTCGTCGGACATAAATCCGGGGATGACTTCTCTTTCGGGATACACGGAGAAGTCCTTTATGTATTTGAGCGAATAATTTGTGTGAGTCGAGATCAGCGTTCCCTTTGAGCCGAACACTTTGAAGTTGAAGTCTCCCGCAAATGCGTCAGCTGAGATTATCTCAATGTCAATGGTAGGCTTACCCTCTGCTGAAATGATGACCTTTGCAAAGTCGTCGCTGTCACCGAATGTAAGAACTCTTGATAGCGAAGAGAATGCTACGTGGGCAGTTTTATCCCACCCGATAAAATCAAGCGCCTGACCAATGGGGTGCGGACCGGAATTGTACACGCTGCCTGCGCATTTGCTTTGGAGAGTTTGCCAGTCCCAGCGTCTTCCGAAGCTTGAATACTTCAGATTGATCTGGTAGATATCCCCAAGCTTGCCGCTTTCGATGATCTCCTTCACGTTAAGGTGTGAGGGGGTCAGAAGCGTCTGATGGAACACTGACACAATAACGTTGTTTCTCTTTGCGGTGTTGATGAGATCGAGACATTCGAAATATGTACGAGCGAAAGGCTTTTCCACAAGTACGTTAAATCCGTGCTCGAGCAGATCCTTTGTTATGCTGTAGTGAAGCTGTGAATATGTTGCGTTTACAACGAGATCTATATCGTCTCTGCCGTAAAGCTCCGTATGATCCGCCGCAGTATCACATCCGAATTCCTCTGCCGCACGGGCTCTTCTGAACTCATCTGCTTCAACAACACAAACTACCTGGCAGAAATCGTTGTCCTCGCTTTGGAAAAATCTGCCGTGAATGTTTCTGCCGCTTCTTCCTTGTCCGATTATAGCAACTCTCAACTTTTTCATTGAATTCTCGCTCCTTTTTTTGACTTTGGTTTGTTTACGCCATAAGTATAGCACAAATCATTTCGGATCGCCATACAAATTTCGAAAAAATGATTATTTGCAAAAATTCAAGTCGCGACAGTTTTTTCAAAAATCCTCTTCCAACACGGGCGGATTTATGGTATACTAAATCAATAACGATTAAAATGAAATGAGAAATGATATGGAAAAGATCAAAGAAGTAATACTCTGTAAATTCGGTGAAGTAGTTCTCAAGGGAACAAACCGCGGCACTTTTGAAGCACAGCTTCTGCGTGATATAAAGCGCAGAGCAAAGCTTATCGGCAATTACAGCGTAAGATGCGCCCAGAGTACCGTTTACATTGAGCCCAAGGACGAGGCGGCTGAAGCATCTCTTGACGCTCTGTATGTGCAGATGGGCAAGGTTTTCGGCCTCGCGGGACTTTGCCGTGCGGCATCTTGCGAGAAGACACTTGAAGCGGTGCTTGAAACAGCGAAGGCATATCTCCCCGATCAGATGCGCGGAGTAAAGACCTTCAAGTGCGAAGCAAAGCGCAGTGACAAAATGTTCCCTCTCTCTTCCCCAGAGCTTTCCCGTGAGGTTGGCGGTGCGATTCTTGAAGCAATGCCTCATCTCACAGTAAATCTTTATGAGCCCGAGGTTATTGTCCGCATTGAGATCCGCGACGAGTATGCCTACATTCACGCAGGTCAGGACAGAGGTGCAGGCGGTATGCCTCTCGGCTCAGCAGGCAAGGGACTCCTTCTCCTCTCCGGCGGTATCGACTCCCCCGTTGCAGGCTACATGATGATGAAGCGCGGTATGGAAGTAGACTGCGTGCATTTTGAGTCCTTCCCCTACACAAGCGAAGCAGCTCACGAAAAGGTAATGCAGCTTGCGTCAGAGCTTACAGAATACTGTGGAAAGATAAAGGTTCACGTTATTTCCCTAACCCATATTCAGGAAGAGCTGCGCGATAACTGCGAGGAAGATTACTTCACTCTTCTCCTCAGAAGATTTATGATGAAGCTCGCCTCCCGTGTTGCGGCTGAGCAGACCTGTCACGTGCTCGTAACAGGTGAATCCCTCGGTCAGGTAGCATCGCAGACTCTCCGTGCACTTTGCGTAACAGATGATGCGGCAACCTGCCCCGTGTTCCGACCTCTCATCGGAATGGACAAGGAAGAGATCATCAAAATCTCCCGTATGATCGGCACATTTGACACATCCATTCTCCCCTATGACGACTGTTGCACCGTGTTCACTCCCCGTCATCCCCGCACACAGCCCGATCTTGAAAAGGTTATTGCAGAAGAAGCAAAGGTTGACGTGGACGCACTGCTGGATGAAGCATGGATGACACGGAACACCGAAGTGTTCTATCAGGAAATATGATAGGCATCAGTCCGTGTAATCTTTGCCCGAGAATGTGCGGCGCTGACCGAAGCAAAACGACCGGTCGATGCGGTGCGGGATCATATATGCAGGTATCCCACATCATGCTTCACCACTGGGAAGAGCCACCTATCAGCGGATATGACAAGGAGCGCGGCTCGGGAACGGTATTTTTCACCCACTGTCCTCTCGGATGCGCCTACTGTCAAAATGGCAAGATCAGCCGACGTGAATCATCCGGTCAAGTTCACACTTCGGAATCATTAGCTGATGTAATGCTGAAACTCCAAGAAGATGGCGCGTACAATATCAACTGCGTATCCCCCACACAGTACACTCTCCAGATAATCGAAGCTGTTAAGATAGCCCGTAAACTGGGACTGACTCTGCCCATCGTTTGGAATACAGGCGGATATGAGCGACCCGAGGTTATCGAGATGCTTCGTGGAACGGTTGACATCTTTCTGACTGACTTCAAATATGCGTCAAGCGAGCTTTCGGAAAAGTATTCTTCTGCCCCGGACTATCCCGAATATGCCGCAGCATCTCTTGGGGCTATGCACAGAATAACAGGGCGGTACATCATCGGTGAGGACGGCATCATGCGTCGCGGTGTTATTGTGCGGCATTTGGTGCTTCCCTCTCACAGGGGTGATTCAATAGCCGTACTTGGCAAAATTGCAAAAACCGTGCTGCCAAGTGACGTGCTTCTCTCACTTATGGCGCAGTACACACCCGAATTCTTGCCCGAGGCAAAAGAAGATGATAAATTTGCAAGGATTCGCCGAAAAGTAACGTCTTTTGAGTATGAAAAAGTGGTTGAGGAAGCATCCCGCCTTGGATTTGAGGGATTTTCGCAGGAGCGGTCGTCTGCCACAAAGAAATTTACACCGGATTTTTAGAAAGGTAACAGGCTATGCAGAGAGTTTTGGTGATAGGCACAAACGGAGCAGGAAAAACCACATTCTCCCGCAGGCTTTCCGAGATAACAGGACTGCCTCTTGTTCACATTGACAGACTATACTGGCGCGGGAATTGGGAGACTACACCCAGAGAAGAATACCACGCATCACTTTCGGCAGAAGCGAATAAGGAAAATTGGATCATCGACGGCAACGGATTAAGTATCATTGAGGACAGGCTTTGCCGCGCAGATACCGTGTTCTGGCTTGAACTTCCGCCGCTCAAATGCGTTATCAATGTGGTAAAGCGTGAAATGAAGTACCGAGGTACGGCACGTCCGGATATGCCTGAGGGATGTATCGAGAGACTTGATCTGAAATTTTTAAGAGATGTGTGGCGTTTCAACAAAAAGAATCGAAAAAGAATACTCGATCTTCTTGGGAAGTATGATGTTAAAGTAGTTCATATAACAAGCCACAGGCAGTCGGAGAAGGTCCTAAAAAATATTGTTGCAAATACGCTGTGATAAAACACAAAAGGAGTTTTCCATGTGTCTGATATGTACGAGAATTGAAATGATCAAGAACAACACCAATCCTTGGTTTGTTCGGGAGCTTGAAACCGGTTACGTTGTCATCGGCGACAAGCAATACTTCCCCGGCTACTGTCTTTTCCTCTGCAAGTGGCACGAAACGGAGCTTCACTACCTTGATAAGGAAAAACGGGCAAAATTTCTTATGGAAATGTCCATAGTTGCAGATGCGGCTCAAATTGCATTTAAGGCAGACAAGATGAATTACGAGCTTCTCGGCAACGGTGACAACCATCTTCATTGGCATCTGTTCCCACGCAGACACGGAGACCTCCTAAAAGATGGCATTGACTACGGCACAAATGGCATTGGACCCGTGTGGTGGATCCCGTGGAACATAATGAATCACGAAAAATATAAAGTCAGCGGAGAAGAACTAGAAAAAATGAAAGCCGATCTTCGCACAGCTCTTGACGTGGTTATGGCAAATCACGAGTACTCCTCGAAATAAAACAAACAAATAATCGCCTGAAGGAGGTACATAATGAAAAAATGCAAAAGCTGCGGCGCGCTTCAAAAGGATGAGAGAACAGTCTGCATAGATTGCGGTCAGCGTCTCGGAAAGCCTCTATCGGACAGCGAGATGAAAGCTCTCGAAGAAGGAATTCATGCACAGCTTGACGAGATGAGTGATGCAACGGATGATTTCCATGTTACAAAAACAGATAAAGTTCTTATTATACTCCACGCTCTGTTTTCGGTAGCGCTCATTGTACTGGCCATCATAAATCCTTACGGTCACGAGGACATAGGCGATCCTCTTATCTGGTGCTTCGTCCTCAACGCCATTTCAGTAGCCGACCTTGCGTTTCCTGCAGCGTTATGGAATCTCCACATCCTCGGACTCGGCGCACGTTACGGAAATGCGGACGAGCTTGAACCGGGTTGGGGATGGAAAGCAAGCCGAAAAATCATCTCTGTTGTTACACTCATTTTCACAGATTTCCTGATATTCTCACTGCTCCATAAGTAAAAAACATAAAAAATACGCTTGCCGTACCGTTTTGGTATAGCAAGCGTTTTGTTTTTTGTTATATTTCGCCGCGGAGTCGCTTTATTACAAGCATCATCGCATACATAGCGGTCAAGAGACGTATTTTCGCACGGCTTCTCTTTTCGCCGAAGCGTTTTGTTTCGGTGTATGTGCCATTTGCATCAGCCACTCCGAAGCAAACCATGCCCACGGGCTTCTCTTTACTTCCGCCGTCAGGTCCTGCGATTCCTGTTACCGACACGGTAATTCCCGCGCCTGTGACCCGTCTTACTCCCTCTGCCATGTACTTCGCGCACTGCTCGGACACAGCACCGTAATTTGCCAGCACCTCATGAGGCACACCGAGCACGTTTTCCTTCACTTCATTGGCATAGGAAACCACGCCGCCAAGGAGTACGTCCGATGCCCCGGGTATGTCGCCTATTCTTGATGCTATCATTCCCGCTGTACAGCTTTCCGCCGCCGCAAATGTCACTCCGTTTTTGCGAAGCTCAGAAAGCAGAGTCAGAACTGTTGCGTTTTTCGCTTCAAACGGAGTCTCTGTCTCACAGTAGACGTACTTTCCCGCCTCGCTTTTGAGAACAGTTTTCTTCATTTCGCGACACATAGCCTTTGCAGTTTCCTCATCCTCAGCACGTGCAGTAATCCTGATTCGCGTCTCGTGCTCAAGTGCATACGGTGCAACGGTGGGATTTGTGTATTCCTCCATTATCGGACGGAGTATTGCCTCTGCCGCAGATTCGCCGATGTCACGCATATGAAGGCTGAGACTGTAGATCACATCTCCCGACAACCGCACCAGATACGGCTTTGCACATTCCATGAACATGGGCTCACACTCCGAAGGAGGTCCGGGCAGAAGAATCGCGTGCTTTGTCTCGCCGCCTATCTCACCGCAAACAGCAATTCCGGGGGCTGTACCCCATTTGTTATGGAAAACAGTTGCACCATCGGGAATCATCGCCTGGGAGATATTGTTCTCCGTCATTTCCCTGCCTGCTGCTTCAAAATATGACTTGATCTCACCGAGCACCTCTTCGTCAAGCTTCATCGTGAGACCAAACTCATCTGCAACAGCCACTTTCGTTATGTCGTCGCAGGTTGGGCCAAGTCCGCCGGTGAGAATAATCACGTCAGATCGACCGAGCGCCACACGGATTGCCTCGCGCAGCCTTGTAGGGTTATCTCCAACCGTTGACTGATGATAGGAAGAAAATCCAAGTGCGGCAAGCTCTCTGGCAATAAACGCACCGTCAGTATTAATAATATCGCCAAGCAAAAGTTCTGTTCCAACGCAAAGTATTTCCGAGACCATAATTCCCTCCGCTGATTAATTATATTATAGTTCGCTGTAGATGAGATCCGTAACACCGAGTGTTGTTCTGCCTGCCAGCTCTTTTATAAGTGGGACTGCGTTATCCATGGCGTATGAGTTGAACTCTTTTATCATGTCGGCATCGTTGAAGTTATCACCAACTGTGATAATATCCTCATATTTCGCGCCTACCGCTTCAAGAAGCTTGTATATGCCAACCGCTTTGTTTACATCCAGTCGCACGATGTCTATACAATGTCCGTTCTGCAGAATGTTCAGCTTGTCTCCATACCGTTTTCTGAGTTCAACCGCCGAAAGCTCTGCCTTCTCAGGTGACTCAAATGCTGCACTGATCTGCGTGAACTTCTCAATTTTCGGCATGGTGGACGGTGTTTTCTCCCAAGGCTTTGGCTCCGAGCCCTCCGGAAGGACTATACATTCGGGATACGGTCTGACCCAGCTCCACGTGCAACCTTTAGTGAAGAAATATTCGATTATCTCCCGCGCAACCTCTCCGTCGCAAAGCGTTTCTGAGATGATGTCTCCGTTACCTTTTGCAACAGATGCACCGTTGTCGCCAATGAGAAAATCACATTCGACTCCATCTTCCTCGGCTAACGAAATGAGATTGGCAATGCCCCTTCCGCTGACGATTCCGAAGAGATTTCCCTCCTCACGCCACTTTCTGATAGCAATACGCTTTTCTTCTCCGACACCGCCTTCGTTAAGTGTGCCGTCGTAATCACTTGCTATAATTTTCATGAGTTTCACCTATAAATTCAGAATACCATCATTTTCAGATGGTATTCTTTGCGTTTATCAAATTGATTATTCTTTTACCAGTATATCTTCGCGCCGTCTTTTTCAACAGACTCGAATGCGGTCATGATAATCTTGAGGATGCATCTCATCTGATCGTGAGTTACAAGCTGCTCTTCCAGTCCGTCACAAGCACGAACGAAGTTGCGATAGTAATCGTGAACGTCTGTTACGCACTTCTCGATATCGTATTCGTCAACAGTGATACTGTCGCGAGGTGCCATTGTCTTTGTAAGACCGCTGCCGTTTACAACAGGAAGCACATCCGACTCATGCCATGCCTTGCACTTTACAACGTGAGCAGGCTCGCTCCATTTCTTGATCATCGCAGAGCCCTTGGTCGCTCTCAGGTAGAAACGGGGCATGTCGATAAAGTTGTATGTTCCAACTTCGAGATAAGCCTTCTTGCCGCTGTGATATTCGATCCAAAGCTGGAATCCGTCGTCCACCTCTTTGTTGGTGATATGGTCGAAATCGCAACGAACAGACTTAACGTCATAGCCGAGTACCATGCACGCCTGGTCGATGATGTGGATACCCCAGTCGTAGAGCATACCGCCGCCGTACTGCTTGATGCCTCTCCAGTCGGAGGGAATACCGCGGCTGCCGTGGATGCGGGACTCAAGGTTGATGGGTTCGCCTATATCGCCGCTGTCTATTATCTTCTTGATCGCGTTGATGTCTATATCAAATCTTCTGTTCTGGTGAACGGAGAATATCTTACCCGCCTTGTTTGCCGCAGCGATCATTCTCTCAAGACTTTCCATTGAAAGTGTAACGGGCTTTTCACAGATAACGTGCTTGCCTGCTTCGAGGGCGGCAACAGCGATCTCCTCGTGTACGTCGTTGGGGGTAGCGATGGTTACGATGTCGATAGTGGGATCTGCAAGCAGTTCTTCACGGGTCTCATACACCTTAACACCGCGAGATGCGGCAAGTTCACGCTTTGCGGGGTCTATATCATAAATACCGGCAAGGGTGGCAACGTCACTTGTAAGAAGATTCTTACAGTGAAATCCTGCACCCATTCCGCCGTAGCCAATAACAGCAACATTCTTTTTCATAATGGGTCTCCTGTTCTCCGCTAGATCGTGCGGCAAAAAAGTGATTCGCATTCAAGCGAATAATTTTCAATTTTACAGAAACAAAGCATCTTTGCTTCTAATTACATTATACATTCAATTTCAGATATGTCAAGCCGTTTGACGTTTTTTTCGTCCCAATTTCTCGTTTTTTTCACCCACTTACCGCCTATTGCCATGCCGTTATTTTGTTTTTTGTGCCACTTGACAAAGGTGTATCCGTCTGCTATAATTTAATGTATGGGACACGTCCATGCAGATATTCATGCACAGAGAGAAGCGGTCGCTGAAAAGCTTTCTTGAACCTGTAGTGGGTACCACCCTGCCGAATAAAACGGCCTTAATACAATATCAATGAGTTAAAAGCTCGGGTGGAACCGTGCGGAGTCATTCTGCACCCCGAACAGATTTTTCTGTACCGCGGCTTTTTTTGTTTTTCTGCGGTGCAATATCTTATCAGACTCGGAGGTATATTCCTATGTTTGAAGTGAAATTTTCCGAAAAAGCATTGAGCTTTGATGCTCCCATTACAGCCTATGATGCTGCAAGAGAGGCTGAGCTCATCTCCCGTGAGGTCATCGCCTGCAAAGTAAACGGCGAAGTGAAGGACCTCACAACACTTGTTGACAGCGACAGCGAGATCGCTCTTCTCACTTTTGCCGATGCTGAAGGTGCAAACGTATTCCGTCACACAGCATCTCACGTTCTTGCGGCTGCTGTAAAGAGACTCTACCCTGAAGCAAAGCTCACAATCGGTCCCGCAATTGAAAACGGCTTCTACTACGACTTCGATTCCGAAGTTTCTTTCACTCCTGAAGTGCTTGAGAAGATCGAAGCTGAAATGAAGAAGGTTATCAAAGAGAATCCGAAGCTGGAAAGATTCACTCTTCCCCGCGCTGAGGCTCTTGAATTCATGAAGGATGAGCCCTACAAGGTTGAGCTTATCAACGATCTCCCCGAAGATGCTGAGATCTCCTTCTACAAGATGGGCGACTTTACAGACCTTTGCGCAGGTCCTCACCTCTTCTCTGCAGGCGCAATCAAGGCATTCAAGCTTACAAGCTGCACGGGTGCATATTGGAGAGGTGACGCAAAGAACAAGATGCTTCAGAGAATCTACGGTACTGCTTTCCCCCAGAAGGATGCGCTCAAGGAATATCTCGAGCAGGTTGAAGAAGCAAGAAAGCGCGACCACAACAAGCTCGGTCGTGAACTCGAAATCTTCACAACAGTTGATTCTATCGGGCAGGGCCTTCCCATTCTTCTTCCCAAGGGTTCAAGAATTATTCAGACTCTCCAGAGATGGATCGAGGACGAAGAAGAAAAGCGCGGTTACCTTCTCACAAAGACTCCTCTTATGGCAAAGCGCGACCTTTACAGAATCTCCGGTCACTGGGATCACTACCGCGACGGTATGTTCATCCTTGGCGATCCCGACGATGAAACAAAGGAATGCTTCGCTCTTCGTCCCATGACCTGCCCCTTCCAGTATCAGGTATATCTGAACAAGAAGCGCTCCTACCGCGAGCTTCCTATGAGATTCGGTGAAACATCCACTCTCTTCCGTAACGAAGACTCCGGTGAAATGCACGGCCTTATCCGCGTTCGTCAGTTCACAATTTCCGAAGGTCACCTTGTACTTCGTCCCGATCAGCTTGAAGAAGAATTCAAGAGCTGTCTAGAGCTTGCAAAGTACTGCCTCGACACACTCGGACTTCTTGAAGACTGCACATTCCGCTTCTCACAGTGGGATCCCAAGAACACTGCAAAGTATGAGGGCACTCCCGAACAGTGGGAAGAAGCACAGGGCGTTATGAAGAACATCCTTGACAATCTCGGCGTTCAGTACGAGATCGGTATTGACGAGGCTGCATTCTACGGTCCTAAGTTGGACATCCAGTGCAAGAACGTATTCGGCAAGGAAGACACCATCGTTACAATTCAGATCGATATGCTTCTTGCAGAAAAGTTCGGTATGTACTACACAGACTCCGACAACCAGCAGAAGCTTCCCTATATCATCCACCGTACATCAATGGGCTGCTACGAAAGAACTCTCGCGCTTCTTATTGAGAAGTACGCAGGTGCATTCCCCATGTGGCTCGCTCCTCTGCAGGTTGAGGTTATTCCCGTATCTCCCGAATTCACAGGCTATGCGCAGGAAGTTACCGACAAGCTCTCTGCGGCAGGTATCAAGGTTCATTGCGACGCAAGAAATGATACAATGCGCTACAAGATCCGCGAAGCACAGCTTCAGAAGACACCTTACATGCTCGTAGTTGGTGAGCGCGACATGAACAATGGCACAGTTTCCGTTCGTACACGTACAGGCGAGGACAAGGGTGCTATGCCCACTGAAGACTTCATCGCAATGGCACTTGAAGAGATCAGAACAAAGGCAAGATAAAGATCAAACAAAACCGTATCTTAAGTGGTACGGTTTTTCTTTTTGTCAAAAAACCGAAATAAAAAATGCCGCTCATGTCGAACGGCATAGAATATTACGGAAATATGTTAATTTTCTGTACAAATGCGTGATATTTTGTCCTTTATCTCAAAGAGACTGATTCTGAAGATCTGCGAGACATTTTTTGCAAATCTTTCTGTCCTTGAAGTCTACAATATCTGACATTTCACCGCAGAATATGCACGCGGGCTCGTATTTTTTGATCACAACGCGGTCTTTTTCCACGAAAATCTCCACAGGATCCTTAGGTTCAAGGTTAAGGCGGCGTCTTGTCTCAATAGGAAGCACTATTCTGCCCAGTTCGTCAATTCTTCTTACTGTACCGAGTGATTTCATTATTTCTTCTCTCCTCCGAGGTTGTTTGTTTCAATTTACGCTTATTTTCGAGCTTTATTATTGTGAATTTATTGTAACATACAATATTCTCTTTGTCAATAGGATTTTTGACATTTTTTGTAAATTATCCCCGCAAATTCAAAGTTATTTTTGCCCACTCTGTGCTCTTTTGTCGAGTATTGTCGCCTCTCATCGAATTACAGTTTTTTCCAAAGAAGTGCATAATATCAGCACGGCGCGACAACAATATTTTATCACTTTTCTCGGAGGAACTTTATATGATCAAAGGGTGCAGCAAGAAAATTTATCATGTGAGAAATGCAAGCAGTAAGTATTTTGAAGAGGTGTATTTCGTATTAAAGGACGGCATATCCGTACCCTGCGAAGGTTCTTCATCATCCTCACTGGCCGAGGAAGCTGAACGTATAATCAAAGAAGCGGGCGTATTGCTTAACAATGCAAAACCGAACCGCTCATCCCCCACCAGCCGTCTGAGGTGCTTCCTTGTCGGAGTATTCACCTCATCGGCAATACTGGGAATAATCTCCCTGCTTCTCACGATACAATAAAACTTTACAAATGCCGTCATTTTACTCACTTGACGAATCGGAACATTTAGTATATAATATGTACGTACTGATTTGTGCCGGAACGCCGAGATGCGTAAGACCGTACTCTTTTCGCATATTGGGTCGCACAAACCGAAAAACACTCAACCGAATACGAAGCCGCCATGCCGGAAGAATGCTCCGCCGCCCATGGATCACATTCCCCGTCAATACCTCTCGGCTTCCCCTCCTGCACCGACAGCCTGTGCAGTTATTGTTGTGCACCAAATCTCCTTTGGTTCTGTTTTTGTGCAAATCAGTATAACATTTACATAGTTTATCGGAATATATTATTTTACTGAAAGGACATTTTATGGCAAAAAAACAGCACAGCAAAGTCCGCGTAATGATGCTTGGCGGACTTAATGAGATCGGCAAAAACCTCGCTGTAATCGAATATGAAAATGACATGATCATCATCGACTGCGGACTTGCTTTCCCGGATGAAGATATGCTCGGCGTCGATCTCGTAATACCTGATTTTACTTATCTTGAAAAGAATGCAGATAAGATCCGCGGCATTCTCCTTACACACGGTCACGAGGACCACATAGGAAGTCTGCCCTATCTGCTTAAGATGATAAACGCACCTGTTTACGGCACACGTCTCACTCTCGGAATTCTTGAGAACAAGTTGGCAGAACACAAGCTTCTCGGAGTGCGTGAGCTTGTCACCGTTGAGGCAGGGCACGTACTCAAGCTCGGTGTGTTCAAATGCGAATTCATCCGCGCAAACCACTCCATTGCAGATGCGTGCATGATCGCAGTTCGCACTCCCGTGGGCACCATCCTTCACACAGGTGACTTCAAGCTGGACGTTTCCCCTATCGGCGGCGAAATGATGGATCTTACCCGCATCGGTGAATACGGTCGCGAGGGTGTTCTCCTGCTTATGTGCGAGAGTACGAATGCTGAGAACCCCGGTTTTACTCCATCGGAGAGAAAGGTCGGTGCGTCTCTTGACCACATCTTCATGACAAACACCGACAAGCGTATTATCATCTCTACCTTCTCTTCAAACGTACACCGCGTACAGCAGATCATCAACTCCAGTATCAAGTTTGGGCGCAAGGTGGCAGTCACAGGCAGAAGCATGGTCAACGTTGTGGGTGCGGCGGTTAAGCTTGGATACATGGATGTTCCACAGGGTACGCTGATCGACATCTCTGACATAAATCGCTATCCCCAGGATAAGCTGACTATCATCACCACAGGTTCACAGGGAGAGCCTATGTCCGCACTGTACCGTATGGCGTTCTCTGATCACTCACAGGTTGAGTTGACACCTAAGGATCTGGTCGTTCTCTCGTCTCACGCGATCCCAGGCAATGAGAAGCTGGTTAGCAGAATCATCAACGAAATGTACCGCCGCGGTGTAAGTGTATACCACGACGAGGCTGTGGTACACGTTTCCGGTCACGCATGTCAGGAGGAGCTCAAGTTGATCCATGCGCTGACAAAGCCCAAGTTCTTCATGCCCATCCACGGTGAATACCACCATCTCATGCAGCACAAGGAGCTTGCTGAGTACATGGGCATGGAAGCAAACAAGATCTTTGTTATGGACAACGGACAGGTACTTGAACTTGACAGCAAGTCCTGCAAGAGAAACGGCACTGTTCCCTCAGGCAAGGTGCTGGTTGACGGATACGGTGTTGGCGACGTCGGTAACGTTGTTCTCCGCGACAGAAGACATCTGGCACAGGACGGACTTATCGTTGCAGTTGCTACTATCGATATCGCAGAAGGCACGATCATCTCCGGCCCGGACCTCATCTCCCGCGGATTTGTTTACGTACGCGAAAGTGAAGAGCTTATGGATGACGTAAAAGAATACGTACGTGGCATCCTGCAGGATTCGCTTGACAGAGGTATCACCGAATGGACTCAGCTCAAGGGCAACGTAAAGGACGGACTCTCAAAGTATCTCTACTCCAAGACAAAGCGTAAGCCCATGATTCTCCCCGTCATCATGAACGTATAACCGAAAGGAACAAAAATGGTAAAGCATTTTATTATTTGGAAGCTGAAGGACACCTTCACCGAAGAAGAAAAAGCGGCTGCAAGAAGAGAAGCAAAGCGTCGTCTTGAGTCGCTTGACGGCAAAATTGATGGCATGATCTCAATAAAGGTACACATCGACAGACTGCCCACATCCACAGGCGACATGATGCTCGAATCCTATTTTGAGGATGAAGCAGCGCTTGCAGGCTACCAGAAGAATCCCATTCACCTTGAGGCGGCAACCTATGTAAGAAGCGTGGTTGCGGAAAGGCTTTGCCTGGATTTTTGATATGAGTTACAACAAAAAAGCGGAGCTTCTGTCTCCCGCAGGAAACTATGAAAAACTGAAAATGGCTGTGCTTTACGGTGCAGATGCGGTGTATCTTGCAGGCAAAAACTTCGGTATGCGTGCCGCAAGTGCCAACTTCAGCCGTGACGAGCTGATTGCCGCGGTATATTTCTGCCACAGCCACAACAGAAAGCTGTACGTTACGGTAAACGTAATGCCTCACACAGGTGAGTACAAGGAGCTCTCAAATTACATCCGCTTCCTTGATGCTATCGGTGTGGATGCAGTTATCGTCTCCGATATCGGAGTGCTGTCTCTCGTTCGTGAGATCGCCCCCGGTATGGAGATACATATTTCAACTCAGGCGAGCACTGTTTCTGCCCAGACCTGCATTGCATGGCATAAGATGGGGGCGAAAAGAGTGGTGCTTGCAAGAGAGCTTTCGCTCGCAGATATTCGCGAGATCAGAGATCACATTCCCGACTCACTTGAGCTTGAGACCTTTGTTCACGGCGCAATGTGCATCGCTTACAGCGGTCGCTGTCTCCTGTCAAACTACTTTACAGGACGTGATGCAAACCACGGTGCCTGTGCCCAGTCCTGCAGATGGAAATATTCTCCCACCGCAATGGATCTCGGTGAGGCAAACCGTCCCGATGTTCCCTCCGTTGCATCAGCAGAGCAGGAACCGAACGGTGAGACCTTCTTCATGAGTTCAAAGGACATGTGCATGATCGAGCACATTCCTGCTCTCGAGGAAGCCGGCATATCAAGCTACAAAATCGAAGGCCGCGTAAAGAGTGCATATTACACCGCGGTGGTAACGAACACCTACCGTATGGCAATTGACAGATACAGAGCTGATCCATCCTCATACAAGTTTGACCCGCTGTGGGCAGCAGAGCTTGACGGAGTCAGCCACAGAGAATACGGCACAGGATTCTTCTTTACTCCCCCTCACGAGGACGCAAATACTGTCCGTGAGCTCGGATATATCCGTGAAAAGGCGTATCTTGCCACCTGCGTGGTGGATTCACTGACTCCCGACGCTGACGGTATGTATGACACTCTCTTTATTCAGCGTAACAAAGTCACTCTTGGCGACAGAGTTGAGCTTATCTCCCCCGGTAAAGTGGGTAGAGGATTTGCCGCAGACACCCTCACCGACGTACAGGGCAATCCGATTGATTCCGCGCCCCATCCGTCAATGTATTTCAGACTTAAAGTACCCTTCCCTGTATATGCAGGGGACATTATGAGACTCGGATAAGGATAGACACAAATGAATCTTATAGAATTTCTTAAAGCATTGTTTCTCGGCTTAGTAGAAGGAATAACCGAATGGCTTCCAATCAGTAGCACAGGTCACATGATACTCGTAAACGAATTTATCGGAGGAGATGCAGGCTTCTTCGGCGAAGATCTTTTCCTCTACGGTATTCAGCTCGGTGCGATACTTGCGATAGTTACCCTCTATTTCAGAAAGCTCAATCCTTTTGCTCTCTCGAAAACCAAGGCTGAACGTGCTGACACTTGGCAGATGTGGTTCAAGGTGATCGTAGCCTGTCTCCCTGCCGCAGTAATCGGGCTGGCGCTCAACGACTTCATGGATAAGTTCGAAAACTGGCAGGTAATCAGCGCAACGCTCATCATCTACGGTATTGCATTTATCGTAATTGAGTCGGTGAACAAAAACAAAAGCCCCCGTGTAACGTCAATCAGCAACATGAGCTACAAAACCGCTCTGCTCATCGGTGCGTTCCAGGTGCTCTCCATCGTCCCCGGCACATCACGTTCGGGTGCAACAATACTCGGTGCGATCATTCTCGGCTGTTCCCGTGAAATAGCGGCTGAATTCTCATTCTTCCTTGCAATTCCCGTTATGTTCGGTGTGAGTGCGCTGAAGCTTGTGACAAACGATTACGTTATGACAAGCACGGAGTGGCTCATCCTCGGTCTGGCAATGGCTGTAGCTTATGTTGTGTCCATGGTGGCAGTAAAGTTCCTCACGGGATTTGTAAAGAAGCACGATTTCAAGGTCTTCGGCTGGTACAGAATTGTACTTGGAATTTTGGTAATCGGATATTTCCTTATAGCAAATTAACAAAACTCAACAAACGCAAAACAACCGCAGGTTTTCTCCTACGGTTGTTGTTTTTTATACCATATTAAACGCCTCGCACATAGTCAGTCTCCCATCGCGCATATACAGCGAAAGGCATTTGAACAGCGACTGCGACTCAAGGTTATAGTCAAGTTCAATAAACTCGGTGTTTGTCTCTCTGCACACATCCTTGATGATACTGTTACATTCCTCAGCAGAAGTGCTGACCGCGGGAACGGAGAGAACATACACCTTTGTGTTCGGTAATACGCGGCTTGTCTTTTTCAGTATTTCTCTATAGTCTTCAGCCAGTTTTTCGTCCGCTGCGTCATGTTCACCAAGTGCCAAGAACAGTTTGCACGGCTTGGCTGAGATAACGCAGTCCTCAAGCGCCTCCAATGCCTCGCCCGCAGTTATTCCACCGATACTTCTGTTGTAGACAGCATGAGTCATAAGATATCTTTTTCCAAGCTCATATATCGGATAGCTTTCAAAAAACGCTGTACCAAAGATAACTATTTCGCCGCTGAGAATTATGTCATTATACACCTTGAACATTTCTTTTTTCTTCTTCACATACTCTTTCATATGCCACGCCCTCTTCTCTTTTCCTGTTGACAAAATACAAAGCCAGGTCAATACTCACCATGCACAGATTGAATGCATAAATAAGCAGAATATATCCGCTCTGTCCGCCTATGATCTTTCCGGTAATTCCCGCAATATAGCCGATGATTATCGCAATAATAAATACAGCACTCTTACCCTTTGCAGATCTTGATTTAATGCTCTTATATACCGATATGGGCCATGACAGACCGAAGCATATCAGCATTATGCTCTCGAAAAACGACTGCATTTTCATTCCCCCTTAAGTTTTTTACTATTATAGCATTGACAAACCATTATGTAAAATATATAATTATTATACATTCAATAACTTTTGGTTATATATCGAGGGCATAATGGAACTGAACAAGCTATATTATTTTCACACAGTTGCCAAGCATGAAAATATTACCCGTGCGGCAGAGGAACTGTATGTATCTCAGCCTGCCGTAAGTAAGACGATAAAATCCTTGGAAAACGAGTTAGGGTTGCCACTGTTTTACAAAAAAGGTAAAAATATACATTTAACCTCATTCGGCGAATACCTTAAATCGCAGACAGACAAAATGTTCTCTGTCTGGAACAGCACGTTAACCGAAATGGCGCTGCTGAAACATGAAAATGACAACTCCATACGCCTCAATGTGCTTGCCGCCACATCAATCGTTACGGATGCGGTGCTTGAATACAAAAAACTGAACAGAGATTCGATATTTCACATAATCCAAAATGAAGAAGTAGATTGCGACATATCCGTTACTACCAATTCCGTAGATTTCAATCGGTTACCAAGCTTTTCAGACCGCTGTATTTTTGAGGAAAAGATATATTTAGCCACTCCCAAGACCGACAAATACAACACAAGAACTTCCATTTCACTTGAAGAGGTCAAGGATATGGGATTTGTCAACCTGTCGGGCTCACGACTTTTCAGAGTTGTCTGCGACAAATTCTGCGAGGCGGTAGGCTTTACCCCGAATATAATATTTGAATCTGACGCTCCCTCCACAGTAAAAAATATAATCAAGACAGGTGTTGGAATCGGTTTTTGGCCCGAATTCTCATGGAGCGAGTTCCCGATAAACGATATCAATCTCATCCCGATAAGTAATCCCATTTGCCAGCGCGAGCTGATCGTGGGTCTTCACACAAGTGCATTCTCGCCGCAATGCGTAACCGATTTTTATCATTTCCTGCTCAACTTTATTAAGGAAAAGACAAAAGTTAACCACCGCTGACACAAAAACAACCGCAGGTTAATTCCTACGGTTGTTGTTTTTTTAGTTAAACCCACCTGGTTACAGCTTCTGAATCATCATGCCGCCGTCAACGCCGATAACCTGTCCGGTGGTGTAGCCGAGATATCCGTCAGCAAGTGCGAGAACAGTCTTGCCTACATCTTCAGGCTGACCCATGCGGGCGATAGGACAAAGTCCACCGTCAATGAGTCGCTCATACTTTTCTTTTACTCCTGCAGTCATATCAGTTTCAATTACACCGGGACGAACCTCGTACACGCGGATTCCGTACTCTGCAAGTCTGTCTGCGTAAAGAGTAGCCGCCATGGAAAGTCCTGCCTTTGAGATGCAGTATTCACCGCGGTTTACGCTCGACACAGTTGCAGAAATGGAAGTAATGAAGATCACAGCGCGCATTGCGTCGGTTTTGGTTTCAGCCATTCTCTTTGCAATCTTCTGGGTAAGGAAGAATGTGCCGCGAAGGTTGATTCCCAGAACTCTGTCAAAGCTTTCCTCGCTCATGTTGAGCATATCCTCGCGAACATTCGGAGCTACGCCTGCGTTATTCACCAGCACGTCAACCTCGCCAAGTCCCGCAAATGCTTCTTCGGTAATACGTACTCTGTCCTCTTCCTTTGAAATATCACCGCTTACATAAAACGATTCGGGAGAGTAGGATTTCAGCTCGTCGAGATACTCAGCTACAGCTTCGGCAGGTCTTGTTCCAACCGCGCATACTGTATATCCCGCTTTGGCAAGTGTGATGGAGATACCGCGACCGATACCTCTTGCCGCACCTGTTACAATGGCGCATCTTTTTCCGTTTTTCATATGTGCACCTCTTTACTTTGCAAATACTTTTTGGTAAATGTCAAGATAGGGATCGCGGTCTCTGATGGGGCAGCCCGTGCAGGACATTGCTCTCATGAGAGACGTGCATTTTGAGCAGGTCAGGCAAACCTTGCGCTCATCAAGTCCGCCGTTTTCAATAATGTCGCGGGCAAATTCGGGGTAAGCAAAGGTCATTCGACCAAAGCCTATTGCATCAGCCATACCGCTGTTCTTAACCGCCGCACCAACGTTGGGAGCGAACTTTCTGAGGTAGGAGTAGCCCGTACCGATGAGAGTGATCTCGGGGACAGTTGCCTTCATGTGTGCCGCCGCGTTAATAAGACGCTCAACACCAACAAGTCTCTCTTCCGGAGGCTCGTATCCGCCGTTATCGTAAGGTCTGTTAACATGAGGATTGTAGTAAGGTGTGCCGAGGGTCATGTCAACGAGTCTTACACCGCACTCGTACATAATGCGGTATAGTTTGTCGGGCTCTTCCCAATCGATCTTCAGATAATCGTCGCGGTCAGCCGCAAATCCCCAAGGATAGGGCATGCAGTCGTAAGGACCAAAGCGGGAAGAAAGTACGAAGTCCTTGTCGCACCACACAGCCGCCGCCTTCATTGAGTCAACAAACAGTCTTGTTCTGTTCTCGAATGAGCCGCCGTATCTGCCCTCACGGTTATAAGCGGAAAGAAGCTCGCTGAAGAGATACTTATGGCAGCACTTCACGTCCGCGCCGTCAAATCCAGCTTCCTTGGCAAGTCTTGCAGCAGTGCCAAACTTCTCGGGAAGTGAGTCGAAATACTCGTCCGTCGCAACGGGATAATCGGGATCTATGTAGAACTTTTCGTTCATCATGGGGTTGTGGTAAGCGATCACAGGCTCGGGCTTATTGTGAGGCTTGGAAACTCTGCCCGAATGTGTAAGCTGAAGAATAACGGGTACGCCACCGGATTTCTCATGCATAACCTCAGCCATGCGCTTGAAGGAATCGAGATTATCCTCATTGATCCAAAGCTGGCCCATGTTTGTTCTGCCGTCTTCAGTAACTGCAGT
>SVSK01000079.1 GCA_015064345.1 Oscillospiraceae bacterium | reverse complement strand
ACTAAAATTGCCAAAATATGCGCAGGAGTAAATTATCGTGAAACGGAACGAGATCGAAAAATACTGTAAGTTTTGTGAAGAAGCAAAAACTCTGTCAGATCCCGACACTATGCTGTGCTCGAAATACGGTGTTGTGTCAGCAGGACACGCTTGCCGTCGTTTCAGATATGATCCTCTGAAGCGCGAGCCGAAACGAGCAAAAAAAGAAGTCGAGCTTGAATACGTGGAAGTATAAGCCCGACAGATCAAAATTAAACTGAACTAATTATTTGGAGGACACATCCTTGATCATCGCACTTGAAGAAGCAAAATATAAACTGGAAAATTTCCGCGCAGATATAGTTGAGCTTGGCAGCGCACTTCGAATTGACGAGCTTCGAGCAAAGGTTGCTGCAATGGAAGAAACTACCTCATCCCCCGAGTTCTGGAATGACCAGGCAAACTCAGGCAAGGTTCTCAAAGAGATCAAGCATCTTAAGGACAAGATAGATAAGTATGAGGCTCTTGATGCAAAGCTTGAGGACACTATCACTCTTGCGGAGCTGGCAATTGAAGAAAACGACGAATCTCTTATTGAAGAGGTTGAAGCAGCGGTAAAAGAGATCGAAGAGGAAGAGGAGCGCCAGAGAATCGAGATCCTTCTCTCCGGAGAATATGACTCTCACAATGCAATCGTTTCCTTCCATCCCGGTGCCGGCGGAACTGAGGCTCAGGACTGGGCTCAGATGCTCTACCGTATGTACACTCGTTGGGGAGAGAAGCACGGATATAATGTTAAGCTTCTCGACTGGCTTGACGGTGAAGAAGCGGGCCTCAAATCTGCTACCATCATGATCGAGGGTGAGAATGCCTACGGTTATCTCAAGGGTGAGAACGGTGTTCACCGTCTTGTTCGCGTATCTCCCTTTGACGCATCCGGCAGACGTCAGACATCCTTTGCATCTATCGAAGTAATGCCCGAATTTGAGGATGACAACACTATCGAGATCAAGGAAGAAGATCTTGAGATCACAGCACACCGCTCATCCGGCGCAGGTGGACAGCACGTTAACAAGACTGACTCCGCTATCAGAATCACCCACATTCCCACAGGTATCGTTGTTGGATGTCAGACAGAGCGCAGCCAGCTTCAGAACAGAGAAACTGCAATGAAGATGCTCAAGTCCAAGCTTATGGAGATCAAGGAAAGAGAAAAGCTTGACAAGATCGACGACATCAAGGGTGTTAAGACCAAGATCGAGTGGGGTTCACAGATCCGTTCTTACGTATTCATGCCCTACACTCTTGCAAAGGATACAAGAACAGGCTACGAAGACGGTAACATTCAGGCAGTAATGGACGGCGAGATCGACGGATTCATCAACGCATACCTGAAGATGAACGCCGCAAAAGAATAATCATGAAAAAAGAAGAATCACGCTTTGCACAGAGCACTCTTTTCGAGGGCATGACCTCGATCCGTTCAGTCATATACGCCGCAGACCGCGGTATCAGCGACAGACGGATAATCCGCATACTTGTGGACTCGGAAAGAAGCAAAAGCCGTGGTAAGGAGCTTGCCTGGCTTCGGGTGAAATCCCGTGAGCTGGGCTTTTCCATAGAGCAGACAACTGCAGCGGAAATTGATGCTCTCACCACTGGCAACACACACGGCGGTATCGTTGCCGAATGTACGGAACGCACTATTCCATCCCTTGACGGATCGGAGATAAAGCCGGACGGTTTTTATGTAATGGTCGAGGGTATCGAGGACCCCTACAACTTCGGTTATGCGCTGCGCTCTCTTTATGCCTGCGGTGCTGACGGAGTTGTGCTATCCCCCCGAAACTGGATGAGCGCGGCGGGAGTTGTGTGCCGTTCATCTGCAGGAGCAAGCGAGCTTTTGCCAATATACATATCCTCCCCCACAGATTCGGCTGATATTTTTCGTTCTCTCGGATACAAGATAATCTGTGCCGGAATACGCGACTCCGTTTCTTCATTTGAAGCTGATATGAAATACCCCGTTTTTCTTATCGTTGGCGGTGAGAAGCGCGGTATCTCCGCATCCCTCCTTGAAAAAGCGGATCAGGTCGTCAGAATCGACTACGGTCGCGATTTCGGTGGTTCACTTTCAGCGGCATCTGCGGCATCAATGCTGGGATACGAAGTAATGCGTCAGAATAAAAAATAACACAAAAAAGCACTCCTGATTTCACTCAAGAGTGCTCTTTTTTTATTTGCTTGTTTTCTTGCGAGGAGATATCTCTATTTCGCCGTGCTTTGCCTCGTATGCTTCAATGCAGTCGCGAATCAGTACCGTCACTTGTCCGTTTGCACTCCTACCTTCGTAATCCGCAACATAATGTAATTTGTCAAGCATCGTTTCGTCTATACGAATTGTCAAGTTTTTTATAGCCATAATAGCCCCTTTTTGATGTTATTATATGTTTATTTTACTTTCATTATGTGGTATAATGTGAAATACGAAGTCAAATTATACTAATCATGAAGTCATAAAGGAGTCATATTATGAAAGTTGCAGTTATTGGATCAAGAGGACTGGCGGTAGATAACCTCGGAGACTACCTTCCCGGGGGTACAGATGAGATCGTCTCCGGCGGTGCAAAAGGGGTTGATACCTGTGCCCGTGAATATGCAAACACCCACGGAATCAAGCTCACTGAATTTTTGCCCCAATACAAGCTGTACGGACGCGGCGCACCCCTGAAGCGGAATCTTCAGATAATCGAATACGCTGATACCGTGCTGGCTTTCTGGGACGGCGAGTCAAAAGGAACAGCCTTCGTTATCGAAAACTGCAAAAAGCTTTCAAAAGAGGTGCGTGTTATCATTATCCGCTGATATTCACATTATATATTGCAAATTCCGTCAAAATTTCATACATATTATTTACAATACCTCAGATTCATGGTATAATGAAAAGAGAACATTTAATCGGAGGATACCATGAACATACCGAAAATACTGGTCGGAGACAGACTTGAACTGAAAAAACAGCACCCGTGCGGCACATCTGTCTTTGAAGTACTGCGCATCGGAAGCGATATTCGTATCGTTTGCACAGGATGCGGCAGAGATATGGTGCTTCCAAGAGAAAAGCTCGAAAAAGCAATAAAAAAGATACATCGCGCGGAGGTAGAAAATGGCAACTAAACTTCTTAAGAAGAACGAACTTGATAAGCAGAGATTCGCTTTGTCTGATACTGCGATAACACTTCTCTGCTGTTTTGCCGTTCCGTTCCTCGCAATGATCCTTCTCTACACCTGTATCAAGGTTTGGCCCGCAGGTGAACATTCTGTGCTAGTGCTTGACCTCAACGCCCAGTACGTCTACTACTTCGAAGAGCTGCGCGAGATCATCACAGGCGGCGACTCCATAATATACTCCTTTAACAGAAATCTCGGCGGTGAGTTCCTCGGAATCTTTGCTTACTATCTCTCAAGTCCGTTTTCTATGATCGTGGCGCTGTTCCCCAAGACAATGATAACCGAGGCGCTTTACCTCATTCTTGTGCTGAAAACAGGCTTCTGCGGTCTCACGTTCGGATATTATCTCCACAAGACCCGCAAGATGAACCGCGTTCACACCGTAATGTTCTCCGCAATGTACGCCCTCTCCGCTTACGTTATCGTTATGCAGCACAACGTAATGTGGATAGACAACGTGCTTCTCTTCCCCTTGGTTCTTTATGCAGTAGATGAAATGATCTGCCGCGGTAAGTACAAGATGCTCGTTATCACTCTTGCCTACAGCCTCATTTCCAACTTCTATATCGGCTACATGACCTGCTTCTTTGTGATGATATGGTTCTTCATCCGATATTTCATGCTCTCCCCGGAGGAGAGAAACCCCAAAGATGTGGACTACCACTTTGCACGCGTGCTTGTGAGAATTGCCATTACCGCACTCGTTGCCGTAATGATCTCCGCGGTCATCATTCTCCCTGTGTACTACTCCCTCTCGTTCGGTAAGCTGGAATTTTCGAATCCCGACTACACTCCAAAGCAGATATTTGACTTTATTGATATACTCACCAAGGCATTCTTCGGCTCATACGACACGGTGCGTCCGGAGGGTATGCCCTTCATTTACTGCGGCACTCTCGCCATGGTCATCGCACCTCTTTATTTCTTCTCTAAAAATATACCGACGCGACGCAAGATAGGCTTCCTTGTGATCATGCTGTTCCTTGCCGTCAGCTTCAATTTCAATATACTTGACTACATCTGGCACGGATTCCAGAGACCCAACTGGCTCAACGCAAGATTTGCGTACATGTTCTCGGGACTTATGCTGATCATGGCGGCTGATGCGTTCCGCAATCTTTCCGAGATCGGTGCGAAGCCTGTTATGACCTCTGCTGCGCTCTGGTGCGGTATGCTTCTCGTGCTTGACAAGATAGGTTATGAGAATCTGCCCGATTTTGCGGCTGTTTGGTGCGGAATACTCTTCCTCGCGATCACAGCGGCGGCAACCTCTGCGTTCATCCGCTCGTCAAACGATTCGCGAAAACGGAGGATCACATCCGCAACACTGTGCTGTCTCGTCATCGCGGAGCTACTCATAAACGGAGTTATCACCCTTGGTAAGCTTGACGAGGACGTTGTGTTCTCTACCCGCGAGTCTTACCGCAGTGTGATCGACAAGTATCTCACAGCAGTTGACACATTTGATGATGAGGACGACACCTTCTACCGTGCAGAAAAGTTAGTGCACCGCACAAAGAACGATGCGATGGCGCTTGACATAAACGG
>SVSK01000078.1 GCA_015064345.1 Oscillospiraceae bacterium | reverse complement strand
AGCGGACGGAACTTGTTTGCCATTTTGGTTGTAACTACCATTGAAAGGGGAACGGTTACAGCAAAGATGAGACACAGCTTAGGGGAAATGCTGATCATCATAATAAGTGAACCGATTACCGTTACCACGCTTGATGCTATCTGAACAAGGTCGGTGGAGAGCGTTGCGTTGATGGTGTCAATGTCATAGGAGATACGGGAAATGATGTCGCCAGCCTGGGTGGTGTCAAAGTAACCAACCTTCAGCTTCATCAGCTTGGCGAAGATATCCTCTCGCATTTTCTTTACAATGCCGCGGGATAGATTTATCATCACTATCTGAAGCACATATGAGAGAATGCTTGAGAGGACATAGGCGATTACCATAAGTGTGCAGAAGTATATGACTTTATCGAAATCTGCCTCGCCCGGACCTATGCCGATTGCACCGATTGCTTTACCGGAAAGAGAAGGACCAATCAATGATAAAAGGTTAGCCGCTACAGACAGTATAAGTGCCGCAAGATAACCCCATCTGAATCGATACATGTATTTGAGGAGTCGAAGGAGCACCTTGAGCTTTTTCTTTGGCGCGTTGCCGACTACTACGTCTTCGGGTCGTGCGACTTTTGGACCGCCTCTATTCAAGGAGAGCACCTCCCATCTGCGAATCGCTGATCTCTTTATAAAGGGGACAGCTTGCAAGAAGTTCTTCGTGTGTGCCGCTGCCTGTTACAATACCGTCCTCCATAACAAGAATGAGGTCGGCGTGCATTATTGATGAAATACGCTGTGCAACGATAACTGAAGTTGTCTTGCCGGCATAGTATTCGCGAATTGCCATGCGGAGACGAGCGTCTGTTGCGTAGTCAAGGGCGCTGGAACTGTCATCAAGCACGAGTATCTCAGGCACACCTGCAAGCGCACGGCTTAAAATAACACGCTGCTTCTGACCGCCGGAAATGTTCGCTCCCTTAATGGACAACTCGTAATTCAGCCCGCCGGGCTTGTCCTTGATGAAATCCTCAGCCTGAGCATGAACGGTTGCGGTTTTTATTTCATCATTGCTGAGTCCGCGACCGAAATCAATATTGGTTTCAATGGAATCGGCAAACAAGAAATCGTTCTGGAACGCGGCTCCGAATTTCTTTGAAATCTCATCACGGCTCATTGAGCGAACATCCCGCCCATCAATTCTCACAGCACCTTCAGTAACATCGTACTGACGCATGAGTAAGGCAATCAGCGTAGTCTTACCGGCGCCTGTGGGTCCGATAATTCCGAGAGTTTGGCCCTTTTTCAAGGTGAAGCTGACGTTTTCTACATTATTTTTTATACCGTTGTATGAGAACGATACATTGTCAAACTCGATCTTTGTTCCGGAGGGCGCTTTTGATGTGCTGTTGAGATAGTGGGAGTCCGGTTGCATATCGTATGGAGTGTCCAGCACCTCGCCGATACGGTTGGCAGATGCAATAGCGCGGGAGCACATAACAAAAATACGGGTTACGCTCATAAGCGCATTTAGAATAATTGTAAAGTATGAAGTGAAGGCAATGATCTTACCGGCTTCGGAAAGACCTGCATTTACTCTGTACGCTCCGACGAGAATAACGGCCACAAGACCGAGATTAAGGAACAGATTCATCAGCGGACTGGTCAGTGCCATGTTCAGCGCTGCCTTCTTTTCTGATTTGTTGAGTTCCGAATTGGTGTTGTCAAAACGAGCTCTTTCTGCTTCCTCTTTCCCAAGGGCTTTGATGATTCGAATACCCTGTGTATTTTCGCGCACAACACGGGTCATGTTGTCAGTTTCAACTTGTTGGTTGGTGTAAAGAGGGATACCGCGCTTTGTGACAATGATTATTGCCGCGGTAATAAAGGGCATGACTGCAATAAGCACGAGTGTGAGAACAGGCTCAAGTGTGAAGGCAAGAATGATTCCGCCAATAAGCAGACATGGTGCACGCACACCCATTCGCTGTATCATACCGACTACTTGGTGAATATAATAAGTATCTGATGTTAGTCTGGACTCAAGAGAAGGAATAGTGAACTCATCAAGCTGACGGGCGGATAGATAGGATATGCGCTTGAACAGGTCGTTGCGAAGAGTTTCGGTAGTGTCGCGCGCAACTCTTGCGGCCATGCGGTTTGCGATAATATTGCCGAGAATTGCTACAATGGCGCATACAAGCATGATAACACCGCACAAATAGATATTCCGCTTGTTTCCGGTGGGGACAATGTCATCTATGATATATGAGAGAAGCATCGGGATGAACAGGTCCATGATTGTTCCGATAAACTTTATTCCGAATCCGACCGACATTCTTCCGAAGAAAGGTCTCACATATGAAATGATATATTTCATGCCGTCTCCTTTCTGAAAGCAGTAATATATAATAATGTAACTATTTTTTCAATTATATCACAAAAGTTGCCACCGTGCAATAGTTTTCACGTGGAGTTGACCTCATTAAAGCAATAAAGAATACCAAAGCGAAAACTTCGGTATTCTTTGGTTTATCTTAACTCATCGGTGAAACAGCTTTTTTGTTTCGTATATAGGCTCACAGGTAAGATTCAACGCCAATTTGCGGAAGATCGTTGAGTCAACATGAGATACTATAACGCTTGAGTGAGCTTCGCAGTTTTTGAGCATCGGGAGACAGTCGAGAGCAGCCTTTGCGTTGGTATCGGTTGCCGCACAAATAGACAGGGCAATGAGGATCTCGTCAGCGTGAAGTCGGGGATTGTTTGATCCGAGACTGCCTGTCTTCAGCTTGCAAATAGGCTCAATAACCGAAGGGGAGATGAGATGGATGCTGTCATCAATTCCCGCAAGAGCTTTCAGCGCGTTAAGAAGTACAGCAGCGCATGATCCGAGAAGTGCACTGGTCTTGCCGGTAACGATACGTCCGTCATCAAGCTCGATAGCTGCGGAAGGACCGTCTGTCATTGCCGCTTTATCAAGAGCTGCCTTAACAACAGGTCTGTCGTCGGCGGATACCTTTGCACGGTTCATGATAAGTTCGGCCTTGTACACTTCATCGCTGTCGCAAAGTCCCTTACGCTTCTTCACCAGACAATTGTAATAGCGGCGGATGATCTCCATTTTTGCCGCGTGGCAGACTTTTTCATCATCGTAAATACAGAATCCTACCATGTTTACGCCCATATCTGTGGGACTCTTGTACGGACATTCACCGTAAATACCCTCGAACAGTCGACGCAGTACAGGGAATACCTCAACGTCACGGTTATAGTTGACGGTGGTTTCACCGTATGCTTCCATGTGGAACGGGTCGATAAGGTTAACGTCGGAAAGGTCGGCGGTAGCAGCCTCATATGCAATATTCACGGGATGGTTAAGAGGAAGATTCCATACGGGGAAGGTCTCAAACTTTGCGTAGCCGGATTTTATACCGCGCTTGTTGTCATGATAAAGCTGTGAGAGGCAAACTGCCATCTTTCCGCTTCCGGGGCCGGGTGCTGTAACCACAACAAGCTCGCGAGAGGTTTCGATGTAATCGTTCTTGCCGTATCCATCGTCGCTTACTATGAGCTTAACATTTGTGGGGTAACCCTCAATGGGGAAGTGCTTGAACACGCGGATACCGAGACTGTTCAGCCGGTTGATGAACTTATCGGCAGATGCTTGTCCCGTATACTGCGTGATGACAACACTACCAACGTACAGACCGCAGTCGTTGAACGCGTCAATTAGACGAAGCGCATCCATATCATATGTGATACCAAGGTCTGCGCGCATCTTGTTCTGCTCGATTGCAGCAGCTGATACTACAACAACCATCTCCGCCTTGTCTTTAAGCATCAGGAGCATGTTGATCTTGCTGTCAGGCTTGAATCCGGGAAGAACTCGGGATGCATGGTAGTCGTCAAATAACTTACCGCCAAATTCCAAATACAACTTGCCGCCAAACTCAGAGAGACGTTTATTTATGCTTTCGGACTGAAGCCGGGAATATTTACTGTTGTCAAAACCTTCCTTGAACATACACAACTCCTGTGAAATAAAATACAATATATATTATAACTCAAATTGTCGTAAAGTTCAATAAGAAACACAAAAAAGGGAGATAATATTTTTTGTTAAAATCAGCAGTAGGATAATGAGGAAAAATATGAAAAAATATTAAAAACTTTTCAAAATCCTATTGACAAATCCGGATGGATGTGATAATATATACAGGCACTCTCCCAAGAGCGAAATCGTTTGAGATTAAGCTTAATCAAAAACCTCAAAAAAGTTGAAAAAACTTTGAAAAAGGTATTGACAAAGTTGGGAAGGTGTGATATAATTACAAAGCTGTCTACGCGAGAGTGAGGCAGCGGATAGCTCATTGAAAATTGAACAACAACGAAATGTACTAAAAAGACTCCGAAAATTCTTTTGAATTTTTAAATTAAAACTCTTTTAATAGTAATAAGAGTACAGAATCACTCTAAGTGAGATAGCATACGAGGGAGACCTCGTTTGATATACAATATTTAGAGAGTTTGATCCTGGCTCAGGATGAACGCTGGCGGCGTGCATAACACATTCAAGTCGAACGGTGATGAGTGCTTCGGTGCTCTGATCAGTGGCGGACGGGTGAGTAACGCGTGAGCAACCTGCCTCAGACCCCGGGATAACAGCTGGAAACGGCTGCTAATACTGGATGACATATACCGACTGCATGATTGGTATATCAAAGCTACGGTGGTATGAGATGGGCTCGCGTCTGATTAGATAGTTGGCAGGGTAACGGCCTACCAAGTCTACGATCAGTAGCCGAACTGAGAG
>SVSK01000077.1 GCA_015064345.1 Oscillospiraceae bacterium | reverse complement strand
GCCATCTCAACCATACCAACAGCACCGTCAACGATCATCTTGCGTGCATCAATAATTGCAGATGCCTGCTGGCGCTGAAGCATAGCCGCTGCGATCTCAGGAGCATATGCAAGATAAGTGATACGTGCTTCTACGATCTCAAGACCGGCAAACTGAACTCTCTCCTGTATCTCGTCGCGAATGCGGGATGCAACGATCTCGCTGGAACCGCGGAGGCTGCCCTCATCTGCCACGCCGTCACCTGTTGTGTCAACATTGGGAGCAACGTCGTAAGGATAAATACGAACGATCTCACGAAGTGCGGTGTCACACTGAAGGGAAAGGTATTCCTTATAGTTGTCAACATTGAAAACAGCCTTTGCTGTGTCGACAACACGCCACATTACTGCAATGCCGATCTCGATAGGATTACCGAGGCAGTCATTTATCTTTTGTCTGTTGTTGTTCAGAGTCATAACCTTGAGAGAGATCTTATTGTTGATGGTCTGCGCAGTTGCGGTCTGACCGGGAACTGTGGGAAGAGTGCCGACCTTTACGTCACCGCTCTGATTGAGCTTTGTTTTTGCGGCGGGATTGACGGAAGTTGAAAAGGGATTAACGTAGAAGAAGCCTTCGCACTTAACAGTGCCGATGTATTTACCGAACAGGGTGAGTACAAGAGCTTCATTGGGACGGATGACCTTGAGACCGAGCCACCAGAACCAACCAAAGCAAACGTAAATAAGAGAAATTGCGAAAATGGCAATGTAAAGTGGACCTTCGCCTCTATCCATACCTTCACCGCCGATTACAAGAAGTACAATTGATGCTAAATATGCAATGATGGAAGTAATAAGCACGAACCATCCGTTTTTGGGAGTCAGTACTTTTTCAGATACTGCCCCGTTGCTTTTTGTCATAATACTATTTCCTTTCGTGATATAAAATGATATCAAAATGATATTACACTATCATTATACTGATTTGTGATTACATTGTCAATAGCAAAGGGATTATTTAATGAATTTTTTTCTTTTGTATTGACGGATGTAACTTTCAAGTATATAATATACTTAATGTGTCAATTTTTGAGAAAAGTAAACTTGACTCAGTCAGGTTGACGGAGGTGAAAATATGGGACCAGGAGGCGGATTCAGAGACCGCGAAAGAATGCAGGAAAAGCTTAAAGAGCCAAAGCCCCAGTCGCTCAGGGAAGTGCCGGGATATATATACAGAGTAGTTACTAAATTCTTCCACAGACTGTTTTATATCTATAAGCTCGTATGGGAAACGAAACCGTGGATTCTGTTGTTTATGGTGTTCATGTCTGTGTGGAACGGTGTTTCTCCGGTCATAAGCCAGTTCATCGGTGCTGCATTACTTAACTCTTTGCAGGATGCTTATACTTCTGTTGTCACCGGCGGAGAGAATATGTTTGATACAGTTGTAGGACTGCTGGTTCTTCAGTTTGGCTTTAACTTTGCATCCAGCACTATAAGCCGTGTGGGCAATATCATCAATAACATTTCCAGCGAGCTTGTTGTTAACCACATCAATCTCAAGATAATGTACAAGGCTAAAGAGGTTGACCTCGCAAGCTTTGATGACCCTGAATTCTACGCGAGATTTGAGAATGCAAAGCGCGAAGCAAGCATGCGTCCGCTTAATATCCTCAACAATAACTTCAATATCGTAAGTACAGTTATCAGTATGGCAGGTTATCTTGCAATACTCTGGGCTGTTGTGCCGCTGTTCCCGATATTGATAATCATATTCAGCCTGCCAACTGCGATAATAAACTTTACATATCGCAAGAAGAGCTTCTGGTATATGCGCCATCACTCGAAGGAGCGCCGCCAGATGAACTACTACTCCGATGTCATGACCAACAAGGACATGGTTAAGGAAGTTCGTGTTTTCAACCTGCATGAAACCTTTATCGGCAGATACCGCGATACATTCAAGGTTTACTTCAAAGGTCTGCGTAAGCTCTTTGTGGGCGAAGGTCTTTGGAATATCGGTGTCAACCTGTTTGGTACAACTGTCAACTGTATCATGTTCCTTCTCATTGCAAAGGGTGTTGCTGACGGCAGCTACAAGATAGGTGACTATCAGCTTTATATCGGCGCGCTTATGTCAATAGCCGGCTGCGTTGGTTCACTTATCAGCAGTACGGGATCTATCTACGAAGGCACCTTGTTCATTGACAACCTTATCAAGTTTATGAATGAAAAGCGTCATATCATCTCAAGTCTGCCTCAACCGAGAAAGGTACAGCATCATACCGGGCATACAATTGAGTTCCGTCATGTATCATTTGCTTATCCCGGCACAGAGAGAAATGTTCTCACCGACGTGAACTTTGTGCTTGATCCGGGTGATACCTGCGTGCTTGTAGGTCTCAACGGTGCAGGTAAAACAACTCTTATCAAGCTTCTGACACGTCTTTACGATCCAACCGAGGGTGAGATAATTCTCGACGGACACAATATAAAGGAATATGATACTGATGATCTTTACTCTCTCTTCGGTATCATCTTCCAGGACTTCGGTAAGTACGCAGTTGATGTAAGTGAGAATATCAAGTTTGGTGAGATCGAGCGTAACGGTACACATGAGGACGTTGTTGAAGCGGCAGAGCAGTCAACTGCGGATCAGTTCATCAAAAATCTCCCGGGCGGATACAGCACACCGCTTATGCGTTACTTTGAGGATGACGGTATTGAGCTGTCAATCGGTCAGTGGCAGAAGCTGTCCATTGCGAGAGCATTCTACAGCGACTCCGATATCATGATCTTGGACGAGCCCACAGCCAGCCTTGATGCGATTGCAGAACAGGAGATATACAATCAGTTTGACGAGCTCCGCAAGGACAAGACAACTATTTTCGTTTCGCACCGTCTCTCGAGTGCTACAGTTGCTAATAAGATAATAGTTATCAACAACGGTACAATTGAGGAGCTTGGTGATCACGCAGAGCTTATGAAGAAGCACGGCGTATATTACGAGCTGTTCACCACACAGGCCAAGCGCTATATTACTCCTATTGACGGTATGTCAGCAGAGCAGTTCATGATGGGCAGCGAGGAATCCGTCAAGCTTCAGCAAGGTGGAAGGCCTCCGATGCCCCCACACGGTGAGGGAAGACCACCGATGCCGCCCTTTGGCGATAAAAAGCCTCCCATGCCGCCTAAAGAATAAAAAATTAAAAAATAAAAAATACGGTGATCTGATTCGGGCTCCGTATTTTTATATTCTCTTTAGCTCAATTTCAAAGCTGTCACAGTAAGCGATGGCTGCATAGTGAGCAATTTCGGTTGGCAGTGAAAAGTCGAGAATGATCGCACGCTTGCCGTCAATCTCGGTGATGTCGGACACTGAGCTGAATCTGTTGAATCTCCCGTCAATACCGATACCGCACATCTTCACGGCAGCCTCTTTGCGTGACCAGATTCGGCAAAAGGCATGATTGGGTCTCTCATGATTCTTTACCCATTCTGCTTCATCAGAACTGAAAAAACGATCAGCAAGCCTTGCACGGTCTCTTTTGCCGTCATCAACTTGCACGTCCGCACCAACTTCATCAACACCAAAGGCACAGATCCACAATTTTCCGCTGTGGGAGATTGAAAAGTGAATGTTCGGATAATTATTAAAGTACGGCTTTTTCCCTCTCTCGGATGAAAGCTGAAAACTGTCTTTCGGCAGGGAGGTGTACAGAGAAGCAGCGGATAAAAGCAGCTTGTGAGAATCTTTGCCATTGTAGCTGTCTGTGTAATACAGCGATATTTTCTTCATATCCACCTCCGCGATAGAGTATAATAATAAATTATACCATAACCTACGGCAAAAGTAAAGCGCAATATTTTTTGCTGCACACTTGAAAAACAAACGTAGCTGTGATATAATTATTCAAGCATGATATAATCGGAGGAGTAGGGGCATGAGAGGAGAAATAATGGATGCGGTACTTGGCAGACCCATAACTCGTGAACGTAGACTTGACAAAGAAGTTCGGTGCTACGACCTGCTCGACTCACTTGGAATAGAGTATTGGCGCATAGATCACGAACCTGCCGAAACTATGGATGCCTGCCGAGAGGTGGACAAAAAGCTCGGCGTGACAATGTGCAAAAATTTATTCCTCACAAACAGGCAACAGACCGATTTTTATCTGCTTCTGATTCCCGACGGAAAGGTATTCAAGACAAAAGAGCTCTCGCCTCAGCTTGGGGTGTCCAGACTTTCTTTTGCAGGCGGCGAGCACATGGAGAAGTATCTTGACATAACCCCCGGCTCACTAAGTGTGCTCGGCCTTATGAATGACACGGACGGTGTGGTGCGACTCCTCGTTGACGAAGATCTTCTCGCTGAAGAATATATCGGATGTCACCCGTGCATCAATACCAGCAGTCTCCGAATCAAAACATGCGATATTATAAATAAGCTTCTTCCCGCAATGAACCACACAATGACAACCGTAAAGCTCTGCGGAATTGACGCTGAATGATTGATTGAACAGAAATCCACAATACAGATAGAATAAAGGAGTAATAAATGGAAACTTTAAGATCGAAAAAAGGTTTTATATGCGATATGGACGGTGTTATCTATCATGGTAACAAGCTGCTTGACGGAGTTAAGGAGTTTGTTGAATGGCTTTACCGTGAGAATAAGCAGTTCCTTTTCTTAACAAACGCAAGCCATCGCTCCCCCAGAGAACTGAAGCTTAAGCTTGAGAGAATGGGCCTTGAGATCGGGGAAGAGCACTTCTACACAAGCGCACTTGCAACTGCAAAGTTCCTTCAGACACAGGCACCCGGATGCAGCGCATATGTAATTGGTGATCACGGCCTTTACAATGCTCTCTACGAAGCAGGCATTACGATCAATGACGTTAACCCCGAATACGTCGTTGTAGGTGAGACTGACAACTATTGCTACGACCACATTCTCAAGGCGATGAACCTGGTAAACAAGGGCGCACGCCTTATTGCTACAAACACAGATATCACAGGACCTATTGAGGGTGGTATTGCCCCTGCTTGCCGTGCGTTTGTTGCGCCTATTGAGGCAACCACAGGCAAGAGTGCATACTACGTTGGCAAGCCCAATCCTCTCATGATGAGAACAGGTCTGAAGCTTCTTGGTGTTCACTCAAACGAAGCTGTTATGATCGGCGACAGAATGGATACAGATATCATCGCGGGTATTGAGACAGGTCTTGACACAGCTCTTGTTCTTACAGGCGTATCTACAAGAGAAACAGTGAAGGAATTCCCATATCGCCCGAGACTTATTCTCAACGGCGTGTGTGACATTCCGACAAAATAAGGAT
>SVSK01000076.1 GCA_015064345.1 Oscillospiraceae bacterium | reverse complement strand
ATATGTCAGGACATAGCAAATGGAATAATATCAAAAATAAGAAGGCAAAGACCGACGCCCAGAAGGGTAAGATCTTCACAAAGATCGGTAAGGAGATCCAGATCTGCGTTCGTGCAGGCGGCGGTGACCCCAACTCCAACAGTAAGCTCCGCGACCTTATCCAGAAGGCAAAGGATAACAACGTACCCAACGATAATATCGAGCGCGCTATTAAGAAGGCAATGGGTGCCGATAGCGTACAGTATGAAGAAATCGTTTATGAAGGCTACGGTCCCTCCGGTGTTGCTGTAATCGTTGAGACAGCTACAGACTCAAGAAACCGCACAGCATCCGACGTTCGCCACTACTTCGACAAGTACGGCGGAAACCTCGGCGCAACAGGCTGCGTATCATATATGTTTGATGACAAGGGCGTTATCGTGCTTCTCCGTGAAGACAACGAAAACGCTGATGAGGATGCTCTCATGGAAGCAGCACTCGAAGCAGGTGCAGAGGACTTCTCCTCCGACGAAGATACTTTCGAGATTACTACAGAGACATCCGACCTCTACGCTGTTCGTGATGCACTTGTAGCACTTGGCTATAAGATCGCATCCGCTGAAGAGGACAAGATTCCCCAGACATACGTTACACTTGACGATCCCGATGCTATCAAGAATATGAATCTCCTTCTTGAGCATCTTGAGGATAACGATGACGTACAGGAAGTTTACCACAACTGGGAAAACTGCGAAGAATAATCAGACATACACGCTCCCGAGACTGCACTGCGGTTTTCGGGAGTATTTTGTTTATTGGGAGAGAAAATGAAAACCGTTATTCTAATCAGACATTCTGAACCGGTCAAAGACAGAACATTGCCAACTGAAGAACTTCTGCTTTCCGAGCAGGGACATATTAAAGCGCAAGAGCTGTTCTCGTTTGACGTTTTCCGTTCTGTTGAAGCAGTCTATACTTCGCCCTATCGACGAGCATATAGTACAGCAGAAAAGTTAAGTAAGCGTTTGATTGTTGATGACCGATTCAGGGAACGTGAGCTTGGCAACACCGACACATTAAATTCTGAGTTTTGGAATCGTCAATATGAGGATCAAAATTACAAAAACATAAACGGTGAATCGCTGAACGATACAAAAGCAAGAATGACATCAGCCATTAACGAGATCATATCAAGAATGGGTGAGGGAAGTACTGTTGCTATCGTTTCTCACGCCGCAGCTATTTGTGCGTTTCTTTTGAATTGGTGCTCCATTGAAGTTGTGGACGAGCAGAAAAAATTGCGCAAAATCACGCACAATGGTACTACTGTATTGAACGGAAAATTCGCAACGCCAAGTGCCATTGTTCTTGAATTTGAGAATGAACAGTTATGCAGAATTAAATACATTGAAAAGGAATAAATTATGCCTATCATAAAAAACGAAATACCTCTGCTGGAGTTTGACAGCGAGCAAACAGCAGTCATCGATCCCACTCACGAAAAATTAGATTTGAAGCTCCCGAAGAAGTGCGTGTTTGCCTTTCTCGGTGAGTACATAACAGAATATGCAAGCAAAACCGAAACCGTAAAGGTGTCTGAGTTTCTCAGCACGACCAAGCGTTATCCTGTGTACATCACAAAGTACAAAGGCGAGGAGATAACTCTTTGTGAAGCACCCGTAGGCTCGGCAGCATCGGCACAGATACTCGACTGGCTGATCGGCTACGGTGTGCGGGAGATAATCTCGGCAGGCTCATGCGGTGCTCTTGAAAAGTTACCCGAGGGTATGTTGCTCGTGCCGTATAAGGCTCTGCGCGACGAGGGAACATCATACCACTACGCACCGCCATCACGCTTTATGGAGATCGACGAAAGAGCTCGATGTGCAATCAAGGAAACCGTGCTCGAACATGGCATGAAATACAGGGAAGTCATCACTTGGTCAACGGACGGATTCTTCCGTGAAACCAAGGAAAAGGTCGCCTACCGCAAAAGCGAAGGATGCTCTGTAGTTGAAATGGAGTGCTCCGCTCTTGCCGCAGTCTCCGCTTTCAGAGGTGCAACGTGGGGAATGATACTCTACACCGCAGACAGTCTTGCCGACGTTGATAAATACGACGAGCGAAATTGGGGCGGCAACGCATACGAATACGCGCTGAAGCTGTGCCTTGACGCGGTGGTGAAGATGTAAGGGGACAAGAATATGGAAGAATTAGATTTAATACGACCGACAAGCGAATACGCAAGTCAGATCGCAGAGTACAGACAAGAGTTCCTTGACGCAGGTGACTCTATGGACGGTTGTGGCCCGCTTCGCAGACTCGAAGATCCCGTTGAATACTTGAAAACCAGTAAGGAATACGAAGATCCGGCTGCTGTTCCGCCTCATTTGGTGCCTGCGACACAGTTCTTTTTAGTTCGCAAGAGCGATAACAAATTGCTCGGAATGCTACAGGTGCGTCATCGCTTCAACGATTATCTCAAAAAATACGCAGGTCACATCGGCTACTCTGTAAGACCGAGCGAAAGACGCAAGGGCTATGCCAAAGAGATGCTGAGAATGGCACTGCCGTACTGCCGAGAGATTGGGCTTGAGAAAGTGCTTATCACTTGCATTGATGGTAATATTGGAAGTGAAAAGACTATACTTGCAAACGGCGGCGTTTATGAATCAACAGTACACGAAACGAATGATAACGTAGATCTGAAAAGGTTTTGGATTACATTGTAATGGAGGTGCTGTATGATCAAATGGATATTCTTTGATATCGGCTCAACGCTGGTTGATGAAACCGAAGCATACGATCGCAGAGTTCGAGAAATGATTGCCGGCACAAATATCACTATTGAGGAATTTGATAATGTGCGAATCTCTCTTGCTCGGCAAGGACTTGATGGTAACTCTTCCGCTATCAAACACTTTGGGTTGACGAAAACTCCTTGGCACTCGGAAGATGAAGTTCCGTATTCAGATGCACACAGCACATTGGCGGCTCTTATTGATAAGGGATATAAACTTGGAATTATCGCAAACCAGAATTTCGGTGTGGCGGAGCGTTTGGAGTCTTGGGGCTTGCGCCAATACTTCGATGTGATTGCATCATCTGCAGAGGTTGGATATTCCAAACCCGATAAAGAAATCTTTGAAAAGGCATTTGAAATTGCAGGATGCTATGCGGAGGAAAGTGTAATGGTCGGAGATAGACTTGACAACGATATTATCCCTGCAAAGGCTCTTTGTATGAAAACAGTTTGGATAAAAAACGGCCTTGCAAAATATCAAAGCTCAGAACTTGGCGAGGGTATTGCGGACAGTCAGATCGACTCGTTATCCGAATTGCTTTCTATTCTATAAAACCAACAGAGGCATTAAATGACAGCAGAAATTAAGAAATCAATAGAAATACTGCGTGAGATCGGTGCTATTGACAGTGCTGATGAAGTGAGTGCTGTATCGTTCAGATCAGCCGAGGACGGCGCAGAGTACAGCGTGTGGAAGATCTCCTGCGGCGAGAAAAACTATGTATTGAAAAAAGCCAAAAACTACGAGCTTGAGGTGTATTCCGCATTTTTCGGAGAGGGAATATACGGCGTGCCGCAGCTTGTCGCTTCCTTTGAGTCAGAGGGAGAAGACTACTTCATCACAGAGTATGTGGAAGGTGAGGATCTGGGTACCTGCAGCCGCGAAAAGCTGATATCCGCACTTGACGCGCTTATCTCCTTGCAAAGCAGATACTGGAATGACTTGAGTCACGAAAACGTAGGCTACACATACGAAAAAAGCCTCAAGTCCCGTAGGAACAGAAGGAATTACCTTATGGATGAGGAGCTTGAGCGGAGATACGACGGTTTTCTCGCCGTGTATGAAACTCTGCCGCGCACGTTGTGCCATGATGATCTCCTACCTTTTAACGTGATTGCGAGAAACGACAGCGCTGCAATAATTGACTGGGAATACGCAGGAATTTTGCCGTACCCGGCCTCTCTTGCACGGCTTATCGCTCACACAGGGGAAGAGGACGATGCGTTCTTCAAGATGAGCGAGGCGGACAGAGAGGGTGCCATAACCTACTACTACACCAATCTTGTAAAAAAGCATGGAATACCTTACGGTGAATTCAGACGCGCGCTGGATCTGTTTATCTTCTACGAACTCACCGAATGGATAATGCTCGCTAACAAATATCCTGATGGAGACAAAAAGCGCGGTGAAGAGTACATGAGAAAAGCGCGGGAGCTGATAAAGAAGATGGATACACCAAAGCCTAAAGCCGAGTTACCGGAAGTGATTATAGGCAAGTCTTTTGTGAAGATGAAGTATGGGAGTCTAACAATACGCAAAGCCGAGGCTTCTGATGCAAAGCAGCTTACTGTTTGGTGGAACGACGGCGCTGTGATGGCACACGCAGGCTTTCCGAACGGCTTGGGAACGACCGAGGAAGAAGTTATCTCTAAACTCAGAGACGGATTGTATGTAATACTTGAAAATGATCGTCTCATCGGTGAATGCAACTGGCGTAACGTAGCGGACGGCGTTGCAGAAATCGGTATTAAGATCTGTGAAACCGATTGTCAGAACCGTGGTGTCGGAAGAAAGGTTTTGAGTATGCTGATCGGTGGGCTGTTCAAAAACGGCTATTCCAAAATCGTCCTTGACACCAATTTGACAAACACAAGAGCGCAGCACGTTTACGAATCACTTGGCTTTCGCAAGGTGAGGATCAACGCTGATTCTTGGAAAGATCAGCTTGGTCGGCTTCAATCATCGGTCGATTATGAGTTGGTTGAAGAAGATTTTGTTGATCATTTCTAAAAACAAAACTGCACTTGACACACAAACGAGTGAGCCGGATTAGGAGAAAAATAATGTCAGATATACTTTTCAAAACTGATGATTACATCTTTTCGTACCGTGTCGGCGGTGTGCTTATACATAATGGAAAGGTGCTTATGCAAAATGCGGAGGGTGACGACGGTTACGCTTTTATTGGCGGTCACGTTGCCTTTGGAGAAACGACCGATGAAACCCTTGTGCGAGAGTTCAAGGAAGAAATCGGCGCAGACATCAAGATCGAAAGACTCATTATGGTGAACGAAAATTTCTTCCCCTGGGGCAATCGTCCTTGTCAGCAGATCAATTTGTATTATCTGATTTCCTTGAAGGACGAAACGCAAATACCGCTTGACAGAGATTTCAAAGCACTCGACGAACTTGGAAAAGAGCGTATCGAGCTTAATATGTGTTGGATTCCCCTTGAAGATGTACCAAGTAAGAATATCTATCCGCCGCAGGCAAAGGAATACATTGTGAATATTCCAGATGAGATAGTGTACTTTGTATATAAGGAGTAAAATAACGATACGAAAGTAAGGTAAGCAAAAACTATGGAATACCCAATATCGCTTTACTACGATACAGACGTGTCTGACGTGAAGACATTAGATTTGTGCCGTGGGGATGATGATTATAGAAAAGTACATATTGTTGACGATGGACATCGTAAACTGGTAATAAAATATT
>SVSK01000018.1 GCA_015064345.1 Oscillospiraceae bacterium | reverse complement strand
TATATTTGTGAAAAAACAATTATCAATTCGTTGTTTCAAATCCAAGCAATCCTTGGATTTACTCATCAAAAAAGACATAGCCTAATAATAAGCTATGTCTTTTGATTTGTACCTGCTTTATCGCAGGTACGCCAAATAGGGCCTTTTTTTATTTAGCCGGTGTGAGATGGTGTGTGACGTCAGGCAAAGTGAATACATCACTCACCGTACAGTAGCATATCCTCCGGATTGCCGTCTTCGTCTATGAGAACTATGCGTTCGTCAACTACGGCGATGTCGTAATAATACTTTTCTTTTTCTTCTTCGTATGACTCAATGCATACCCGAACAATGCCGTTTTCCGACTCCTCAAAGCTCAGGTCTCCCCAACGTGAGTAGAATATACTCGAGTACTCCTCTTCGCCGTTTTCTATAGCGGTGAGAGTAAAGGTGAACAGCCCCGATGTGGGTCCCATGCCAAGCTGACATACCTCGAGCAGCCCGTCGCCGTCAATATCGAAGATAAGCTCGTCGTATATGGGAAGTCCCGTCACTTCATATCCCTTGTAGGCTGTTACCTCCTCGGGTATGGGTGAGGTATTCCAAAACATTTCCTCAACATACTTGGCGTGTTCCACCGGATCTCCCATGTAAACGTAGCTGGAGTGAGGCGCCCACGTCTGCAGGATTGATATTTCGCTTTCGTCAAGTCCGTAGGAATACACGATCGCGCGCATCTCCTGCGTGGTAGTAAAGGGAAGATCAGCCATCTCAAACCATGTGTACCCGCCCTTCTTCGTTGGAACAAGCTTCCAGTTGTAGCTGTTCTGCGCCATCTGATACCAGTAGACTGTAAGACCATTCGATGTATCGTACACGAAGAACTCGGGATATATCCGCCTTAGCGAGTCGAGATAGCTTGTTGCCGTGGCTTTCAGCACCGCACCTGACGAAAGCGTAAGATCGAATTCTCCCGCAGTCGGCTCAGTCACATCTATCTCAAGAGAGATCTCATAGTTTTCAGGATCGCCGCCGTCTATGCTGCAGTATGTGACAAATTTATACTTGCCCGCTTTGGTCATGTCGACATATGAGAGGGGGTATGACTTCTCCGCAGTACCGTCGGGCATACAGAGGTATCCCTCAAGGGTGAAGTACACTGCAAATTCGCCTGTGTCACGGACATCCACCCACTTGCCGTCCTCGAAGCGGTACACATCAAATCGGTTGCCGAACAGCACCGTATCCTCTCGGGAGTTGTACCACTTTACTTTAAGATACGGGTAGTCGGAGCTTATATCTGCGGCGATCAGCTCAATTGCGACTCCTTCAAGTCCGCTGTCGCATATGGGAAGGGGCGGGAATTCCTCATTTTTGACCTTTGCTTTCGGGTTTGTCAGGAAGCATACCCCAAGGACTATGCACAGCACAAGTGCGGCGGCTATTACCCAGAAGGCGGGCTTTTTGTAGTTCAGCACCGATCTGATGCGGGACTTTACCCCAACCTCACCAAATGCAAGAGGACAGGCGGCAATCACCCGACGGGGTACGCTGCAGTTTATCAGTGCCTCGGAATAGGGAGCCTTTGCGCTCTCTCCCATAGCACGGAGCACTCGCTCGTCGCAGGCGATCTCAATATCACGGCACAGGAGAATGTACGCGATCCACATAAGGGGATTGAACCAGTACACGGTCAGAATAAGAAATCCCAGGGGCTTCCACCAGTGGTCGCGGCGCTTCAGGTGGGATCTTTCGTGGGCGAGGACGTACTCGATATCTGCTTCTGCTATGTCGGAGGGGAGATATATCCGCGGCTTTATCAGTCCGAGAATAAAGGGAGAGCGCACATGGTCGCACAGCCAAACGTTGCCGCACATTGGTGTTGCTTCTCTTACCTTTCTGCGAACGAGGACGTAGCTGAATGCGGTGTAGATGATCATTACCGCCATGCCCACTACCCAAAGGATGCCCAAAATCTCAAGCAGCACCTGCATCGGATTGACGCTGGCACCGGGTGTGGGAGCAAAAGATTCAGATATCACCGGGTTTATGGCGGAGTTGACTGCCTCAAAGCCGGTATGAACCGTGGGGGCAGGGGAATATATTATCTGTGGCGGCACGGTCTCGGCGCTTGGAACAAGGCTGACAGAGCTTTCGAGGGAGATGGGGCAGACGAGGCGCACACCCACAAGTGCCCACATTGCAACAGTGATCCAGCGAGGGGCACGGCGAAGCAGCAGTCTCGCGACAATAACAGCCAGCGCAAGCCAACCTGCCGAGATGCTCATGTTTACAAGTTTAATAAAAAGCTCACCCATGATCATTCCTCCTCGTATTTTTTGATGATCTCCCTCAGATGTGCAACTTCCTCCGCTGTCAGGTCATTTTTCGATGTAAATGCCGCAAGAAACGCGGGAAGGGATCCGTCAAAGGTCTCCTTCACGAATTGCTTGCTCTTCATTGAATAGAATTCTTCCTTTGAAATAAGTGATGTGACCACGCCGCCGTTGTTTTGGAATATACCTTTGTCACACAGCCGCTTGAGCACGGTGTAGGTGGTGGACTTCTTCCATTTGAGCAGCTCTTCGCTTCGGTGGGCGAGGACTGTGGACGATATGGGCTCGTTTTCCCAGATAATATCGGCAAATCTTGACTCGATCACGCCCATTTGATAGTCGTTCATACAAAAACCTCCGTTCTACAAGTTGTAGACCATCTTTATTCTACACAATGTAGACCAGCTTGTCAATAGCATTTGCGAAAAAACCAAAAAAATCTCAAAAAAATTTTGAAAAACCTATTGACAAACGCTTTTGCGTCTGTTATACTATAGTCACAGTAATGAGACTGAATCTCATTAAGAAAGGCGGTACAGCAATGGAGCAAAAAACCACCATTCGCCGCAACACCGCCCAGAAGCAAGTCATTCTTGATACGCTGAAATCTCTCGGAAGCCACAAATCGGCCACCGCTGTATATCAGGAGCTTCAGAAGACTCACCCCGAGGTCGGACGCGCAACAGTGTTTCGTGTGCTGCGCTCCATGGCTGAGGACGGTGTGCTGCTCAGGATCCCGGTATCGGACGGAGAAGACAGATTCGATGTTACCGAATTCCCGCACAACCATGCAGTCTGCAGAATTTGCGGAGCGGTGGATGACGTGTGGTTGGATGAAGGCATGTGTATTGACGATCACATAACAAGCGCCTCAGGTTTTACTATTGAAAGCGAGCGCATTGAGTTTGTGGGACTCTGTAAGGCATGCGGCGAAAAAGTAAAAAATGCCGGAGCTTAAATAATTCCGGCAAATAACAAATAAAAAAATTATATCTAACATATTTAAGGAGAAATTATTATGAAAAAGTTTGTATGTCCTGTTTGCGGTTATGTTCACGAAGGCGATAGCGCACCCGAAAAGTGCCCCATCTGCAAGGTTCCCGGCGAAAAGTTCAAGGTTATGGAAGACGGCGCTAAGCTTGCTGCTGAGCACGAATACGGCGTATACGCAAAGACTGTAAAGAACAACCCCGACATCAGCGAAGAAGATAAGAAGTACATATTCGAGCAGCTCATGGCTAACTTCAACGGCGAGTGCGCTGAGGTTGGTATGTACCTCTGCATGGCAAGAATCGCACACCGCGAAGGCTTCCCCGAAATCGGTCTCTACTGGGAAAAGGCAGCATTCGAAGAAGCAGAGCACGCTGCAAAGTTTGCTGAGCTCCTCGGTGAAGATCTTGAGCCCAACATGAAGGCTACAACAAAGGACAACCTCAAGTGGAGAGTTGACTGCGAATACGGTGCAACAGCAGGTAAGTTCGACCTCGCAGCTTGCGCTAAGAAGAACGGCCTCGACGCTATCCACGACACAGTTCACGAAATGGCTCGCGACGAAGCAAGACACGGCCGCGGTCTCGAAGGTCTCCTCAAGAGATATTTCTAATACAGCGCAAGTACAACATATAACGAATCCCATCCCTCCTAAAGTGATAAATAAAAAAGACGGTTTCCGCAGTGGACGCCGTCTTTTGTTTTGGTGTGGACTATTTCAATTTTCTCGGCATATCTGTCAGACCAAGGAGATAATCTGTTGAAATATTATAATACATCGCAAGCTTGATGTACTTATCAACGCCCATTTTTTGCACGCCTGTCTCCCATTTGCTGACCTGCTGCTTCGTTGTTCCAAGGAGATTTGCTATATCCTCTTGAGTGAGATCATGGTCTTCTCTGATATCCTTGAGCCGCTTATAATACTCCATTTGCAAACCTCCGTTTTTTTATAATTATATCATGCAATTTACAAAAATGCTTGACGTACACCTTAAAAGGTGATATAATATAAAATATACACCCTAAAAGGTGTAAAAATATTGTTCAGGAGGTAAAATATGAAAAAAGCGGTAGAGGAATTGTGGGAGTCCGGGTTAAACGAGAGATATCCGGAGTGGAGTGAGGAAGAGTATCTTTCTATTGATATAAAAGACAGTGATGAGGAAAAGCTTCGTGAAAGTCTCTCGGATGAGCAAAAATCAATGTTTGACAAGTTGATGGAGGACATGGTAAGAGTGGGTGCGGTGTATGAAAAAAGTGCGTTTTGCCGTGGATATTCCCTTGCGACAAGGGTTCTTATTGAGTCGCTGTTTGAAACATGACGCGGACAGAAAAAAGACGGTTTCCGCAGTGGATGCCGTCTTTTGTTGTTGTGGTGAAGAAATCCCAACCTGAACGACGGGAGGATCGCTTTGCCTTGTCATTCTGAGCGGAACACGGAGTGTGCAGTCGAAGAATCTGTTTTTGAGATCCTTCGACAGGCTCAGGATGACAAACTCTGGGGATTGACGCTCTGGGGTGGAGAAATCCCAACCTGCACGAGCGGACGACGAAACGTCTCCCCTACGGGTTAGTTGCAATTTTACGTCAGCGGATGAAATGGCGGTTTTCGGTGCGCCAAATATTTATTATTTATTATTTCTTCTTTATTCTCTAAAACAAAAAAGAACCCGAAGGTTCTTTTCTTATTTTACTGAAAATCTTGCGTAAAGCATCTCTGCTTCGTGGTCGCCGGGGCCTCTGAAATTGGTTATCTCTTTTCCGATGCGATATTCACCTGCGGGCAGCTCTCCGTAGAGCCATTCGAGGTTAACTTCCCATGTGGTTGTGTTTTCCATTTGAATCAAATATGCCATCATGTCCCACACAACATCATACTCCTGCGGTGCGTAGGGAACTTTTACCCAATCCTCGCCATCGAGCTTTTCTATAACGTAAGGGCTGCCTGTGGTAAGCTCCGCTACGTCCTCACCGCCTGACTGCTTAACAACCAAGGTCAAACCTTTGCTTGTTACGTTCTCTGCTGTCAACGTAACGCCCCATTTGTTGGGCTTTACTTCATCCGCCCCGTTCTCGTCATTCGATTTTGCGCCGCAGCTTGTCAGTGAGAGTGTGAATATAAGCGCTAAAATTAATGCAATAAACTTTTTCATATGTTTTCTCCTATAGCGCACGGAATATTACTCTTCCGTGTCCTTATCCTCTTCGTTTTTCTGTTCTTCATCCTTGCGGTTGAGCGAGTCAAGTGCGGAGCCAAGTGCTACACCGATACCCATGCCGATGCACATTCCGATGGGGATATTATCCATGCCCGCACCGATTGCCAGTCCGACAGACAAACCTATGCTCATAAAAATAGGCAGGTAGTGGGTAGCGTTATCGGGTGTCTTCTTGTCTTTCATATGTTTTTCTCCTGTTTTTACTTTATTCCTTTACCGGTAACTGACTCTTTGGGGTGATCACGGGGTTTCCTTCACTATCGATAAGCACGGTGAGTCCGCCGGCGTAACCACTTGCATGGAACAGATAATTAACACCGGTTTCTTTGTCCACCCAAATTTCTGTTCCACCCAAGTCTTGAGAATAAGTTTTAACGAATCTTTTATCTTTCGCCATAGTAAGCTCCTTTTGATTTTTTCGCGATTGTCTACATTTATTATACCACGCCCGCATGGATTTTTCAAGCAACAAAACGCGACACAGGCAGGGGGTAGCGGGAATTATATGTCAGCGGATGAAGTTCAAATTATACAAGCCTTCGCTGCATTTAGAATAAATGCGGGAGAAGGGGGACCGCGGCACTTACTTGTAAGTGCAGTGGATGAGTAGACCAAAGCCTGCACGAATGAAGAAAACCCAGCATGTTCGACGGACAGCCGAGGACGTCTGTCCCTACGGGTTAGTCGAAATTTTCCCGTCAGCGGATGAAATGGCGGTTTTCGGTGCGCCAAATATTTATTCTTTATTCTTTCTTCTCTATTCTTTATTCTTTTAGCGAAGCGCTCGTTTTCTTTTAGCGCAGCACTTGCAACTCCGATTGACACCCTCTCGCCCCTGTGGTATAATTTAGAGGAGAAAGAAGAAATCCTCTCGCGCAGAAAAAACGATTTGCACTGCATTGTAGCGTGTATTGCGTGTTGGTCGCCACACATCATCCCCCCGCTGAACATAATATTTCTTCTTTATTCTTTATTATCTATTATTTATTCTCTACATATTATCTTTTGGAGGCCAAAATGAAGCTTAATCTTCGCTACTCATCTCCTGCACCCGACTCTGCTGAGGGTTGGGAAAACTACTCCATGCCCATCGGCTGCTCACACTTCGGCGGCAACGTGTTCGGCGGCGTGGAAAAGGAACGAATCCAGATAACAGAAAACTCTCTTGAGAACCCTTGGCACTTCGGGGGACTTAACAATTTCGCAGAAATATATCTCCATTTCCCTCACACCTTTGATGAGGTCGGCGGCTACGAGCGCGGACTCACTCTCGGCGACGGAATGGCTTACGTTAAGTACAACATCGGCGGTGTTGATGTTGAGAGAACCTACTTCATGACCTACCCCGACCGCGCACTTGTTGGTAGAATCACCTCCACAGGTAAAATCAGCTATGAAGCAGAGCTTGAAGTTCCCTTTGTCAATGACCACCCCGAAAGAGCAAAGACAGGCGAGATCATCATAGACGGAAACCTCATCACAATGCGCGGAAATATGAAGTTCTGGAATATCAACTTCGAGGGTCAGCTCCGCGTCTTCTCCGACGGTACGGTAACGGAAAAATGCGGCAGACTTGCTATTGACGGTGCAACGGATACTTACTTCATCTTCACAGGGGCGACCAACTACGAGCTGCGACCTGAGGTTTTCCTCATTGAGGACGACAAAAAGAAGCTCCGCGACTTCGATCCCCATCCCATCGTGTGCGGTATTATGGAAAAAGCTTGTGCATATACATATGACGAGCTGAAGAGTCGTCACCTTGCGGATTTTTCCGAGATATTCGGCAGAGTGGAGCTGGAGCTTGGAGAGACTGAAGTTCCCTCTCTCATGACGGACGAGCTACTGAAGGAATATTCTGAGGGAAAACACAGCCGATATCTTGAAGTTCTCTACTTCCAGTACGGCAGATACCTGCTTCTCTCCTCTTCCCGCGAGGGATGTCTCCCTGCTACACTCCAGGGCGTGTGGAACTGCCACGATGAATCTCCCTGGGGAAGCGGCTACTGGCACAACATCAACGTTCAGATGAACTACTGGCCCGCATTTATCGGAAACCTTGCCGAAACCTTCCCCGCATACCGTGATTTCAACCTTGCGTTCCGCCCTGTGGCTGAAAAGTACGCGGCAGAATATATAAAGGAATACATCCCCGAGAACTACACAGACGAGCCCGGTGAATGCGGCTGGACTATCGGTACCGCAAGCTATGCTTACCTCACCACAGCCCCCGGCGGTCATTCAGGTCCCGGCACAGGTGGGCTCACATCCAAGCTGTTTTGGGAATATTACGACTTCACAGGGGACAAAACCGTTCTCCGTGAGTACGTTTACCCCACCCTGCTCTCCATGGCAAAGCACCTGATGCGCTGCGTGAGAAACTACGACGGACTTTATCTCTCCGCTTTCTCCGCATCCCCCGAGCAGATCATCTCAAACAGCGACAACGACTGGGTTCCCGGCAAGGTGCAGTATCACCACACAGTAGGTTGCGCATTCGACCAGCAGATGATCTGGGAAAACGCAAACGATCTCTTAAAATGCGTTGACATCCTCGGCGAGGACACACTTCCCGAAAAAGATAGACGTGCGATCGCGGACGTTCGAGCACAGCTTGACAAGTACGATCCCGTACAGGTGGGCTGGAGCGGTCAGATCAAGGAATACCGCGAGGAAAAGTTCTACGGCGAGATTGGCGAGTACAGACACCGCCACATTTCCCAGCTTGTGGGTCTCTACCCCGGTACGAGCATTTCCAGCGACACTCCCGCATGGCTTGACGCGGCAAAGATCTCCCTTGATTACCGCTCCGATGAGTCTACAGGATGGGCGCTGGCTCACCGACTGAACGCTTGGGCGAGAACAGGCGACGGCAACCGTGCGTACAAGCTTTATACCAATCTTCTCGGACTCCGCACCCTGCCCAACTTGTGGGACACACATCCCCCGTTCCAAATCGACGGCAACCTTGGCGGAAGCTCCGGTGTGGCTGAAATGCTGCTCCAGAGCCATGAAAAGTACATTTCTCCTCTGCCCTGTATACCCGACGATTGGGATGAGGGCAGCTACAGTGGACTTTGCGCCCGCGGCGGATTTGTGTTCGACGTTAAGTGGTCAGGCGGCTGTGCTACGGAAATGAAGATCCACTCAGGAAACGGCGGCGTTTGCAAGCTGAAGTATCACGGCATTGCAGGGGCAAATATCGGCTTCCCCTACAAAAAGATAGACGAAAACCGAATCGAGTTTGACACCGCGGCAGGAGAGGACTACCTTATCACCGCTATCCCCGCATGGGAAAAGAGCGAATATCCCACATCCGTCAAGGCGACACGGGAGCTGAAGATCACATGGGATTACGATGCCCCGGTCAACGTATGGCGCGCAACGGATTCTTCCCCCACATATGACCTCATCGGAATAAACATCCACGGCGGCGAGTATATTGACCGCAGTCTGGACTTCTCAAAGGTTGAGACGGTCACCTACAAGATCACTCGCTCTGATACATTTGACGCGTCCTCCGGCGGCGCATGGGTGACGCTGAATCACTCCACTGCCCTTGAGAGAGACCGCTACCGCGCATGGATCCGCCAGCTGAACATGGTATGCGAATACCGCGCACAGGCAGAGGAGTATCTTGGAGAATAAAGAATAAAGAATAAAGAATAAATAAAATAGAATAAATAGGAGAAATGCGAGAGTTTAAGTTACACGAAATACAAAGGAGAGGATTCTTAAGGAGAGGGAACAGTGAATGAGATTGACTAGTCAATCGAAATGAGCTCTTCCCTTTCCTTAAGCGGCTGAGAGTCCAGAGAGGTATCGCCGGAGATACCTCTTTGGTGCCTAGCGCACAGCGTCCATTCCTCTTGTGCGCCCCACGCGTAGTGCAAAAAATGAAGTTAAAGAACAATTTCATATGAAGAGTAGCGCGGTGTATATTGAGTGAAATCGTAATTACTCGACGGGAGGATGATATCCTCCCCTACGGGTGTGTTGTGTCGGATGAAAAGCTGGATGAGTAGAGTGAATCCGAAATTGTTCGACGGGAGGGGCAAGCCACCTCCCCTACCGAGAAAAGAGGGTGGGTGAGACAAAGCGGCATGAATACAAAACACCAAACCCAAAACAAACGATAGAAGCAATAAAAATCCTCAAATTCCCAAAACAGCGGAACTTTTCCGCTTCTCGAACGTCTAAATACTTGCAAACCATGTAAATTTTTCTAAAAAAGCGTTAACTCACTGTAAACTTTGCACAAATCTATGTACATCCGCCCAATATTGTGATATTATTACTATGTATCATAATCTTTTCCGAGTTTTCGTATATCGGCAGCCGGAAAAAAGCAAATTAAACCAAGAAAGGAAAACCAATTATGAAGAAGTTCCTTGCACTCCTCCTCGCGCTCGCGACAATGCTCTCAGTAATGTCTGTAGCTGTTTATGCCGGCGACGGTGGAGAAGAAACCCCCACCGCAGAATATTATCTGTTCCTTGACGGTAAGACAAAGACAGATCTGTTCACATCCGCAACCGTCGACAGTGTAACTACCTACACCGAGGCAGGCGCAAACCTTAAGAAAGTAATTACAAATGCTGCAACATTCCAGACTCTTGACGACAAGATAGCTACCGTTGACAAAGACGGCGTTGTTACTCCTGTTAAGACAGGTGACGTTAAGATCAGAGTATGGGACGCTGAAGGTAACAAGCTCGGCGACTTCCAGCTTCACGTAATCAAGAAGACTGTTGTCGCTCTCAGAGTTGAAAAGATCTCCAAGTACACAGAGTACTACGTTGGTGACAAGATCGAAAACGATCACATCAATGTTTACCTCGATTTCAACAACGGGGATGAGGACATCAAGGCTGCTACAGACGAATACACCATCTCCTATGATGGCAACGGCGGCAGACTTACAACTCCCGGTGACAGCATCGAAGTTACAGTAAAGTCCGTAAACAACCCCGCAATTGAAGCTAAGTACGGCGTTAAGGTAAAGACAAACTGGGTTAAGAGCCTTACACTCGCACTCACAGGCGGCAGCACCAACTTTGATGAGGGTGATGTTCTCCCCGGTCTTAACATTACTGCTGAATACGAAGACGGCAACAAGACACAGCTCTCCGCAAACAGCTGCGATATTCAGCTTTCCGAAGACAACAAAACATGGGAAACCGTATCCACCTCCAGACTTCTCAAAACAACCGATAAATACATTAGAGTTTCATACAATGGCGTAGACTCCAAGTCTATTCGCATTTATGTAACTGCTGTTTCCGGCGACACCGGTGATGATGATGACGACGGTGACACAGGTGATACATCCGACTACATCGGTGTTCTTTCTCCCGCGCTCTCCAAGAAGTCCTACAGCGTAGGCGAGAAGATCGACTGGACAGGCTCCAAGATCACTCTCTACTACGGTGATACAACAGTTGCAACACTCTCCAGCGAGCTTCTTGTTGCTTACTCCAACGTAACAGACAGCCCCTTCGCAAGAGTATTCACAAAGGACGACATCAAGGGCGACGGCAAGACAAACCTTGTTATCTCCTACAAGCACACAGACGGAAATACTTACCTCATCGCAGTAACCGGTCTTACAGTTAAGGACAGCCTCGGCAAGCTTACTGTTAATGATATTGATGCAGTTGTATTTGACGACAAAACATACTCAATCAGCCAGGTTCTCAAGATTTCCGACGTAAACTATATCATTATCTCCCCCACAGCAAGCACATCCAAGGTTATCAGCGGTGACGACCTCGAAAGCTATTCAAATACAATGTCTCTCCAGGTTCTTACCTCTGCAGGCAAGCTTAAGTCCACCAAGGCCACTACAATCGAGTCTGCCGACGTATTCCAGAAGGATGGCAAGGACTACGTTAATGTAAGATTCTATATTGATGATAAGTACATTGACTCCACGATCCCCGTAACAAATCCCGACGTTGAAGTTTACTATAACGGTACTCTTCTCAACAAATATTCAAATATCGACGAGGCTCTCGAGGCTGTGGAAAACCTCAGCGTTACAGAATATCCTCCGATCACAGGTAAGGTTGTAACGATCAAGCTTACAAACGACGAAAAGGTATCTTCCAGCTTTACTCTTGACGTTGACCGCCGCATTGAGATCAACCTCAACGGTAAGAAGCTTTCCATGAACAGCGATACAGTTGATCCCGACACAGACTACTATCTCACGATCACAAACTCTTCTTCCACAGCAGCTACATTCACATACGCTGACAAGAAGATCGACATCATTCTCGCAAAGAACGAATCCATTACATTCGAAGAGGATTACGATGAAGAAGATCTCCTTCCCGGTGTTTATGCCGTAACACTTGATGTTGGCAAGAACGGCAATGTTGAGACTAAGCCCGATGTTAACGGCGACGACGAGATCATCATCGGTCACGGCAGCGAGATGACAATCGCTATCACTCCCAAGAGTGGCTACATTGTTGAAGAAATCGCCCTCGGCACAAAGAAGATCACATCCTCCACATCCGGTTACTCCGAAAAGGACGGCGTTGTTACAGTTAAGATCAAGGCTACAAGCGACGTAAACGGCAAGACTCTCAAGATCACATTCACCGAAAACGATCCTATTGCTAACTGGGAAAACCCCTTCTCTGACATTAGCAAGTCTCAGGATTACTACAATGCAGTTGCATTCGTAAACGTAAACGGACTCTTCAACGGTACATCCGATACCAAGTTCTCTCCCTCCAGCACAATGACCCGCGCTATGTTCGTAACAGTTCTCGGACGTCTCTGCGGTATTGATGCTGATCTCGCATCACAGCTTTACTCAACCACAACATCTCAGTTCTCCGACGTTAAGAAGGGTGACTCCAGATATTCCTACTACTCCTATGCTGTTCCTTACATCAACTGGGCAACACAGGAAGGACTTATCGAGGGCTACGGTAACGGCAAGTTCGGTCCCGAAAATCCCATCACTCACCAGCAGATGTACGTTATCATGCAGAGATACGCTGAAAAGATCGAGGATCTGAACACAGCAGCTGGCACACAGGTGCTCACATTCACAGATAAGGCAAGCATCGCTGACTGGGCAACAAGTGCTGTTAAGTACGCTCAGAAGATGGACTTCATCGTTGAAACAAGCAACAACAAGATCTCTCCCACAACCAACGCTAAGCGTTCCGAGCTTGCAATGCTCATTCAGAAGTTCTGCATCAACGTTCTCGGTTGGGAAGGCGAAATTGACGAAAAATAATTAACAAATAAGCTCACAAGAGTAAAAGGCTGCTCGGTCAAGCAAGATCGGGCAGCTTTTTTTGCGTTTTTCAGAAGCCGCACGGGACATAATAAAAACAAAAAATCTCGGAGATTATTATGCGAAAAATTGCGGTTTTTATTGCGTTTATAATGATATTTATGTCGTGCGCAGCGGTGGTGTCGGCAGGCGGTGAAATGGTGCGGATCAGCGAGGCGGAAATAAACTACCTCTCCCGTGCCATTGCAGTGTCGTACCCGAAGATAAGCTATGGCGGAAGGGTGGCGATCGCGGCAGTGGTGCTGAACAGGATGGAGACTGTCGGTTTCCCCGATTCTGCATGCGGCGCGGTCATGAGCCTTGTATCGGAGGGGGAATTTTCAGCCGTTTATGAGGTCGCAGGAAAAATTGACAGCAAGACTGTGCGGCTGTCAAGTGATGCAGTGGAGGCGGCAATAAGCGGAGCTGATCCCACAGGCGGCGCGCTGTATTTTGAGTCAGTAGGCAGCGAAAAATGGCATGGGGATCTATTGTTCAACGACTCTGCAGAGGATCAGATGCGCCGTACAATGGAAAATTATTTTTTGCAAAAGTACGGAGAAGCCGCGGTTATAATAGATAATATCGGCTTTTTGGGAAGAAATGATGCAAGATAAAATATAAACAAAAATGGGGAAAATTTTGCGGTGTTTATATATTTGAATTGTGAAATATTAACATCCTGTTCTGCTTCACCCCAATCATCCGACAAACTCGTACATCCCGCCCGGCAAGATTACACTTTACTATATTTATGCCGCTTGACTCTAAATTTCAGCTAACCCGTAGGGGAGCCATCAAACTGCGTTTGATAAATCATCCTCCAGTTTAGTGAAAATATTGCTTATTATATTCATACCGCTTTATCGTCCGTCGTGCAAGGTTCAAGAATACATCAAGTCTTCCATGCCTTCTTCAGCCTTCCCAAGCCTTCCCCTGTGGGGGGAGGTGGCATACGAAGTATGACGGAGGAGGAGACCAAAGTCTGCATTATTCTATATTCATTCCGCTTTACTCTTCAACCGAACTTGCTTATTTAACCTATTTTTTGCACTACGCGTGGGGCGCACAAGAGGTGTTCCATGTCCACACCTCTTGTGAATCACCGTCCACTTAAGGGGAAGGAGGACGGGATATATAATATTGTCAATACTTCCATCCGCTCGAATCCCGCCAATTGTTATTGATCTGAAAACTTAACTGCAACTTCTTTGATTCTTCCCCTTAAGAATCCCCATCTTGGCTTTTCGTGTAACTTTATCTTTACGCATTGCTCCTATTTAATAAAAAAATACTTTTTGACCGACAGAGCATAAAAGTTTCCTCACTTCTTTCCTAAACCTATAACCCATAACTTATAACCCATCACCCATATAAAAAAAGACCCCAAAGTGAACCGAAGGTTCTCTTTAAATGGAGTCTTTTTTATCTTTTCTTATTCTTCGTCTGCGGGTTCGAGCTTTACTGTCTCGTTGCCGGAAAGAAGGTCGTCAAGCTGATCGATGGACAGCTTCTGAGGCTTTCTCGGACGGTGGTGGGGCTTCTTTTCAGTAACCTTTTCAGCAGATTCTGCAGGCTTTGCTTCTGCCACCTTCTGCTCTGCGGGCTTGTTCTGACCCTTGCCCTTACCCTTGCCGCGACGGCGTCTGTTCTTGTTTTCGGGAGCCTTGTCCTCACCCTCGTATGTGATGATGATCTTGCGATCTCTGTCACTTCCTACGGAATGAGTGGACACGCCCTGATACTTCTGGAGCTCGCTGTGGATGATTCTGCGCTCATAAGCGTTCATAGGCTCCAGGAATACGTTCCTCTTGTATTTAACCGCTTTAGCAGCCATACGACGCGCCAGAGCACGCAGTGTGTCTTCTCTCTTGTTTCTGTAGTTCTCGATATCAACTACGATCTTCACATAGTCGCCGTCCTTGGACTTTGTCTTGCGGAGTGCGCAGAGGTTTACGAGATACTGGATGGAGTCGAGAGTTTCGCCGTGGTGACCGATGAGAATACCGCTGTCATCCCCAACGATGTTGATTTTCGGGTAAACTGTAGCTGTCTCTGTAACGATAAGCTCTTCGTCCTCGGGACATTCCATTCTGACAGCCTCAGCACCGATCTGCATGTTCTTCAGAAGTGTGTTTGCAAATTCAAGAGCGAACTGCATTTCAGCTTCTGTTACAGCCTCACGGGTGCGTACTTCAGGCTCAGCGGGAGCTTCTGTCTCACCGAAACCGAGTGCTGTCTGTGCCTTCTTTTCGAGAAGATTTTCGTTTTCTTTTTCAAGCTTTTCGATGTTCTTGTAGTCGTCATCGGACTCAGCAACGTCGTACTTGGAGTTAAGCATCTGACGGTCCCGTGTCTCTGTGCTTACAGGCTTGCCCTGCAGAGGCTTTTTGCCACGACGGATATCATTGCTCATTCTGCCGCCTGCTGCTCTCTCAGAGGATCCAAATGTGTTCTGAGCGGGCTTTTCGGAAACGAACTCGGAGAGATTTGCGGGAGTGTTTACTGTAACGGCACTTGCGCTGATGTCGGAGTCTGTTACAGCGGGCTTTCTCTGCTTGCTTCTCTTTCCGGGAAGTGCCTGATTATTCAGTCTTGTTGTGTTCTTCTTCTCGGGTTCGCTTGCCTTAACTTCAGCGGCGGGAGTAGCGGGGGATGCGAGCTTTTCAGCCTTTGTCTGCTGGTTCTGCTTACCCTCGTTCTTCTGATTGTTGTTTTTCTTCTGGTTATTGTTCTGCTTGTTATTGTTGTTATTGTTGTTCTGCTTGTTATCGGAAGACTTATTCTGCTTCTGATTGTTCTGCTGGCCCTTGTTATCCTTGTTCTGCTTACCTTCCTGCTTGTTCTGCTTCTGGGGCTTTTCCTCGTTTGCACGATTGTCATTGCCGCGGTCGGTAAGACTCTTCATGGAACGGATATCACGAACGAGAGAGCCAAGCTCAACAGACTTTGTTTCGGTTACGGTAACCTTGATGCTTGCGTCCTTTGCGCCGATACCGAGAAATCCCTTTTTAGGCATCTCAAGAATCTCGTAGGACACTTCATGATTCTCGTCAGCGTATTTGCTGTTGGCAATGGAGACTGCTTCCTCCACTGTCTTGGCGTTTACGATATAAGTTTCACTCATAATACTATTATCTTTCTTTACTGCAAAAATTTGGCTTACTTCTTCTTATAAGAGCCTTTTTCGTCATTTTTGATAGGTGCGGGTGCATCCTTGGAGTCAGTTTTGCCCTCAGTATCGGGAGTATTCTTAACTTCCTTCTTTACTGCAGGCTGGCTTGCCTCTTCAAGAGCTGCAAGGTCTTCCTTATGACGTTCGATGTATTCCTCGTCGTCGATGTGGTGGAGACTGCGAACAAACTTGCCGCTGCTCTCGCGCTTTCTCTGCTTGTTTGACATGTTAGCCTGTCTTTCGGCTTCCTTGTAGTCCTCTTCAGTGAACTTGGGAAGGGGCATAAGCTTGGAGATGATAATCTTCTGGATAACAGTGATGATGTTACGGAAGATCCAGTACACACCGATAGCGGAAGCGAGACCGAACTCAATGAACACGGAAAGGAGGGGCATAGACCACTGCATAACCTTCATAGAGCAGCCCTGCTGAGCCTGCTGTGTTTCGGGAGACTGGAAGGAATATCTCTGCATAAGCTTCTGGGAAGCGATCATAACGATGAAAGTGATGATCGGGATGATCACAAGCCAGTTGAAGGGGTTGAGACTGGGCATGGGAGTCATTGAAAGGTCAAGACCCATGACAGTGAAGTTAGGAAGAACAGCGCCCTCAAGAGCGGGAGCCTTTTCCACAAACTGATCCATAAGGGATACATTATTTCTTACGTAGTTAATGATCTCGATCTCTGCATTTTTTACATCGAGAGCAACGCCAAGACCGCCGGATTCGGTAGCACCGGTGATGAAATCCTTAAGAGCAGTGATCTGCGCCTTGGGAATATTGCTGATGTAAGAGAGCGGCTTTGTGATGACGTTGTAAAGGATCATGATGATAGGAAGCTGGATGATGAGAGTACCGCAACCGCTTGCAGGGTTGAAGTTTTCTCTCTGGTACATCTCCATTGTTTCCTGCTGCATCTTCTGCTGTGTTGCCTGGTCGGTTCTGCCCGCGTACTTCTTGCGGATAGCCATTACCTTAGGCTGCAGCTTTGCCTGCTTGATCTGGTTCTTCTGCTGCTTGATTGCAAGAGGAGTAAGAAGTATCTCCATTACAAGTGCAAACAGAAGGATCGCAAACAGGTAGTTATCAGTCAAGTTATAGAAGAATCTGATAACGTATCCAAAAGGGACTGTGATGAAATCAAACATTGTTTTCTCCGTTTGAATTTGATATTTCGCTGTGCGTTGTATCATCCTTTGGATGACGTATAAGGCGTTTCACCTTACTGATAAATTCCTTTTTCGTCGGCACGGGGTCATATCCGCCGCGGGAAAAAGGGTTGCATCGGATGATGCGTATTACGGCAAGGACAAAGCCGATTATAATACCCCACTCACGCACTGCAATCAGCGCATATTCGGAGCAGGTAGGGTCAAAGCGGCAGGTGGGATTCTGTTTTAGTGAGGAGAAATATTTTCTGTAAATCTTTACGGGAAACAGAAATATTTCGGACAACCACCCGTGCGCTTTCTTTATTGCCGCAAAAATTGTGTGAAGGAGCTTTTTCATTCGGTATTACTTGTCCGCTGAATCGACTTTTCCGTGTCCGTCCTCATTTTCGCCGCACAGCATGTTGAGCGAGCTGAGGCAATACATAAGATCACGGTAAACTTGAGCGGTTTTTACGACCGTACATTCACTTTTCGGGCAGATGACTATGAGATAACCTCGCTTTACACCGTAGGTTTTGTCTATTTGGCGATATGCTTCTCTGATGAGTCTCTTTGCTCGGTTTCTCTGTACGGCGCCTCCGACTTTCTTTGAGGCTTGGATACCGATTCGGTTGATCTTTTCCTTCAGTGGGTTTTGCTTTTTCAGGAGTGAGGCCGCTTTGTCTCTCAGTACATAGACGGTCAGTGTTCGACTGCTTTTTCTGCCGCCGCCACGAAATGCCTTGTGATACAGGTGGTTTTCCCGTATTGCGTAGAACTTCACGACATCATTCCTCCTTTTTCGTTTTTCCCTGACAAAAGTATAACCTCCGGCATTATGTTAGCGGAGGCTATTCATACTTTCATTAGTGGGTGAGTCTTGCGCGACCCTTAGCGCGTCTTCTTGCGAGAACCTTTCTACCGTTAGCGGTAGCCATTCTCTTTCTGAAGCCATGCTCCTTGCTTCTCTGTCTCTTCTTGGGCTGATATGTTCTAAGCATGATCACACCTCCTTAATTTTTATCAATATGAATACCTTACGGCTACGCAGACATAATCCGCGCAGATAGACAACTAATTATATATCATTGGTATATTGTTTGTCAAGGGATTTTTTGCATTTTTTTGAGATTTTTATTTTGTTTTATCTTTATTAATATATGCGAAATATATTGGGGTTTTGGGAGATTATTCTTACAGCTTTGCTCTTCAACTGAAATTGTTTGTTTAACCTAATTTTTTTGCACTACGCGTGGGGCGCACAAGAGGTGTTCCATGTCCACACCTCTTGTGAATCACCGTCCACTTAAGGGGAAGGAGGACGGGATATTTACTTTTGTTGATAATTGTACTCGCACGAATCCCGCCAATTATGTGCAATCTGTAATCTTTACTGCAACTTCTCCAATTCTTCCAACTTAACCGAGGTTGCCAAGGGCAACTCGACGAGTTCGACTACGTCGAATCTCGGTGAATCCCCTTCTTGGATTTTTCGTTTCGCTAAAACCTGTAAGCAAACGAGCCGATTTATTGACTGTGTCAATCGAACTTCACAAGCAAGTTCAAACATACAGGCGTGTCAGCCGCAAACACTGATTTCTCCATTGGCGTGAGTCGCTTTATGTTTTGGCTGCAGCAGAGACAAAGGGATGGATTCTTAAGGAAGGGAAACAGCGAGTGAGATTAATTCATTAATCGAAATGAGCTCTTGCCCTTCCTTAAGCGGCTGAGAGTCCAGAGAGATATCGCCGGTGATATCTCTCTGGTGCCTAGCGCATAGCGTAGACAAGGTTGAACAAAAAAATAAATCTAAATATACAAGAGAAAGATATCAAAAAATCACAGAACAAAAACTCCCTCGTGGGAAAAATATCGGACAATATCGAGTTGACATTGCCTGCCGTTTGTGGTATAATTGTAGTGTATATAATTATATGTAAAAAATATTTTTCCGGAGGCAAAATGGAATCTCGAAATGATATGCAGCTGTCCCAGATCTGGGGACTTGTCCTGGAAATAATGCGCGGAAAATATCAAGGTCCGTCACATGCATTTCAGCTTTGGTTTGGCAGAATGGAGTTCAGATATCTCGATGCTGAACGGGCACTGTTTGTCTGCGAAAACGAGACAAAAAGACAGATTATTTCAACTAAATACATCGAATTTATCGGCGAAGCGCTTGAAGAAGTCATCGGCTATTTTCCCGATATCACTATTGACGTTGATACCTCTCTTGCTCCCATCGTGCCCAATGACGGAAGCAGCTATTATCCGATGAACATTGTCAATGAAAACAAGAGAAAGCACCAGCTTGAAGAACAGAAAGCGCGGGAGCGTGATCTCTATTTAGACGATGACGATGATTTCGATTATGACGAAGATGAATACGAAGATGATTTCACCGACGACGAGGAAGAGGATGAAGAAATCGGCGACAGCATCGACAGTATCGACAGCGGTGAGCGCCGCCTGTCATATAACGATGACTACACCTTTGAAAACTTTATCGTAGGTAACTCAAACAGATTTGCTCACGCTGCCGCACTGAACGTAGCTGACAACGTGGGTATGAAGATCAATCCCCTCTTCATTTGGGGTTCGTCAGGTCTTGGTAAAACTCACCTGATGTACGCTATTGCCAACCGCGCACTTCAGCGTAAGCCTGACATGAAGGTCATCTATGTCAAAGGTGAAGAGTTCATGAACCAGATGATCGAGGCTATTCAGCGCAATCAGAACAGATCTTTCCGTCAGAAGTATCGCAACGCGGACATGCTTCTCATCGACGATATTCAGTTTATCGCCGGCAAAGAAGCCACTCAGATGGAGTTTTTCCACACGTTCGAGGCGCTGTATGAGGATAAGAAGCAGATCATTATCACATCCGACAGACCGCCCAAGGAGCTTACATCTCTGGAAGAGCGCATCAGAAGCCGTTTTGAAGCAGGTCTCCTTGCGGATATTCAGCCCCCGGACTACGAGCTCCGTCTTGCGATCCTTCGCAATAAGAGCATTCAGAGTAAAATTGATATTCCCATCGACGTTACAGATTTTCTTGCGAAGAATCTTCAGGAAAATATTCGTCAGCTTGAAGGCGTTATCAAAAAACTGGGCATGACTCACCTGCTCACAGGTCTGCCGATCAATATGGAGATGGTTCTGAACAGCGTTCCCGAATATCTTCGCGACACAGAGCCTGTTTCAGATACTGTCGACAGAATAATTGCTTGTGTTGCACGACACAACGGTGTTTCAGTTGAAGACATTATGGGTACCGTCCGCAAGAAGGATATCAAAAATGCCCGTAACGTAGCAATGTACGTTGTTCGTTATATTACAGGAATGTCGCTGCCTCAGATCGGTGCGATATTCAATCGAGATCACTCCACTGTTCACTCCAACATCAGTGTTGTTGAGGAAGAGATCATGCGTGATCCCGTTCTTGAGGCGTCTATTAATGAGATAGTGAAGGAGATAAAGCACGGCGGTTGATATAAGGGGGTACCCTTATGATCCCCGAATACCACCCATTTACCCCTTTCTCGGTAGGGGAGGTGGCTTACTCCTCCCGTCATACAGGGTCAGGCTGCGCTCCACCATTGTTAACTGCACTTCGGGTTTTGTCATTCTGAGCGTAACACGAAGTGTGCAGTCGAAGAATCTCAAATAGATCCTTCGATTACGCTACGCTCCACTCAGGATGACAATATTGACCGCTTCACTCTTCAACCAAACTTACACTTTCATCCTTGTCTCCACTTTCGTGGAGAACTTAAGAGGTACCCATGCCGGCACCTCTTAAGAATCACCCGGCACCAAGGGAAGAAGAGCTTGAATATCTATCACTTTGTGATATCTATTCTGCGCTGTTCTCCCCTTTGGAATCCCCTCTTGTTTTAACTTTACTTTATATTTTCGAGAAATCAAACAGATTTATTAAATCAACTCATAACTCATAACTTACAACTTATAACCCAATTCATCCTTGCCCACATCCTTTTCCACAGGGTGTTGAAAACCTATGTTGAAAAATCATTGTTTTCAACAGACAAAATTGCATATTGCAAAAAATAAACTTAAATTCCGATATGAACCGTGATTTTTGTTTTTCCATGTGCGTTTTTTGCTCATTTATTGACAAAAGTAAGTTTTGAACAACCTGTTGAAAACTATGTTGATAACTGATCTGCACTTCAAACCAAAAAAATTATTGAAAAGTTTTCCACAACAAAAAATGATCATTGAGCGACAGAAATAATTTATCTAAATGACTTTTCCACAGAGCTTTTGATAACTTTGCCTGTTGAAAACTTTTTTCCACCGGATTTTCACCGAAAAATTCTACACTCTTATTTTTTCAAAATAGCGGGCATTTGATAACTTCACGTTTCGCCCCAACTTTTCCCAAGGAAAATCGCGGGAATATCCGAAGACTTTTCTGAGACTGTTTTTTATCGAATATTCACCCGTTTCAGAGGCATATAATATATAATATAATGTAGCAAAAAATAGGCGAAATACTAAAAAATAACACGTCGGAGCAGGGCAAAAAGTTTTCCACAGTTTCCACAGCCTCTGCTACTGCTGCTACTAATTTTAACTATACTATCTTATCTCTATCTTTATATCGCGTGCGCGAGAAATTAAAATGAAAATAATAAAATTCAGATAAACGAGGATTACGCTAATGAAAGTTACATTTGAAAAATCAAAGCTTATGGGCGCTCTCGGTCCTGCTGCGGGCATCTCGCAGACAAAAAATACTCTCGTTTCAGTAGACGGACTGCTTTTCGAATGCCCGCCGAACAAGAGATATGGCGATTATGATCTTGACAATCCCAATCTTTGCAGAATTTCCGCATTCGACCTTGAAAAGGGACTCCGCTCCACCATTGAATGTAACGTTTATGAGGAAGGACTTTTCGTTATCAACACACAGAAGATCCTTCAGATAGTCCGCGCTCTGCCTGACGGAGACATCACTCTTGAAATTGATAACACAGGCAAGGTGCAGATCAGCGGCGGTTACTCCAAGTTCGAGATCGCGGCTACTCCCGGCGACGACTTTCCCACAATGCCCATGTTCATCGGTGAAAATGTTTACAAGATTCCTCAGTACAAGGTAAGAAGCCTTATTTCCGAGACAATTTTTGCTGTTGCACAGAACGATCAGAGAGCTGCGTTCAACGGCGCACTTTTCAAGATCAAGGATGGCGAGCTTACAGTTGTTGGATGCGACGGTAACAGACTTGCGGCTGCAAAATGCTCTATTGCCGACACAAACGACAGCCCTGCGGATGCTGAAATGGTCATCCCCGGCAAGTTCCTCGGCGAGCTGATGAAGCTCCTTCGTGACACCGAGGATGAGCTTACCATGATGATCGGCAGAAAGCACATAATTTTCAACATTGACGGTATCTACTTCTTCACAAGAATGCTTGAGACCGAGTACATCAACTATGAAAAGCTTCTGCCCACAACTTACATGACACAGGCATATCTTTCAAGAGCTGAGCTGCTCGGTGCTGTTGAACGTGCGTCCATCGTAACCGAAGACAAGCTCGGCGGAAGTGGAAGAAGCTACGTTAAGCTGGATTTCTCCGGTAATGCTATTACGATGTCATCTGTTTCATCCGGCGGATCTGTTTTCGAAAAGGTAATGATCGCAAAGGACGGCGCGGATGTAACTATCGGTTTCAACTGCCGTTATCTCCTTGAATCTCTCAAGGCTTGTCCGTCAGACTGCGACAGGATCAGAATCAGACTTAATTCTCCTCTCATGGGAGTAGTTATCGAGCCTGCTGAGGGTCCCACATTCATTAATGCCCGACCGGACGCGTCAATTTTCGGTGATCGTGCCCTTGACGTTGCGGAAAACAGCACATCCTGCGATCTTGACAGCAAGACTAACATGTTCATGTACTTCGTAATGCCCATCAGAATGAACAAATAAAGGGTAGAAAATTTATGTATATTCACATAGGCGCCGGCTACAATGTCAGAGACCGTGAGGTTATCGGTTGCTTTGACATGGACGGCAAGTGGGATTCCGCACTCACGAAGGAATTTCTAAAAAATGCGGAAAAGGATGGCAAGACGGACATGGCAGGCACTGATCTGCCTCGCACCTTCGTCCTTACAGACGAGAAGATAATTTTCACCCACATTTCCACAAGTGCGATTTTATCAAGGGTAGAGGGCTTGCAGCTGTAATTGAAGAAAAAGGGAGTGCCCTTTGAAACCCCGTGAATCACCGCAACACCCGTAGGGGAGCCATCAAACTGCGTTTGATAAATCATCCTCTCCGTCTAACAGTATCAAACTGCACTCCATGTCTTTATAAGCCTTCCCCTGTGGGGGGAGGTGGCATACGAAGTATGACGGAGGAGGAGACCAAAGTCTGCACTATTCTATATTCATTCCGCTTTACTATTCAACCGCGCTTGCTCTTTCAACCTATTTTTGGCACTACGCGTGGGGCGCACAAGAGGTGTTCCATGTCCACACCTCTTGTGAATCACCGTCCACTTAAGGGGAAGGAGGACGGGATATTTATTATTGCTTATACTTCCACACGCATGAATCCCGCCAATTGTTATAGATTTGAAAATTCAACTGCAACATCTCCGATTCTTCCCCTTAAGAATCCCCATCTTGTTTTCCGTGCAGCTTTAACTTTAATTCACCCGCACCTATTTAATAAAATCTACTTTTTGAGTCATTCATGACGAAAAAAGTTTCCACAACTTGCCGAAGGCATACATCACTGCCGAAGGCAACATCATTTCGCAAAGCGATACATCACTGCCGAAGGCTACATCACTTATAACTTATCACTCATAACCCATAACTAATAACTTTTTTCCGGAGACTCAAATGGACAATAACCAGATTCCAACACAAGTTTACGACGAAAATCAAATACAGGTGCTTGAAGGACTTGAAGCTGTCCGCAAGAGACCGGGTATGTACATCGGTACTACTTCCCAGAGAGGTCTGCACCACCTGGTATATGAAATTGTTGATAACTCCATAGACGAAGCAATGGCGGGCCGTTGTGACTGCATCGAAGTGGTGCTGTACCCCGACGGTTCTGTTTCCGTGCGCGATAACGGCCGCGGTGTTCCCTCAGGTATGCACCAGACAGGCAAGCCCACTCTCGAGGTAGTATTCACTGTGCTTCATGCCGGTGGTAAGTTCGGCGGTGGCGGTTACAAGATCTCCGGCGGTCTCCACGGCGTTGGTGCGTCCGTTGTTAACGCTCTTTCCGAGTGGATGGAGGTTGACAACTGCTACGAAGGCAGACGTTACACCATGCGTTTTGAGCGCGGCGGTATTGCAAGAGAATTTGCCGACATAGGACCAACTGATGACCACGGTCTGTACGTTCGCTTTAAGCCGGATGCTGAAGTTTTCACCGACACAACCGAATTCGACCTTGACATACTTCTCACACGTCTCCGTGAGCAGGCATTCCTCAATGCAGGCATCCGCATTATCATCCGTGACGAGCGCAAGCCTCTGCCGAAGGATGATATTATCCCCGGAACTGTGCTTGAAACTGAAGCTGACGAGGATGAAGAACTTCTCGAAGGCGATGTTGCACAAAACTCCGAAATCGAAGAAGAAGAGGACGGCGGCAAGGTAAAATTCGAGGATGACGGAAGTGTTCGCGGCGGTGAATATCTTGAATACGACCTTGTTTATGAGGGAGGTATCCGTCAGTTCGTTGAGCATCTTAACAAGGCAAAGCGTGCCAACGTTGTACATCCCCAGGTCATCTACATGAAGGCTGAAAAGGGCGACATCACAGCAGAAGTTGCCATGCAGTACAACGACAGCTACAACGAAACCATCGTTACATTCGCTAATAACATGTCCACCATCGACGGTGGTACTCACGATACAGGCTTCAAGAGTGCGATCACTAAAGTTCTCAACAACTATGCGAGAAAATGCGGTGCCTTGAAGGATTCCGACAAGAATCTCACAGGTGAAGACGCAAGAGAAGGTCTTTGCGCTGTTGTTTCCGTTAAGCTGCCTGACGCGCAGTTTGAAAGCCAGACCAAGGCAAAGCTCGGTAACTCCGAAGTAAGAGGTATTGTTGATAACATCGTTACCGAAAAGCTGTCCGAGTTCTATGAAGAGAATCCCCAGGTTGCCAAGGCGATTGTTGAAAAGTCCCTTGCGGCACAGAGAGCAAGAGAAGCGGCAAGAAAGGCACGCGAGCTTACAAGACGTAAGTCAGTGCTTGAAGGCTCTACTCTTCCCGGTAAGCTTGCTGACTGTCAGGACAAGCGCGTTGAATTTACTGAGCTTTTCCTTGTAGAGGGTGACTCTGCGGGTGGTTCTGCAAAGAGCGGACGCGACTCCAAGTTCCAGGCTATCCTTCCTCTCCGCGGTAAGGTTCTCAATGTTGAAAAGTCCAGACTTGACAAGGTTTACACAAATCTTTCACTTATTCCGATCATCCAGGCGCTTGGCTGCGGTATCGGTGACGATTTCGATATAGCAAAGCTCCGTTACGGCAAGATCATCATCATGGCGGACGCCGACGTTGACGGTTCTCACATCAGAGTACTGCTGCTCACGTTCTTCTTCCGTCATATGCGCCAGCTGATCGACGAGGGACACATCTTCCTCGCACAGCCGCCGCTTTACAGAATCCGCAAGGGTCAGAAGGAGCTTTACGCATTCAACGATGCAGAGCGTGATGAGATCATTGAAAACCTCGGTGGCGGTAAGATCATCGTTGACCGTTACAAAGGTCTTGGTGAGATGAATGCAGAAGAGTTGGCTGAAACAACCATGAATCCCGAGACGAGAACAATTCTCAAGGTTGAGGTTGAAGACGCAATGAAGTGCGACGAGATCTTCTCCATCCTCATGGGTGACAAGGTCGAGCCGAGAAGAGAGTTCATCGAAGCAAACGCCAAGTACGCGGAAAATTTGGATGTTTAAGGTATATGGTTTAATCTGTCATTCTGAGCGTAGAGAAATAGAAGGATCTATTCGAGATTCTTCGACTACACACTTCGTGTTTCGCTCAGAATGACAGTGGTTGGGGTTTTGCTGTCATCCTGTGAGGTAATCCCATCTTGCACGAGCGTGCGATTTATCTTGTCATCCTGAGTGTAGATTTAAGGTGAGCTAAACGAGAACGAAGTTCTCGGTGGGTAGGGTCAACTTCAGTTGTGTGTTGATTTCTATATACCCTACCCGTATCGAAGGATCTATGATAGATTCTTCGACAGGCTCAGAATGACAAGATTTAGTTAACATTTTACACAAAACAAACGCAATATCATTAAATTTTCGCCAAAAAATATCTATTATTTATTATTTATTCTCTATTATTTATTATTTATGAAAATCATTACACTCACTCTTTCTCCCGCGGTGGACATTGAATATTCCGTAAAAGACGTGCAGATCGGCGTTACTTCCCGTGCGGCTTCTCACAAGGTGAACGCAGGCGGTAAAGGAATCAACGTGTGCCGCGCAATAATGAATTGTATAAAAAATTCACATTTTACTGAAGAAAACAACAAAATATCACTCATGAATGTGGCTCCTCTTGGCGGTGCGACGGGAAAACTGCTCTCCGATATTCTTCTCAGCGAGGGAATGGAGACGTACGCCGTGCCGATTAAAGAAAACACGAGAGTGAACGTCTCCGTTATCCCCGACGTAGGTGAGTCCGTTGAGGTAAATGCCCCCGGAACACCTGTGGGAGAAGCGATAAAGGATGTTGAAAAGCTCATCCTCGACTCCGTTGAAGCAGGAGACGTGCTTATCATTGCAGGCAGCTGTCCGAAGGATGTAAAAAAGTCCTATCCTGCCGAGCTTTGCGGGAAAGTTAAGGCTCTCGGTGGTATCGTCATCATTGATGCAGACGGAGAAGCGCTAAAAATCGCTGTAAGCGGTGAAATACCCCCGGATCTTATAAAGCCTAACCGTGATGAGCTGTCCGCTCTGGTTGAACGTGAGCTTCTCACAGAGGATGAGGTTGTTTCAGCGGCTGAGTCTCTGAACGAGGGAATTTCCGTTATTACCACAATGGCGGGAGACGGCGCGTTCTTTACCGAGACAGTGGACGGCGAGAGAAAGAGCGAATTTTTCCCCACGGAAAAGCGCAAGGTCGTTCGTCTCAAAGGTGCCGGAGACACATTCCTCGGCGCATTCGTTTACGCCCGTTACGGCGTTAAGATGAGCATCCCCGACTCCATGGCTTATGCCGCAAGTGTCGCAGGAGACTACGTTGCTGGAGAGTAAGGAGTTATGAGTTATTAACTATAGGTTATAAGTTAATATTTTACACAAAATATTCCTATAAACGTTAATTTTATTAACCTGTCATCCTAAGTGAAAATAACAGCAAAACATAAAGAGAACGAAGTTCTCACGGGTAGGGTCAGTGTAATGTATGGGTTTTGTACTCATAATACCCTACCCAATCGAAGGATCTCCATTAGATTCTTCGACAGGCTCAGAATGACAATGGTTAGGGTTTGGCTGTCATCCTGTGATGAAACCCATCTTGTGCGAGCGTGCGGTTTATCTTGTCATCCTGAGTGAAGCGGAGCGTAATCGAAGGATCTCCATTAGATTCTTCGACAGGCTCAGAATGACAGACTTTGGGGTTTTGACGTTCCGGGGTGGAGAAATTCAAACCCGAACGACTTTACGATGTCATCCTGAGTGAAGCGGAGCGTAATCGAAGGATCTCCATTAGATTCTTCGACAGGCTCAGAATGACAGACTTTGGGGTTTTGACGTTCCGGGGTGGAGAAATTCAGACCTCGATGGTGGACGATCGATGATCGCCCCTACAGTTAGCAGGTAATTTCCCGTCAGCGGATGAAATGACGGTTTCGCTACCACAAATATTTATTCTTTATTCTCTATTATTTATTCTTTTTTATCAATTATTTATTCTTTCTTCTTTAATTTTCCCAAAAGGAGCTCATATGGCAAAGAAGCTTGACTACAATATTGAATTTCCCGATCAGAAGATAGTTCCGATCAACATGGAAAAGGAAGTTCAGAAATCATTTATTGAATATTCCATGTCCGTTATCGTGTCCCGAGCACTGCCCGACGCACGAGACGGAATGAAGCCCGGTCAGCGTCGTGTTCTGTACGCAATGTACGAGGACAACCTCACACACGATCAGCAGTTCCGCAAGTCCGCTACCACAGTAGGTAACGTGCTCGGTAGATATCACCCACACGGCGACTCTTCCGTTTACGGAACGATGGTTCGTATGGCGCAGGACTTCTCATACAGATATATGCTGGTTGACGGCAAGGGTAACTTCGGTTCAATCGACGGTGACGGCCCCGCGGCTTACCGTTACACCGAGGCTCGTTTGTCGCGCATTTCCGGCGAGATGATGAAGGACATCGACAAGGACGTTATCCCGTGGACAATGAACTTCGATAACACTCGCAAGGAGCCCACAGTTCTGCCTTCCCGCTTCCCCAATCTCCTTGTAAACGGCGCAATCGGTATCGCTGTCGGTATGGCGACAAATATCCCGCCTCACAACCTTTCCGAGGTAATTGACGGCGCCATCTACTACATGGAGCATCCGGACGCAGGTGTGCCGGAGCTGATGCAGTTCATCAAGGGTCCCGACTTCCCGACCGGTGCGGGGATCCACGGTACTGCAGGTATCTACGAAGCATATTCCACAGGCCGCGGACGTATCATGGTTCGTGCAAAGGCGGAAATTGAAGAAGAAAATCACCGCATCATCATCACAGAGATCCCCTACATGGTGCAGAAGGACCCGCTGATCGAGAATATGGCACAGCAGGTCAAGGACAAGCGCATCGAGGGTGTTACTGACATCCGCAACGAGTCCGACCGAAACGGTATGAGAATCGTTATCGAGTGCCGCCGAGATGCAAACCTCCAGATCGTTCTCAACCAGTTCTACAAGTACACAGAGCTTGAATCCACCTGCTCCGTTATCATGCTTGCGCTGGTTAACAACGAGCCGAAGATATTGAACCTCCGTCAGGTGCTTGGCGTTTACATTTCCCACCAGGAATCCGTTATCCGTAACCGTGTTAAGTTTGATCTTGACAAGGCGCTCAGAGAAGCTCACATCAACGAGGGTTACAAGATCGCCATTGACAACATCGACGAGGTTATCACAATAATCCGCAACTCTCCCGACACTCCCACAGCGAGAGAAAACCTGAAGATCCGCTTCTCCCTTTCCGAAGAGCAGGCGCAGGCAATCGTTCAGATGACTCTGGGCAGACTTTCCGGTATGGAACGCCAGAAGGTTGAAACAAGACTTGCAGAGCTGTACAAGGCTATTGACGAGTACCGTGCAATTCTCGCGGATGACAACAAGATCAAAGAGATCATCAAGAACGAAATGATGGAGATCAAGCAGAGATTCGGTGACGCTCGCCGCACCACAATCGAAGAAGCGGAAAACGAGATCGTTCTTGAAGACCTTATCGAGAGACATAACGCAGTTATCACTCTCACACATACAGGCTACATCAAACGCCAGCCCTCCGACGTATATTCTGCACAGAAGCGCGGCGGTAAGGGTATTATCGGCATGGCTACCAAGGAAGAGGACTTCATCGAGCGGGTTGCCGTTGTGGATTCTCACTCCTTCCTCATGCTGTTTACCGACACGGGCAGAGTACACCAGATCAAGGCGTACCGTGTTCCCGAGGCAGGACGTACAGCAAAGGGATCCAACATCGTAAACATCATTGACGTGACTCCGGATGAAAAGATCACCGCAATGATCAGCGTGCCCGATTACAGCAATATTGCCGAGGATGAAGAATTCGACGACAAGAACTATCTCGTAATGGTTACACAGCGCGGTGTAGTTAAGCGTACACGCCTTTCTGAATTTGCAATCAAGCGTAAGGGCGGTAAGATCGCATTGAGTCTTGACGAAGGCGACAGACTCATCTTCGTTGGCCTCACTCATGGTGAATCTGATATCATGATTGCTACACGTAAGGGTCTTGCAGCAAGATTTGAAGAGGGCAAGGTTTCCATTATGGGAAGAAGTGCCCGTGGCGTTCGCGGAATCTCCCTCCGTGAAGGTGACGAAGTTGCAGGTGCGTGCATCATCGAGCGCGGTGAAGAATGGGCGGCTGAAAACTCACTTGTTACCATCAGCGAAGGCGGTTTTGGTAAGAAGATGAGCCCGAATGAATTCGAAGCAAAGGGTCGCGGCATCCAGGGTATGATCCTTCAGAAGCTCAATCAGAAAACAGGAGACGTTTGCGGAATCGCAGTTGTACGTGATAACGAGGATATCCTCATGATCACAAACGACGGTACAATGATCCGCACACCCGCCGCCGACATTCCCACATACGGCAGAGCGGCAGCAGGTGTTATCGTAATGCGCCTCAGCGGAGACAAGAAGATCGTGAACTTCGCCCTCGTTGAATCCGCTGCAGAGGAAGAAGCGGAAGAAACAGAAGAATAAGAATATAACGTTGGGGATGGGTTTCCACTTCCGCGGTGAAATTCAAACTTAAACGACTTTACATTGTCATCCTGAGCGGAACACGGAGTGTGAAGTCGAAGGATCTCATTAGATTCTTCGACAGGCTCAGAATGACAGACTTTGGGGTTTTACGTTCCGGGGTGGAGAAATTCAAACCTGAACGACGGACAGTCGGGCAACGATACAAAGTATCGTAACCTGTCCCTACGACAAAGAGATATTGTATCTTCCCGTCAGCGGATGAAATGACGGTTTCGCTACCCCAAATATTTATTATTTATTCTCTATTATTTATTATTTATTCTTTTAGCGAAGCGCTCCCCTCCCGCTATAGAAATCCCAACCTCAACGACTTTACATTGTCATCCTGAGTAGGGATTTAGGGTGAACAAAACGAGAACGAAGTTCTCGGTGGGTAGGGTCAACTTCGGTTGTGTGTGTTGATTTCTATATACCCTACCCGTGCCGAAGGATCTCATTAGATTCTTCGACAGGCTCAGAATGACAGACTTTGAGGTTTTGACTTTCTAAATGAAGAAATTCAAACTGAACGTCGTGGTAGATGTTAAATATCCGTTTTTATAAACCAACATAAAGGAAAAACAATGAAAAAAATCCTAATTTTAGCACTGGTTCTTACGCTGATCTGCTCCGTTTTCCTCGTTTCCTGCAAAGAGGAAGTGAAATACGACGAAGCGGAGATCAAGGCGGCACTTGAGGAGCTGCTTCCAAAATCATATGAGCTCAACGTCATCTACTTTGGTGAGGGACTGCCCATATCCGACGACCGCGAGGTTATTGAGGAGTTCTACAACTCCTTCGAGAGCGATATTGAGCAAATAAACTACCATCCCGTGTCTGCAGATTCCCCTTATCAGACGGAGGCGGATCTTCGTGCGGCTACCTTGGCTGTGTTCACCGAAGATTATTCCGAGTACCTTTTCCAGCGGGCATTTGCGGGAATTTCGGGTCAGCTTCAGAATATCGAGGGTGAGACTGTGACCCACAACGCCATGTACGCTATGTATATCGAGATGAACGGCGTGCTCACCGTGCGACTGAATCTCGGTGACGAGGCGATTCCCCTTGGCAGAGAGTACGCGGTGGATGAGATGACGGTGAAGAGTCAGAAAAACGGCACCGTGGTGGTTGAGATGCCCACTTACTACAACGGCGGGCTGGATCTCTACGTTGAGGTGCGCCTCGTTAAGACGGAAAACGGCTGGAGACTGGATTCGCCGACGTACTAAGATAAGGTAATAGGTAAGAGGTAAAAGTGAATAGGTGTGGAAACTTTTTTCACTGTGTTCAAAAAGTAATTGTATTAGAATGGTTACACGTAAATTAAAGGATCTCCGATAGATTCTTCGACTTCGTACTGCGTACTTCGCTCAGAATGACAGTGGTTGCCTGTTTGTCATCCTGAGTGGAGCGAAGCGTAATCGAAGGATCTCTATCAGATTCTTCGAGGTCAGAATGACAACGTGCAGGTTAATATTTCACACAAAAACCTCACTAAATTATAAAAGTTTTCATCTTTTTTATCTATTATTTATTATTTATTCTTTATTATTTTGTTTTCCAAAGGAAAATCACATGAACAGAATAGGAACAACAATAGCGGCGGTGTCAACTCCGAGAGGTCGGGGCGGCATCGCTGTAATCAGAATATCGGGTCCCGATGCAGTTCGGGTAGCCGAGGGAATGTTCATCCCGAAAAGCGGTAAAAAGCTCTCCGAAATCTCACCTCGCAAGGCAGTTTTCGGATCAATTCTCGACTCCACGGGTGAAGTATGCGACGAGGGAATGGTGACTGTATTCCTCTCTCCCGCATCATTTACAGGGGAAGACTCCGTTGAGATCGCGTGCCACGGCGGTGTTGCGGTGACACAGGAAGTGTACCTTTCCGCCCTTGCTCACGGTGCCACAGCGGCAGGTCCCGGTGAGTTCACGCGTCGCGCGTTCATCAACGGAAAAATGTCTCTCACCGAGGCTGAGGCGGTTGGATTGCTCATCGATGCGGACACAAAGGAGCGCATGCAGCTCTCGGGCGGCGCAGTTCGAGGTAACGTAACCCGTGCGATCAGCGAGATATCCGAGGGGCTTCTTGACACGATGACTGCCCTTTACGCCGCCATCGACTATCCCGAAGAGGACGTTGGCGACGAGGGTGAACGTGAGATCGGCGGCACGCTTCAGAGATCTCTTGACAAGGTAAATTCACTTCTCGGCACGTACAAGGTGGGAAAAGCCATCTCCGAGGGTGTGAAATGCGTTATTTGCGGACGTCCCAACGTTGGAAAAAGCTCACTTTTCAACCTGATGACCGGTGAAGAATCCGCCATTGTAACCCAAATTGCCGGCACGACCCGCGACATTCTCCGTGAAACTGTGTCTTTCGGTGGCGTGACCCTGCGACTTTCCGACACGGCAGGTATTCACGAGTCCGACGATACTGTGGAAAAGATGGGTATCGACCGTGCGGAGAGCGAAATTGAGAAAAGCGAGCTTGTAATCGCAGTTTTCGACGGCAGCGAGCCTCTGACCGACGAGGACAAGTCACTCATTTCGAAGCTTTCCACAGTCACAGCGCCTAAAATCGGAGTTATCAACAAGGCTGACATGGGATGCGTTATCACGGAGGATGAGATTTCTGCGATTTCCGCAGTATGCACGGTGGTAATTCGCACATCTGCAGGCGAGATCACAGACGGAAGCCAGCTTGAATCAGCCATCAGCCAGCTTTTCGGCAGTGACAAGATTGATCTGCGCCACGAAGCGGTTATTTGGGACGTGAGACAGCGTGAGCAGCTTGAGCATGCGCGAATTTCACTGGAAAAAGCCGTAATGGCGATAGAATGCGGTGACCCCATTGACTGCGTTTGCACCCTGGCAGAAGAAGCAATGTGCGCGCTGAACGAAACCGACGGCCGCGGAATTGAGCAGCACATCGTTGCCGAAATCTTCGCACGGTTTTGTGTAGGAAAATGATAAATTGCCTTTTACCCGTCGATGAGATTAATGCTTCACTCGGCGGGGAAACGACAAAACGAACAACTATGTCATTCTGAGCGAAGTACGCAGTACGAAGTCGAAGAATCTAATAGAGATCCTTCGATTACGCTTCGCTCCACTCAGGATGACAATGTCATGTTAATATTTTGCAACAAAATTTTCGTTTTAGCAAATTTTCCCACTAAAACATCAATATTTTACACAACAAAAAATCCCTCCAAGTTTTTCTTGAAGGGATAATTTTTTTATATATTTTTGTTGTACAACAAATACATAACCGCAGCGACTGCGAGAAATCCAAGGCCGCAGATGAGCATGAAGCCGAACTTTATCTTTTTCTCCTGGTGTGCCGCGCGATAGTCGTAGAAGGTCTCGTACTTTTTGCGGCTTGTGCGTCTGAAGATGTCTACAAATGAGCTGACGCCGTAAACCAGCATGTCAAAAGTGCCTTCATTTGTGGAAAAGATGAGAAGTCCGAAGCCTGTGAGCACAACGCCCATGACAAAGAAGCTGTCACAGAGGATGTGGTACAGGGTGGCAGGGTCTGTTACGGAGAAGATATCCTTGGAATACGCGATTCCAAATGCTCCGAGAAGTCCTGCCGCGATGGTTATCAGATATTTTCTGAGTGACTTCATTCTGCTTTTGTTTCTGCAAGTTCAGCGCGGTACTTTTCGAGCTCTTCAGTGTTGCAGAGTACGAAGTGACCGGGGTAAACTTCCTGAAGTACGGGCTGTTCCTTGGAATAATCGTGGTCGAGCATGGGGTTGTACACGATTCTCTTTCTGTTCTTCTCAGTGATCGGGTCAGGGAGAGGAATAGCGGAGAGAAGTGAACGTGTGTAAGGATGGAAAGGATGTGCAAAGAGCTCATCACTTGTTCCAAGCTCAACGATCTTACCGTAGTACATTACTGCGATTCTGTTGGAGAAGTACTTAACAACCGCCAGGTCGTGGGCGATGAACATGATGGTCAGACCCATCTTTTCGCTCAGGTCATTCAGAAGGTTGATAACCTGTGCCTGAATGGAAACGTCAAGCGCGGAGATAGGCTCGTCGGCGATAATAAGCTCGGGGTTCATGATAACAGCGCGGGCAATACCTATACGCTGACGCTGACCGCCGGAGAACTCGTGAGGATAACGGGATGCGTGTTCCTGAACGAGACCAACAGTTTCAAGGATCTTGTAAACCTGCTTGTCAATGTAATCCTTGTCCTTGATGCCGCGGATGATAAGACCTTCGGCAATGATGTCGCGGACTGTCATACGGGGGTCAAGAGAAGCGATGGGGTCCTGGAAGATCATCTGGATCTCGTTTGTAAGCTGGTTCTTGCCGGCAGAGCGGGACCACTTCTGGTGATCAGCCTGTGCCTTCTTGATCTCAGCGCGATTTTCAGTTACGATCTTTTCAAGCTCTTCCTTAGTTATCTTCTTTTCAGCATAGTCCTTGCGGGCTGCCTTGATAGCATCCTTGTAGGAACGTGTACCTGCGCAGATACGCTCGCCCTTGTAGTAAACGGAGCCGCCGGTGATGTCGTACAGTCTGATGATCGAACGACCGGTAGTAGTCTTACCGCAGCCGGACTCACCAACAAGACCGAAAACCTCGCCCTTGTAGATGTCAAAGCTTACGTTGTCAACTGCCTTGAGCTCACGTCTGCCCATCTTGAAGTACTGCTGGAGATTCTTGACACTTAATAAAACTTCTTTATTTTCAGCCATTTTCTCTCTCCTTCTTCATTCTTTCAATGCGGGCCTTGATAAGCTGAGGCATTTCAACAGCGGGTGCATTGGGGTGGAGCAGCCATGTAGCGGCGTAGTGTGTATCTGTGATCTCGAACAGCGGAGGTTCAACCTCGAAGTCGATGTCGAGAGCGTACTTGTTTCTTGCTGCGAACGCGTCACCCTTGGGAGGATAGATCATGTTCGGAGGTGTACCGGGGATGGATTCCAGCTTTTCAGTGGTCTGAAGGTCCGGCATGGAGCTGAGTAGCGCCCAAGTATAAGGATGAGCGGGCTCGTAGAAGATCTCGTTTGCAGTACCGTGCTCGATGATCTTACCTGCGTACATAACGGCAATTCTGTCAGCCATGTTAGCAACAACACCCATGTTGTGAGTGATGAAGATAACGGAGAGGTTTCTCTGAGCCTTGATCTGGTTGATAAGCTCAAGGATCTGCGCCTGAATTGTAACGTCGAGAGCTGTTGTAGGCTCGTCGCAGATAAGGATGTCAGGGTTAGCGGACAGTGCGATCGCGATAACGATTCTCTGTCTCATACCACCGGACAGCTCGAAGGGGAACTGACGGAAACGAGTTGCGGGCTCGGGAATACCAACCTCGTCAAGGAGCTTGATAGCCTTAGCCTTGGCGATTCTCTTGTTCATCTTAACAACGAACTTGGAAGCCTGGTCCTTGAGGTAGTCGATGATCTCGATAACGCGAGCGTTTACGTTGAACTTCTGATTTTCGTGGTTTTCGATATTCTCATTGTAGTGAGCGATGAGGTTTTCGATGATCTTTACGATATTGGAAAGCTTGAGATCAAGGTCAATTACAACCTGAGGAGCGAGAGTCCAGTCGGGAGTCTGACCCTTTCTGCATTCTCTATCGTACTTAGCCTTGTTGCGGAGATACTTTCTCTCTTCAACAGGGTTTCTCTTTACGCCAACAAAGTAATCCTTGATAGCGGCAGAGAGAGCGGAGCGGAATACGTACTCGATACTTTCCTTCTTAACGGAGAGTCTGTCGATAGCAGCCTCAACGAGAGCGGAGAGCTTCTTTTCGTACTTCGCACACTCCCCCTGATCAAGCTTGCCTGCCTTGAAGTATTCAAGAGCCGCAGTAAGATCCTTAACGCACTCCTTCTTCAGTGTGATGGAGTTGTCGTGGGAGTACTTAACACCCTTTTCAGCGGTAGCGATGAAGTCCAGCATGAAATCGTTATCGAGGAACTCACGAGTCATAGCGTTCATCTCGTCAACGTCCATCTTGTTAAGGTCAACGCCGGGGTGCATCATCTTGTAGTAGCCGAGAGTGAAGAAGTTGGGCTTCTGCTTGTTTACAGCCTCATTTGCAAGAGCGTAAACCTTTCTTGCAGCGTCAAGTGCGCGTGCTACGTCGGCATTCTTGCCCTGAGCAGCCACTTCCTTAAGCTCTGCCTGAACAGCGGTGCTATTATCGTTCTTTACGATAACGTCAACGTCGTATGATGCAACAAGAAGCTTTGCAAGGCTCTTCAGCTCAGCGGAGACGTCGAACTTCTTGTTCTTTTCAAGCATGAGAACAACGTTCTGCGCCTCAACCTCGAGAGTCATAGCACTTGTGTACTTTTCGTTGAACTCTCTTTCAAGCTTTGTAGCGTTGATACAGAAGCTGTCGAACTTCTTAAGCTTAGCATCAACCTCAGCAGACTTATTTTCACCTGCCTCGGTGTATGCGGATTTGATATTTTTACCCAGTGTGCCCAGCATAGAGTTGAACGCGTGCTTTGCGTTTCTCTTACCGGTCTTAGCCTTGAGTATCATAGCCTCAGTAAGCTGCTGACCAACCCTCATGATAGGGTTAAGGCTGGACATGGGGTCCTGGAAGATCATCGCAATTTTGTCACCGCGGATCTTGTGATAATCTTCTTCAGTGATCTTGAGTAGATCCTGTCCGTCGTATAAGATTTCGCCGCCCTCAACGATGGAGTTACCGGCAAGGATACCCATAATAGCTTTACTTGTTACGGATTTACCTGAGCCGGACTCACCAACGATCGCCAAGGTCTCACCCTTGTTTAAGTCAAAGGAGATATTTCTTACGGCTTTAAGAATTCCACCTTGCGTACGGAAGGATATCTGGAGATTTTTTACTTCTAATTTCTTATCCATAGATATGACCGTTCCTTTCCGCCGCCCATTTCCCGATATTTACGGAAAACGCGGCATTCAATCTTCAATATTAATAGAAATAGTTTCCTTAATCTTCCGTACCTCTGAGAGAGGGGTTAAACGCGTCACGGAGACCGTTACCGAAGAGGTTGAAGCAGAGCATCAGCAAGCTGATAAACAGTGAGGGGAAGAGGATCATGTGGGGGTAAGTGAACAGGTAGTTCTGACCTGTTGCAAGGAGAGTACCCACGGATGTCATATTACCTGTGCTCAGGTTGATGATTCCCAGATAGCTAAGGCTCGTTTCGGAGAAGATAACGCTCGGGATTACAAGCACGGAGCTTGTGATAAGAGTACCGATAGCGTTGGGGAAGATGTGCTTGAACATAATTCTGCGGTCGCGAGCGCCCAGTGTTCTTGCAACAAGCACGTATTCCTGATTCTTGAAGCGGTAGAACTGCATTCTTGTACGACCTGCCATACCCGTCCAACCTGTAAGGAAGAATGAGATGAACAGGATAACGATATGAGATGCATCAAAGTGGTATTTAAGAAGTGTGATAACGATCATGAAGGGGATGGACGCAAGAAGGTCAACGATTCTCTCCATGATAAGGTCGATCTTACCGCCGTAGTAACCTTCGATAGCACCGTAGATGGCACCAACGCAAAGGTTAACGGATGCAACGATGAGCGCAAGGATAAAGGAGAAGCGAGCACCGGATGCAAGACAGGTGAAGATGTCCTTACCTGCGTTGTTTGCACCGAAGATGAAGAGAGGCTCGGAGATACCCTTGTCGCGGTTGATATATGCGTAGTATTCCTTGTAGTCTACGCGGATCTTCCACATGCCGCCGTCTTTTGCTTCAGCATAGTTGTAAAGCTTTTCGTCGCCTTCCCAGTACATTGTGGAGGTGTAGTTATCCTTGCCGTCGTTAGCCTTGTAGATCGGAATGAAGTTGCCTTCCTTGTCGTAGATGATCTCAGTCTTACGACCTGCGCCAAGCTTGGTTCTGTACCAGATGTTGGCGTTTTCCTTATCCTGCTCAGCCTGAGGACGGAGCTTGGGATCGGTGATAGGCAGAATGATCTGAACGTTATTTGCGTCCTGGAATGCCTGAAGATCTGCGTACTGCTGTTCGTTCAGAAGCACGTACTTAACGCCTGCGGCATTGTAAGTGTCAAGTCTGAAGTTGTAGAGCACAGAGGTCTTACCCATGTAAGTCTGTTCACGGGTGGTTACCTCGGACATAATAACGGTTCTGCCTGTTTCTTCCTGAATACCTCTGTAGAGGTCGTAGGTAGCCTTGTTAACTTCCTTATTCTGACCGCCGTCCCAGAACTTGATACCCAGATTGTAGAACAGCTTGTTCTTGGGCTGAGCATAAGCGTAGTTGATGTCTTCATCCTTAACCTGATAGGGGGAGATGATGGGACCGAGGATAGCGAAGAGGAAGAGGAACGCGATGATAAAGAACGCTACGATAGAAGCCTTGTTCTTTGTGAAACGGTTAAGCGCGTCTCTGAAGTAAGTTACGGGCTTTGTTTCCAGCTTCTTGTCGTGGAGGTTATCACCTGAGGAATGGAAAACGAATTTTTCAGCGGAGATCTTGTATTCACTTGCTTTCATTTATTTCGCCCCCATTCTAATTCTCGGGTCGATTACACCGTAGGACAGATCGATAACGAGACCGGCAGCAAGTCCGACGAGGAGGTAGAACGCCGAGAGCATCATAAAGAAGTCGTAGTCCTGGCTGTTGATGGCTGCAAGATAGAGACCGCCAACGCCGGGGATAGAGAAGATCTTCTCGATTACGAGAGAACCGGAGAGTACGCTTACAAATTCACCTACGATAGAGGGGAAGATAGGCACCATGGAGTTACGGAGTGCGTGACGTGTGGTAGCCTGAGCCTTGGTAAGACCCTTGGTTCTTGCGAGAAGCATAAATTCACTTGTCAATACTTCAGTAAGCTCGGCGCGAGTGAAACGTGCATAACCGGCAATGGAGCCGAACGACATACTGAATACAGCGGGAAGCATTGACAAGAACATTTCCTTATTAAAGTACATATGCCAGTTCATAGTACCGGGCGTATATACGAGACCCTTATCGGGGTAAGCCTTAATAACGTCAGCGAATGACGCAATACTCAAGGGCAAAAGACTCGCCTTGAAGCAGATGATATAGAGAAGAAGTGTCGCGTACACGAAGGACGGTACGGAAATAAAGACCATTACAGTAGTACTGATGAGATGGTCCTGCCACTTGTTCTTCTTAAGCGCGGCAAAAATACCGAGGGCAATTCCGATCGGTACCGCAATTAAAGTAGAATAAATATTAATAAGAATTGTGGGGGGAAGCTTTTCAATGAAAACGTCCCAAACTGCCCTACCGCGATATTCGGGCATTCTGAAGCCTATACCGAAGTCGCCATCCTTGACGATTCGTCTGATATACTGAGCAAGCTGCTCCATAATAGGCTTGTCATATCCGCGGGCCTTAAGCTGTGCTGTGATCTTTTCTGTATCCTCACCAAATCCAACGGAATAATCTATCGGAAGAAGTTTGACGAGTACAAAGCATATAATAAATATAATTGTAAAAGTCATAAGCATGAGGCCTATTCTTTTACAGATATATTTGAACATATACATTTTCGGATAACTCCTTTCTCAGTTAATCGAAGATGAGGGATAGCGGTGAAACTATCCCTCAAGATCGTTAACATTTATGACGATATATTATTTGTAGTTGAGTTCGCCGTTCTGAGCAGCTACTTCTGCAGCCCATTCAGCATCGTCGAAGTTGTATGTCATGTACTTAACTCCGCCGTAACTCATGAATGTGTTGTATTCGTATGTTACGTAGTCAACCTGGTAGGAGAGGAGGGAAGCACCGAAGTTGTTGTAGAGAGGAACAGTATAGTATACTGCGAGAACTTCCTTTTCGAGAGCTGCGATGAGCTGGAGTCTCTGGCTCTGTTCGAGAGCTGTAGCGGACCAGTCATACTTAGCGCCTGCAGCACCGTTGAGGCAGTCATACCATTCGAGGAGTGTCATTGTTTCTGTGATGTCACCGCCGTCTTCAGCAACGCCAACCATTGTGAATGTCATTGTCTGAGAACCTGTATCCCAAGCCTTGGAGTACATGTAGTCGGGGCTGAGGTAAGCGAGGAGGAAGTAGCCGGGGTCCCAAGCTGCGCCTGTCCAACCACCCATACATACGTCATATGCGCCTGCACGGAAGTCGTTAGCCCAAGCTGTAGCGAAGTCCTTAAGTTCAACTTCGATTCTGCCTTCGAGAGGTGTGCCAACTGCGAGCTCTGCCCAAGCAGCTGCGATGAAGTCGCAACGTCTCTGAACTGTTTCGTTGATAGCACCGGAACCGAATGTGAGGAGAACCTTATCTGTTTCCTTGATGTCGCCAGCTTCAAGAGCTTCGTTGTAAGCCTTTGTGAGGAGAGCTCTTGCTTCTGTGAGGTTGTAACCTGTGATAGCGTCAACAGCGTCGTCAAGTGTTTCGTACTTAGTGTAGTCTACTGCGTAGATGTCGCAGAGAACCTTCTTAGCTTCGTCGGAGTTACGGAATACGCCACCGTTTTCAACGTCATAGTAGTGCATGGAGTTGAAGAGACCGAAGCCTGCGAGAGAGGATGTTG
>SVSK01000017.1:24406-42065 GCA_015064345.1 Oscillospiraceae bacterium | reverse complement strand
AAGTAAATCTACCGTGAATTCACGGATAAAATAATAATATTTGGAGGTATTTTCAAATGGCAAAAATCATTGGTATAGATTTAGGTACTACAAACTCTTGCGTAGCAGTATTCGAAGGCGGTGAGCCTACAGTTATCACTAATCCCGAGGGTGCAAGAACAACTCCTTCCGTTGTAGCGTTCTCCAAGACAGGCGAGCGTCTTATCGGTCAGGTTGCAAAGCGTCAGGCTATCACAAACCCCGACAGAACAGTTTCATCTATCAAGCGCTACATGGGCTCCGACCACAAGGTAGCTATTGACGGCAAGAACTACACTCCTCAGGAGATCTCCGCTATGATTCTTCAGAAGCTGAAGGCTGATGCAGAAGCATATCTTGGCACACCCGTAACACAGGCAGTTATCACAGTTCCCGCTTACTTCTCCGATGCACAGCGTCAGGCTACAAAGGACGCAGGTAAGATCGCAGGTCTTGAGGTTCTCCGTATCATCAACGAGCCTACCGCTGCTGCTCTTGCATATGGCGTAGACAAGGATGAAACTGAACAGAAGATCATGGTATTCGACCTTGGCGGCGGTACATTCGACGTATCAATTCTTGAGATCTCTGACGGTGTGTTCGAGGTTCTCGCGACAAACGGTGACACAAAGCTGGGTGGTGACGACTTCGACCAGCGCATCATTGACTGGATCGCAACCGAATTCATGAAGGAAAACGGCGGTATCGACCTCCGCAAGGATAAGATGGCGCTCCAGAGACTTAAGGAAGCTGCTGAGAAGGCGAAGATCGAGCTCTCTGGTGTTACTTCCTCCAACATCAACCTGCCCTTCATCACAGCAGATGCAACAGGTCCTAAGCACTTCGACGGCACTCTCACAAGAGCAAAGTTCAATGAGCTTACCGCTGACCTTGTTGAGCGTAGCATGGTTCCCACAAAGAAGGCTCTCGCTGACGCAGGTCTCTCCATCGGTCAGATCGACAAGGTGCTCCTCGTAGGCGGCTCCACAAGAATCCCCGCTGTACAGGACGCAGTTAAGGGCTTCATCGGCAAGGAACCCTTCAAGGGCATTAACCCCGACGAATGTGTTGCTATAGGTGCGGCTATCCAGGCAGGCGTTCTTGGCGGCGACGTTAAGGACCTCCTCCTTCTCGACGTAACTCCTCTGTCTCTCGGTATCGAGACTCTCGGCGGTGTATTCAACAGAATCATCGACCGTAACACCACAATCCCCGTAAAGAAGAGCCAGGTTTACTCCACAGCTGCTGACGGTCAGACCTCTGTTGAGATCCACGTTCTCCAGGGTGAGCGCGACATGGCAGCAGGCAACACAACTCTCGGTCGCTTCATTCTCGACGGCATCACACCCGCACCTCGCGGAGTACCCCAGATCGAAGTAACATTCGACATCGACGCAAACGGTATTGTTAATGTATCCGCTATGGATAAGGGTACAGGTAAGGAACAGCACATCACTATCACTTCTTCTACCAATATGTCCAAGGAAGATATCGACAAGGCAGTTCGTGAGGCTGAAAAGTTCGCTGAAGAGGACAAGAAGAAGAAGGAAGCTGTTGAAATCAAGAACAGAGCTGAGCAGATGATCTACCAGAGCGAAAAGAGCCTCACAGACATCGGTGACAAGGCTACTGAAGACGATAAGGCGGCAGTTCGCGCTGCAATCGACAAGCTGAAGGAAACAGTAAAGGGCGACGACGCTGAGGCTATCAAGGCTGATACAGAAGCTCTTGAAAAGGCATTCTATCCCATCGCTGAAAAGATGTATGCGGCACAGCAGCAGGCAGGCCCCGATATGGGTGGTGCTGACATGGGCGGTAACTCTGACGGCAACACCTACTACAGCGCAGACTTCGAAGACAAGAGCGAACAGTAATCAAGAACTGACACGCTGAGCTGACTCTGTCATCCTGAGCGAAGGACGTAGTCCAAGTCGAACGGATCTGAAGGATCGCAAGAAACATTATGCGAGATCTTTCGACTGCGCTTCGCTACGCTCAAGATGACAAGTATAGTGGAGCGAACACCAACCAATAAATAACTACACCACAGCGAAAAACGTATGCTTTACACACGGGGCGGCGTTTTTCGTTGTGTGATTTAACGAAATCAACTGCCGGAGGGCAAAACATACAATGGCGGAATCAAAAAGAGACTATTACGAGGTGCTGGGCGTAGATAAATCAGCGGACGACAGCGCTATAAAGAAGGCTTACCGCTCCCTTGCGAAGAAGTATCACCCGGACATGAACCCCGGTGATAAGGAAGCGGAAGCCAAATTCAAGGAAGTCAACGAGGCATATGACGTGCTTTCCGACCCGGATAAGAAGTCGAAGTACGACCAGTACGGCCACGCGGCGTTCGATCCTGCGTCAGGCATGGGTGGCGGCGGATTTGGCGGATTCGGAGACTTCGGATTTGACATAAACGATATTTTCTCCAGCTTTTTCGGCGGTGGAATGGGCGGCAGCTCTCGCAGAAACGGCCCTATTCGCGGAGATAACATAACGGTGCGCCTTACACTCACCTTTGAAGAGGCTGTGTTTGGCTGCAAGAAAGAAATAACATATCAAAAGGTACAGAAATGCGGCGAATGTAGCGGTACGGGTGCGGAGAAGGGAACAACCCCCAAGACCTGTCCCACATGTAACGGCACAGGTCAGGTGAGAGTTCAGCAGAGAACCCCCTTCGGTATCATGCAGTCCTCGAAGACTTGCGATGCTTGCCGCGGTACAGGTAAGTTCATCGAAAAGAAGTGCCCCGGATGCAAGGGAACGGGCTTCACTCGTGTTTCCAAGAAGCTGGAAGTTAACATTCCCGCGGGTATTGACGACGGTCAGCAGGTATCTCTCAAATATCAGGGCAGCGACGGTATGAACGGTGGCTCTGCGGGAGATCTCAACATTATCATCAACACACGTCCGCATCCAGTTTTTGAGCGTGACGGATACGACATCTACTGCGAGATCCCGATTACTTACGCTGAAGCAACTCTCGGTGCGGAGATCGACATTCCCACTCTCGAGGGTCAGCAGAAGTTCACTATCCCCGAGGGTACGCAGACAGGCACGGTATTCACACTTCGCGGCAAGGGAATTACTCGCATTAACTCCAAGGTGAGAGGAAACCTCTATATCACCGTGGTGGTTGAGGTGCCGAAGAACTTGACAGGCGAGCAGAAAAAGCTTCTTGAGCAGTTTGCAGCAGCATGCGGAGAGTCAAATTACTCCAAGCGCGCCAACTTCTTTAAGAGATTTAAGAAAAAAGACTAAGAAAGACGAATTACAATGGACGAAAACAAAAGCTGGATACAGATAAAAGTAAATTGCGCCTCCCGTGACATTGACACCGTGTCAAGCGTTATGTCAATGGTAGATAACGGACTTATGATCGAGGACTTCTCCGACGTGGATCAGATTCTCGACGGAGTTTACGGTGATCTTATCGACAAAACTATCCTTGAAGCAGACAGAACTCGCGCGGCAGTGTCCGTATTCATTCCCACTATCAAGTCTCCCGCAGAGAGTGAACTGTTCATCAAGCAGAGACTGGATGACATCGGAATCGAATACGAACTGACACACGAGGGAGTTTGCGAGGAAGACTGGGCAGACTCATGGAAGCAGTACTACAAGCCTATCAAGACAGGCAAGAGACTGGTTATCGTTCCCATCTGGGAAGAATACACCCCCGAGGAGGGCGAGACTGTCGTGCTTATGGATCCCGGTATGGCATTCGGTACGGGTACACACGAAACAACACGCCTTTGCGCAGGCTTCGTTGAAAAATACACTACCGAGGGTTGCTCCGTTCTTGACGTAGGCTGTGGATCGGGTATTCTTGCAATCGCGGCAGCAAAGGTGGGTGCGGGCAACTGCTTTGCTTGTGACATCGACCCTGTGGCTGTGAGAGTGGCAAAGGAAAACACAGAGCTCAACTCCACACCTAACGTAAAATGCGCTGTTTCCGACCTTCTCAGACAGGTTGAAAAGGTGGACGGCGGCTATAACGTGGTAGTTGCTAACATCGTTGCGGATATTATTATCAGACTTGCACCCGACGTAGGCGAGTATCTTGCAGATGGCGGCGTGTTCATCGTTTCCGGTATCATTGAAGAACGTGCAGGCGAGGTGCTGACAGCCCTTGACGCGGCCGGCTATAAGGTAGAGGACGAACGCTACGAAAACGGTTGGTACGCCGCTGCTGTGGTGAGAAAGTAAGAGAATAAAGAAAACTGCCGGAGAAGTCCGACAGTTTTTTTGTTGAGGCAATTCTTATCCTTTTTTCTTTCTTATCATTTCACGGAGAGCCTCAAGCGCGGTGCTGAGTCCGCCGATCTCCGAGATGAGTCCGATCTCAACCGCCTCGCGTCCGTCAATGATGGAGCCGACATCCGTGGCGATCTGGTCTGTCCGCATGAGCAGGGAAGTGAACTTCTCCTTTGATATTCCCGAATGACTGCACACAAAATCCGTGATCCGGTTCTGCATCCGTTCGAAATAGTAGTATGTCTGCGGCGCACCGACTACTGTACCGCTGATACGGACAGGGTGTATGGTCATTGTGGCGGACGGTACAATAAATGAGCGAGAAGCTGATACCGCCAAGGGTACGCCGATGGAGTGGCTTCCGCCAAGCACCAGCGATACCGTAGGCTTTTTCATGCTCGCCACCATTTCCGCAATGGCAAGTCCCGCTTCAACGTCACCGCCCATGGTGTTCAGTACCATCAGCATGCCGTCAACTTCACGGCTTTCTTCGATGGACACAAGCAACGGTATGATATGCTCGTACTTCGTTGCCTTTTGCCCCTCGCCGAGAAGATAATGCCCCTCGACCTGACCGATTATCGTAAGGCAGTGGATGGTCTCATTGTCCGATGAGGAGACCACGCTGCCGCTTTTCATAATGTATTCAAGCTTGTCGTTGTTCTCGCTTTGGCTTGTGTTGTTTTTGTTGCATAAATATTCATCATTATTCACGTCGGAGTCGCGGCTTGTGTATTTTTTACTCATGGCAGAGCCCTCACTTTGCGTTTTGATGCCCATATTCTTGCCAAAACATAGGCAAAATATACACAAAATAATGTGATTTTTCTTAAAAATGAAACAAAATTCATGAATATTGAATATTTTTGCAAAAGTACTTGATTTTTCGTGAATTCGATGATATAATATGCAACATCAAATACAAATTTACTCAAGGAGTACACAACATGAAAAAGATTATTTCCATCATTCTCGTAGCTCTTATGCTTACAACAATCCTCGCATCCTGCGGTGGCAAGAAGGGTCAGACACTTGACGATATCAAGAAGTCCGGCGAACTTGTAGTTTACACAGAAGCAGGCTTTGCTCCCTTTGAATTCGTTTACAACAATGAAGTAGTTGGCGTTGATATCGCAATCTGCGAAGAGATTGCAAAAGAGATCGGCGTTGAGCTGGTTGTTAAGGACGTAGCATTCAACACAATTCTCGGTGCTATCGAAAGCGGCAAGGCTGCTATCGGTGCTGCAGGTATCACAATCACACCCGAGAGAGCAGAGCAGGTTGACTTCTCTATGCCCTACACAACATCCAAGCAGTACATCATCGTTAAGGTTGATTCCGACATCGCTTCCTACGCAGACCTCGCTGGCAAGAAGATCGGTGTTCAGCTCGGTACATCCTCTGACTTCATCATCTCCGATGCTATCAACGGCACAGAAGACGACGACGGCAACCACGTAGCAGGTGACTTCGAGGGCACAGGCGCTACAGTATCCACATACGCTAACCCCAACCTTGCAGCAGTTAACCTTGAAGGCGACAAGCTTGATGCAGTTGTAACAGACATGCTTCCCGCACAGCTTATCGTTAACAACAGCAACGGCGCATACAAGTGCTTCGAGCTCGTTTACCCCGACGGATCTCTCACAGACGAGTCCTACGGTCTCTGCGTTGCAAAGGGTAACACCGAACTTATGGAAGTTATCAACAAGGTTCTCACAAACCTCATCGAAACAGGCAAGATCGACGAGTACATCATCTACTACTCCACAGAAGTAGTTGCTGACTAATTTCGTATAATCAAACAAATAATTATTCACCTTCACGGGCCGGAGATCCTGGCTCGTGATCGTGTGTTTTATGGAGAAATCAATGAATTTTTTTGAAGTCATTAAAGAGGGCTTTGTCAGGACCTTCATAAAGGAAAGCAGATATGAGATGCTTCTTGAGGGCCTCGGGAACACGCTGAAGGTAACACTGTTTGCAACACTCATGGGCGTTCTTATCGGCTCTATCGTTGCGATAATCAAGGTTACATACAAGCAGTCTGCAAAGCCCAACCTTATCTCGAGGATCCTCAATGCAATATGTGAGACATATACCACAGTTATCAGAGGAACGCCTGTTGTTGTTCAGCTTCTTATATTCTACAACATCATCTTCGCGTATTCCGACCAGGCGGTGCTTATCGGTACTATCACATTCGGTATTAACTCCGGTGCCTACGTTGCCGAGATAATCCGCGCAGGTATCCTTGCTGTAGACGTAGGTCAGATGGAAGCGGGACGCTCTCTCGGCCTTACTCAGGGCACAACGATGCTGCACATCATCATGCCTCAGGCGCTGAAGAATATTCTGCCTGCAATCGGTAACGAGTTCATCTCGATCCTCAAGGAAACATCCGTTATCGGCTTCCTTGGCGTAATGGATCTTACACGTTTCGCGGAAAAGGTAATCACCAGAACAGCGGACGTTTTCTATCCTTACATCTCCATCGCGCTCATTTATCTCGTAATGGTAATGGGACTGAACTACCTTGTTAAAAAGCTGGAAAAGAGGTTGGCAAAAAGTGATAGACGTTAAAAACCTTCATAAATCCTTTGACGGTCTCAAAGTGCTCAATGGTATTGACTACACCATAAATGATGGTGAGCGTATCGTTGTGGTAGGACCTTCCGGAAGCGGTAAGAGTACGTTTCTTCGTTGCCTTAACCGTCTTGAAACACCCACCGACGGTCAGATCATCGTTGACGGCGTTGACATTACAGCGAAGAAGACCAATATTGACGAAGTAAGACAGAGCATGGGTATGGTGTTCCAGCACTTTAACCTTTTCCCGCACTTTACGGTAGCCAAGAACATCTGGTACGCACCTGTTCATCATAAGCTCATGAGCAAGGCAGAGGCAAAGGAAAATGCTATGCGACTCCTTGAGCGAGTTGGACTTCAGGATAAGGCAGATGCTTACCCCTCCACTCTCTCCGGCGGTCAGAAGCAGAGAATTGCCATCGTTCGCGCTCTTGCGATGAATCCGAAGGTAATGCTCTTTGACGAACCTACATCCGCTCTCGACCCTGAAATGGTAGGCGAGGTTCTTGACCTTATGAGAAGCCTTGCTGACGACGGTATGACTATGGTAATCGTAACTCACGAAATGGGCTTTGCAAGAGAGGTTGCAAACCGCGTTATATTTATGGATGAGGGCAAGATCCTCGAAGAAAAAGAACCTAACGAGTTCTTCTCAAATCCCCAGCATCCCAGACTCAAGGATTTCCTTTCAAAGGTACTCTAAAAAACAAAAGGGCAGAATCTTCTGTCCTTTTTTGTATATTCGGAACTTTTTTCTCTGCCGTACGTCTAATAAATAAAAAACACAAAGGAGAACATTATGAAACGCTTGATTTTTGTGTTAATTCTGGTTTTGTGCCTGACCTCTCTTGTGTCATGCCGCAGAGATATCGGAGAGACACCCGAGACTGACGTGCCCGAGAACAACTATCCCACATGTGACGGTCCTGAAACTAACCGTCCCGCAGATTTCCGCTTCATTTTCACATGGAACACTTACGGCATCAGCTCCTATGACAGCGGAACGGGTGAGCTTGTGAAGACAACTGATGCGACGAATCCCGATGACTATGTTACGGAGCTGTTCTTCACTGAGGAGCAGATTCAGTCGGTATGGGAAGCTGTGTCGAAGCTAGATCTTGACAGCTATCCCGACGCACCGGAGAACTATAACCCATATCCCAATGTTCAGTCCGAGCCCTCGCAGACAATTATTCTCACGCTGATCTTCAATGGAAGCATAAAGACCATACAGGCGAAGAACATTGCATTTGCCTTTCGCGATAACGGAATGAACGATGCCGGAAAGGCGTTTATAGCAGTGCACGATCTTATCCGCGGCATTATTTACGCCTCCGACGAATGGAAAGCTCTGCCTGAATACGAGTTTTTCTATGAATAAACAAATATCCCCCGAGTGATGCAAAGTCATGCAACCATTTCGGGGGCGTTTTTTTACTTAAGGCGCTTCAGAACCTCGCACACCAGATCCCAAAGTCTTGCAGTGGAGCTGATGGAGAGTCGCTCGCGTGTGGAGTGAACGTCGCGCAGGTCGGGACCGATGGAAACACAGTCAAGTCCGGGGAGTTTCTCAATGAAGAGACCGCACTCAAGACCGCCATGGGTCGCTGAGATAACGGAGTCCTTGCCTGTCTGATCCTTGTACGCGGATGCAATGGTATCACGGAGCAGGGAATCCTTTCGGTATGCCCAACCGGGATAGCTTGAGCGAACTGTTGCTGTGCCGCCTACTCTCTCGAGTATTGCTGTGATGCGCTGTACCAGCATCTCCTTCTGGGAGAGGATAGAAGAACGGGTTGCAAAGCTGAAGTTCAGTTCATTTTCGTTCAGCTTCAGTACACCGAGATTGAGGGAAGTCTGAACGAGACCCTTAATATCCATGCTCATGGCTTCAACACCGTAGGGAACGGTCAGGAGAGTGAAGAGCATTGTGTCGGTGTCTTCCTTTGTCACTGCTTTCTCTGCTGTGTCACACTTCTCAAAGGTGATCTCCATGCCGGGCTCTGCGGTTGAGTATTCAAACTTGAACTTATCGGAGAACTCTGCTGCAAGTTTTTCGATTTTTGAGTAGTCCGATGCAGGAAAAGCGATAACGGATTCTGTATAGAGGGGGATAACATTGTCAAGCTTGCCGCCCCACATTTCAACAAGACGAAGATCGGTGGAGCGGGCAAGATTATAGAGCAGTCTGCCCATAAGCTGATTGGAGCTTGCGTGGCCCTTGTCGATGTCAACACCGGAGTGGCCGCCCTGAAGTCCGCTTATGACGATCTTTGCTGCAGTAAATCCATTGGGAAGTGTCTCTCGTCTTGCGGAGAGAGCGCAATCAACTCTCGCACCGCCTGCACATCCGCAAGTGAGTACGCCGTCCTCTTCTGAGTCAAGATTGAGCATCATTCTTCCGCGAAGAGGAGTTACGTCAAGACCCATAGCACCGTCCATGCCCGTTTCCTCGTCAACTGTAAACACAGCTTCGATACGGGGATGAGAAAGATCGCTTGAATCGAGAACAGCCATGATCATTGCAACCGCAATAATATTGTCGCCGCCGAGAGAAGTGCCGATCGCCCGTACCCAGTCGCCGTCAACTGTAAGCTTGATCGGTTCTGTTGCCATATCAATTTGGCAATCTTCATCCTTGGTGCAGACCATGTCAAGGTGTCCCTGCATGATGAGCGGTGCGCTGTTTTCATAGCCTTCTGTTGCAGGCTTGATGATGACCACGTTGTTCAGTTCATCCTGATAGTACTCAAGTCCGAGCTTTTTTGCAAAGTCCACGCAAATGTCGCTGATCTGTTTTGTGTTTCCCGAACCGTGTGGTACGGATGAAAGGAGCTCAAAATATTCAAAAACTTTCTTAGGTTTGAGGCTTGATAAGATTCCCATAGTATTCTCCATGTAAAATTATTTGTTATTGATCATTTTTGCAAGTCGAGCGATGATGTCAGCCGCTTCTGCACGTGTTGCGGTGCTCTGAGGTCTGAATTCACCGCTGCCACCGTCGATAAGGCCGTATTCCACGCAGTATTTGACGCTGTCATATGCCCAGCTTGAAATAGAGTCTCTGTCGGAGAAGCTTAACTCTGAAGCGGTGACCGTGTTCTGCCCCGTAAGCTTGATGGCGCAGTATGCCGCTATTTTTGCCATCTGCTCCCGTGTAAGAGCGTTGTTCGGGGCGAATTTGTCGTTTCCCACACCGTTTACAATACCGTTTTCACTTGCCCAGCCCACGTATGCGGTGTACCATTGACCGTCAGGTACGTCCGTGAACGTGGTGCCTGAGTCTTTTGTGGTGTCAACCTTGCAAAGTCTGCCGAGCACAGTAACAAACATAGCTCTTGTGAGATCGGAATCGGGAGCAAATCTTGTGGCTGAAACACCGCTGAACAGCCCATTATTATATACGTATTCGATTGAGGAATAATACTTGTCGGTTTTCTTCACGTCGGTAAAGGGAAGTGTGGATAACGTTTTCCCACGCATCATGTCGTCGGTGATCTTGATTCTTTGGACAGACGCACCCTCACCGCCGCCGGGGTTGAATGTGAGATAGTACTTTATCTCGTCCTTGTGGACAGCAGTTCCCATTATCTGCTCGTTTTCAAGTGCAGCGAATAACTCGGTAACCTCACCGCTTTTCGGATCAATGGCGAGGATCTTGTCATTTGTGTTGATGATGAGCTTATCCTCATACACGCTGAGCCCCGAGAAGTTGCCAACCCATGTGTTACGCTTCTGCTCGTTTGTGTACCAGCGGTTTTCGAATTTGTATATCTCTCTTGTGTCGCCATTCGGAGCGGTTTCAATTAACGTACCCGACGGTGTATCGATCTTGTAGCGATTTTCGTCTATATAAACGGTTCGCGCGGTGGTGTTTTCCCAGAATCTCTCACCGCTGTAGGACTGATCGCACACAAGATTTGTTTTCCAACCGTAGTGCGCACCTTTTTCACGGTTTTCGATCTCCTCGTCAGACAGCAGAAAATACTCGTGCTGAGTGCGTCCCGGTCTGTCGTTCAGCGGGTCGTCAAAGGTCAAGTCTACATGATACCATACGCCGTCAACCTGAACCAGATTCCACGCGTGTACCATCTCGTTGCTGACTACCATGATGCATTCCATGCCAAGCTCACGCATTACTGCCGCATAAGCAAGACTGTATGCTCTGCAGACTCCACGCTCGCCTGTTAACATTCGGTATGCATCATACACTATCATGTCGCTGTCGTATTCATAAAGAGCCGCCATGTAGTCGTAGACGAACAGAGCCTTTTCCGTTTCACTCATGTTCGGATCAACAAGAGAAGCGATGTACTGAACCTCTCTGTCGTATATCGGTCTGGCTTCTTTCAGTTCCTTTGGTGTCATGTTGTAATGAAATTTTACACGAGACACGTAGTTTATTCCGTTATAGTTGTTGTATGAGTATGTAAGTTTGCTGTTCAGATAATACAGCTCGGGAGAAGAGGAGAGCAGGTCGTCAAACAGGGTGACAAGATAGTCAAGCTTCACTCGAAATGTACTGATGTTGACTACTTCCGCACCCACCATCACGTTGTCGTAAAGTCTGAAGAAGACATCATCGTAATTCTTTATCTCATCTCTGATGCCCGAATAAATGTACGGAGCTCGCTCATCCGATGCGGAGGAAACCGAAAGTGCCATCATTATCACAGCGAGCAACACTGCAAGAATTCTAATAAATATCTTTCTCATTCTGCCTCCTCCAAGTCATTTATTACAACAATATAATTTTACAAAATTACATATACTATGTCAAGAAGATAAATGTTACTTTTTTCGGCGTGTATTTTGGATAAAATTTCCTCGAATGGTAAAAAAACGCACCACACTATTGCAAAGGGCACTGCATTTGTGATATAATATAAGGAAGTTTAGCCTTTCATTTGTCATTGACCGAACAGCGGCTTGTAGGTTACAATAAAGTAGAGACAATAATGAAAGGAAAAAGCAAAAATGACAAAAAGAAAACAAGAGATGATGTTCTCTCTCTTGACAAAGACTGTCATGACTCTGCTGCTTGGCGTGAGTCTTTACATACTCGGTGTTGTGGCTCGTATGAAGTGCGACCCCACCGATTTTATCGAGCATGGCAGAGCAGTAATCCCAACTGTCGAGGCAGTTATTGCGGCAGTTATCTTTTACCTGGCTTTTGCATTTGTTGCGATGAGATTTCGAGCGGAATAGATGTATGAGTCGGGGCAGTATTGACAAAACTAAACGGAGATACGAAATGCAGGAGCTTTTGTGGAAAGAAACGATAAAAAAGCATCGCATGGACGAGATAATGCGGGACAGAGGTGTCGTTATTGTCGGATTCTCGGGCGGTGCGGATTCCTCATGCCTTCTGCATCTTATGAATAGCTGGGGGAAGGAAAACGGAGTAAAGCTCTGTGCGGCGCATATAAACCACATGATCCGCGGGGATGAAGCTGACTCTGACGAGGCGTTTTGCAGGGGAGTATGTGAAAAGCTCGGAGTGCCGTTTTATGTTCATCGTGCTGATGTACCAACTCTTGCGGCTGAAAGCGGGCGTGGTATTGAAGAAACTGCGCGCGAGGTCAGATATACGTTCTTCGATAGCCTTTCCGAAAAGCTGACGGGAAGAGTTGACGGGGCAGTTATCGCCACTGCACACAATGCGGGGGATAATCTTGAAACCGTGATCTTCAATATGCTTAGAGGAGCGGGAAGTCGCGGGCTTTGCGGCATTGATCCCGTGAGAGACGGACGCTATATTCGACCTCTTATCGCAGACAGCGGTGAGTCAATTCGCCTCTGGTGCTCGGAAAACAGTGTAAAGTACGTAACGGACAGCACCAACACCGACACGGAATACACGAGAAACCACATCCGCCACAATATCGTAAGCGAGATGAAAAAAATAAGCTCCGATCCTACCCGCGCGGCATACAGAATGACGGAACTTATCAGACAGGATGAGGAATGTCTCTCTTCAATGGCAGACACTTATGTCGGAGACGGGGACGTATCAATAAGCCGCGAGCTGATGAGGTCCTTGCATCCCGCAATATCGTCAAGAGTGTTCAGAAAGCTGTACAGTAACGTCAAGCATGACTCATCAACACTGGGTGAGCTTCACGTTCGTCAACTTCTTCAGCTTGCAGAGGGGCCGGCGGTCCACGCAGAGCTCTCTTTACCGGGAAAGATCACTGCAAAGCTGGACCGTGACACGGTAAGTATGTGCGCTGATTCGGATATGCCCGAGAGGGAAGAGGCGCCGACGGACAGTGAGTTTTTGTATCCCGAAGACGGGGAGATATTCGAAAACAGCCTCTACAAGCTGTCTTTTTCACTCACCGAACACAATCATCACGAAAGCAACCGAAAGAAAGATGAAAATATTTACAAATTATCAATACTCACGACTTTGAGATTTGATAAAATAAAGGGTGTACTTAAGGTTAAGCACCGACAGGCAGGAGACACTTACCGATACGGCGGCATGACGCACAAGGTAAAAAAGCTCCTTTCCGACAAAAAGATGAGCCTTAACGAGCGCTCCCTTCTTCCGATTCTGTGCGATGAAGAGGGAATAGTCTGGATTCCCGGATTCCCACCGAGAGACGACGTAAAGTACACAGGGGACGGCGATCCTGTTTATATTTCATGTGAGAAAAAATAATACGATAGTATATACAACCAACGGAGGATTGTCATGACATATTCATCATCACTTGACAAAGATATCGCGAAGGTGCTCGTTTCGCAGGAACAGATTGATGAGATAACCACAAGAATCGCAGCGCAGATCGATAAAGATTACGAAGGAGCAAAGCGCCTTGTTCTCTTGTGTATCCTTAAGGGAAGCGTTGTGTTCATGGGGGATCTTATGAAAAAGGTGAGTATCCCTGTGGAAATCGATTTCATGAAGGTATCTTCTTACCATGACGGAACAAAGTCTACCGGAAGAATCAATATCATTCTTGACCTTCACAGAAAGGATCTGTCCGAGTGTGACATACTCGTAATTGAGGATATTATCGACAGCGGACGCACACTTTCCTACCTTACCGAATACCTGCGCCTTGGCGGAGCAAAGTCTGTTAAGACCTGCACTCTCCTTGACAAGCCATCACGCCGCGAGGTAGAATTTACACCCGACTACAGAGGACTTGAAGTTCCTGATGAATTTGTTGTTGGCTACGGTCTTGACTATGCAGAGCAGTACCGTGCGCTTCCTTACATAGGTATTCTCAAACCCGAGGTATACAATAAATAACATTATAATACAATCATTCTAACCCCCAAGGAGGAAAAATGAAGAACGGATTCAAAACCGCGCTTTTCTATATAATCCTATTAAGCGTAACACTTATTGCGGTAGTATCTCTGTTTAATTCAATACCGCAGGATAAGCTGAAATACAGCGATGTGGTGGAGCTGTTCAAAGCCGAAAAGGTAGAAGAGTTCACCATTGACGAAAACAACAAGCTTTCCATGAAGGTGCGTGTAACACAGCAGGATGGCACGGAGTCACTTACCGCAAAGGTTTATACGCTCCGCAGCCTTGATATGTTCGTATATGATCTCGGCGACTTGATCGAAGAACAGCATGCGGCAGGAATAATCAGCGAGTACGACTATCCGCCGCCGACACAGATACCCCTGTGGGTGTCCTTTATACCGTATCTTATTGTTATCGTTCTCATGATAGCAATGGTTATCTTCGTTATGCGTCAGGCAGGCGGTGGCAAGAACGGTCGCGGTATCAACTCTGTGGGCAGATCCCGTGCAAAGCTTGTTACACCTGATAAAAACCGCGTTCTGTTCAAGGATGTGGCAGGTGCGGACGAAGAAAAAGCAGAACTTGAGGAGATCGTTGAGTTCTTGCGCGATCCCGCATATTTCACAAAGCTGGGCGCCAAGATACCTCACGGTGTGCTTCTCGTAGGCCCTCCCGGAACAGGTAAGACCCTTATCGCTAAGGCTGTAGCTGGTGAAGCGGGCGTTCCGTTCTACTCCATCTCCGGTTCAGACTTCGTTGAAATGTACGTTGGTGTAGGCGCATCCCGTGTACGCGACCTTTTTGAAACTGCAAGAAAGAATCCTGCGGCTATCATCTTTATCGATGAGATCGACGCAGTAGGCCGTCATCGCGGTGCAGGTCTTGGCGGCGGTCATGACGAAAGAGAACAGACACTTAACCAGATCCTTGTTGAAATGGACGGCTTTGGCACAGGCGAGGGCGTGATCGTACTTGCCGCAACCAACCGACCCGATATACTTGACCCCGCGCTTCTCAGACCCGGTAGATTTGACAGACAGGTTACAATGAATCCTCCGGACGTAAGAGGTCGTGAGGACATTCTTAAGGTACACGCAAAGAACAAGCCCTTTGAAGAGGACGTTGACCTTTCCGTTATCGCAAAGACAACAGTTGGCTTCACAGGCGCGGAACTTGCAAATCTTCTCAACGAAGCGGCACTTCTTGCGGCTCGTAAGGGCAAGCACCTTATCGGCATGGTTGACCTTGAAGAAGCTATGATCAAGCTTATCGTAGGTCCTGCAAAGAAGTCTCGCGTGGTAAAGGAAGAAGACAAGCGAATTACCGCATATCATGAGGCAGGTCACGCCATCACAGGCTGGGTACGCCAGCCGTATGAAAGCATCCACCAGATCTCTATTATCCCCAGCGGACGTGCGGCGGGTTATACGCTGTACTTCCCGAAGGATGATCTCGGACATATGTCACGCACAATGATGGAGAGCGAGATCGTATCTCTCCTTGGCGGACGTGCGGCAGAGGCACTTGTTATCGGTGACATTTGCACAGGCGCATCTAACGATATCCAGCGCGCATCCACTATTGCACGCAGCATGGTAACGAAGTACGGTATGTCTGACGAGCTTGGTCCCATTCTCTACGGCAGCGAGTCTTCCAGTGATGAAGTATTCCTTGGCAGAGACTTCAGCAACACCAAGAACTACTCCGAGGAGACTGCATCTCTTATTGACAGCGAAGTAAAGAAGATCGTTACAAAGTCTTATAACGATGCTATCGAGATTCTTAAGCAGTACGAGGAGCGTCTCCACTTCATCGCAGAGTATCTCATGAAGAACGAGATCATGGAAGAGGATCAGTTCAAGCGCGTTATGGAGGATCCCTCTGTTACTGTTGAAGAGCTTGAGGAAATGGTAGAGCAGAGACGTCGCCGCAGCGAAAGAGAAAACGAAGCGAGAGCCCGTCACATTGCTGAAATGGAAAGAAAACGCGACCGTGAGCGTGAAGAACGTGAAAAGCGCGAAAAAGAAGAACGCGAAAAGCGTTTTGACGGTGGCGTGTCCAATACTCCCTGGAACAAGGACAACGACAATCTCCCTAAATAAAAAACAAACTGCTCACTTCGGTGGGCAGTTTTTTGTATTGTATATTGCTCCCCCCCTTGACAAATCGGTTTATTTGTAGTAAACTGATGGTGGAGGGATGGGTAGTTAGCCCGTTTATAAAATGTGGCACTTTATTTTGTATTTGAAGAATAAATCCGCTATATGATTATATGTTTCATTATTGAGGGTATTGCTGTAGACGCTGTAAAAAAGGTGAGATTTGGATGTATAGTACCAGTAAATATTGGAGCTTTTGATATTTTTAAATAAGTGTTTGCTGGCAGGCGTTTGGAAAGGAGCAAGTTCTGTGAGTATTGAAAATGTTATCGAAAATTCAATTTGTATTGTTCCAGACGAGTTTTATGATCAACTTTACAAAGCAACGAAATAAGAATTATATATAGGTGATATTATGAAAAAAGACATATTATTTGCGCTGTTTCAGTTCTCTTGATATTGTTTCTGGTATTATTTCCATTCTTATGGAACGCTTCCTTAAAAGGTCATGTTAGTGGTTCCTCCCTATATTTAGAGAAAACATATGTTGATTTTTACGGAGGGAAAAGGGCATCCTCATTTTTTGAAAAATATGTCACGGTAGATGATTTTATTGCAATGGATTTTCACTATTCCGATGACGGAAGAACCATATTCCCTTTAATGAAACCCTACACGGCATTTATTTTGGATGTATATCTTGAAAAAGAGGAATTTGATCGAGTCATTCTTGATTTAACAAGTGAAAAATATGAGCAGAAATCAATAAATGATAGTTTTGTTTTTGTGGAAATTAATGATAAAGAAATATTTTATAGAAATAATTTTGCCGCTATAGGATGGGATATAAATCACAATACCTTGAGATATGTTTTTGTTTGCGATATAAAAAATGGTAATGTGTACAATATACAAACTACATATTTGAGATTTTATGACTTAAACTGGAACAGTGATGAAAATGATTTGATTTTTGATTATTCAGAAAATACCGCAATTCAATAAAGATATTCAAAATGTTTTTTCGACTGCTCACTTCGGTGGGCAGTTTTTTGTATGGGGTAAAAATAATATCGGGAGTGGGTATTCGATTAGTCAGCAAGCTGACTTGCAAGATGTCCGAGCTGCAGCTGAATGATATATTTAGCTTACATCTTGCATAGTACGAATCGAGCCATACCACGACAAAATAAAAAATCGACCCACCGAAGTGAATCGATTTTTCATCACGCAGGGTGTGGGTATTCGATTAGTCAGCAAGCTGACTTGCAAGATGTATAAAGAAAGCGGGGGAATCCAGTCAACTTACATCTTGCAGGATTCGAACCAAATCACTCCACAACAAAAACAAAAGAAGCAATCCCTAAAGGACTGCTTCTTCTGTTCACGCAGGGTGTGGGTATTCGATTAGTCAGCA
>SVSK01000017.1:0-24396 GCA_015064345.1 Oscillospiraceae bacterium | reverse complement strand
GGGAATCCAGTCAACTTACATCTTGCAGGATTCGAACCAAATCACTCCACAACAAAAACAAAAGAAGCAATCCCTAAAGGACTGCTTCTTCTGTTCACGCAGGGTGTGGGTATTCGATTAGTCAGCAAGCTGACTTGCAAGATGTATATAGAGAATGTAGGAATTTAGTTAGCCAACATCTTGCATAGTTCGAATCGAGCCATACCACGACAAAATAAAAAATCGACCCACCGAAGTGAATCGATTTTTCATCACGCAGGGTGTGGGTATTCGATTAGTCAGCAAGCTGACTTGCAAGATGTATAAAGAAAGCGTGGGAATCCAGTCAACTTACATCTTGCAGGATTCGAACCAAATCACTCCACAACAAAAACAAAAGAAGCAATCCCTAAAGGACTGCTTCTTCTGTTCACGCAGGGTGTGGGATTCGAACCCACGTGGGTTGCCCCAAACGGTTTTCAAGACCGCCTCGTTATGACCGCTTCGATAACCCTGCGTACTGTCATTCTGTGACTCAATAATTATACTACACCCGACCGCTGTTGTCAAGAGCTTTCTGAAAAATGAATTTCATCCGGTGCTCTTGACGTGTGTCGGGCATTTTTTATATCCGTCTGCCTGCTATAAAGTCGCGGAAGCAGCTTCTGCCGTAGCGGTCGGGTATTTGTATCCGTATTCCCTCAATGCGGAGAAATCTTGCCTGAGCATACATGTAGCTTGAGAGCGGTCTGTCCAGTGCATCGTTTGAGTGAGCGGCAACCAGGTAGTCTCCGTCGTCTTCACCCACCACCATAAGCGTGTGATAAAAGTCCCCCATCTCATCTCCAAGCTGGATCACGTCTCCCGGCAGAAGATCTCCCTCGCCCACTTCCGTGGCAAACGGACCAACGTCCTCGTTTGATGTCATGAAATTATAGAAAAACTCCACTCCCGTCCACGCAGGTGCTCTGTCAGTTGGGGAGATATAGTACCAGCCGAAAGTTGGAGTATAGTTCATGACGCATCCACCTGCGTAAATAGCTTGGGAGACAAAGTTTGTGCAGTCTCCGCCGATGCCTGTGTAGTTTTCGAATAATGGATTTCGTGACAGCGCCCATCGTCTTGCATAAGCCACGGCGTTATCACGTCGGTAGGGAATCGTTGCGAGCATAAGATCACCTCTGTATTTGTTTGTTATCCAGTATATGAATAATAGTGAAAAATGTGTGTATAAAAATTATATTATGATTATTAACTGTGCGTTCACACATTTGTTGAGGTAGGGTGGAACTTTGGGGATCGCGAGACGTCTAAACAGCCGTTGAGCAAGAGTAAAATATGTAAAATGTACTAATATTTTGTGAATTTTTAAGCAAAATGACCATTATTAACAATTAGGAGACAACTTGTCAAAATTTTACTCTTGATATATCTTAAGTGTGTGGTATAATTATCACGTATATCCATACAAAACTTATAATGGAGGCAAATATGAAAAGAACAAAGAGAATTCTGTCCCTGTTCCTTGCAGTTTTGATGCTGGTTGGAATGGTACCCGCTATCAGTGCGGCAAGCGTTACCTTTACTGACGTTTCCTCTCACTGGGCATGGAAGGACGGATACATCCCCTATCTTACAGAAAAGGGCGTAATCAACGGTATCAAGCAGAACGACGGTACATACATGTTCAAGCCTGAAAATGCCGTAACACGCGCACAGTATGTAAAGATGATGGTTGAGACTTTCGGACTTACAGACACTGCAGAAATTGACTATGATAACTTTGTACCGGATGAATGGTACTATAGCTATTTTGAAAAGGCAGCAGCACAGGGCTTCCTTGTAAATTATGGCAAGGACGTTAATCCCAATGCTGCTATTACCCGTGAAGAAGCGGTTGCTCTCATGGTACGTTACCTTGAGATCTCCTCTGCTGACAAGGCCAGCGAAAGCTACTTCACTGACTACAACAAGATCAGCTCCTGGTATAAGGATGACGTTCTTCTTGCTGTAGGCGCAGGTATCATCGACGGTATCAAGCAGTCTGACGGTACATATATGTTCAAGCCCCAGAACACTCTCACAAGAGCTCAGGCGCTGACAATCATCTACAAGGCTGCCGGCTGTATCTTCGACGGAAGCACAGCTTCCCGTGACAAGGATGCTCACTCTGTAAACAACACGATCAACAAGGGTAGCATGACAATCAGCGGCGTTACATTCTCCGGCAGAAACATTATTACCGAGGGTGCTGACGACGGTAAGATCACACTTACAAATTGTAAGGTTGACGGCACACTTTACGTAAGAGGTGGTGCTGATCTTGTTCTCAACGGTACAACTGCAAAAGAAATCGTTGTATCCGGCGGAGGTAACGTTACTCTCAAGAACAACGCTAAGGTTGAAATGCTCACACTTGATACAACAGCTGAGATCGATATGACAACCGGCTGTAAGATCGAGCTTATCAACGTTAAGGCGTCTGCTGAAAACACAAAGATCACAGGTAAGGGCGACATCGAAGAACTGACAATCAATGCAAAGGGCTTCAGCACTGCAGTCATCCCCACCAAGTACACAGTTGCAAACGGTGTTACAGCACTTATCGGTACAAGCAATGTTGAAGGCTCCAATGCGGCAGGCGAAGCGTTTACAACAGCTCCTTACGCAACAAGCGACGGAAGCAAGTATGCAGTTAACGTAATTGCCGGAGTTGGCGGTACTATTAAGCTTTACTATACAAATGATAAATCTGTTCCTTCAACGTCTGAATTCGAGTACTACTTCCAGGGCTCTAAGTACGCGTACAAATTCAGTGTAAAGGCAAACGAGCTTACATCAAAGGAAACTGTTGATGTCAGCACCGGCTCCAAGTACAAGTATGTTGTTGTACAGCTTGTAAGCGGTCCCACAAAGTATAAGCCTGTTGTTATCTCCAACGCTGTTCTTCAGGGTAACGGATTTAATAAAGATCCTGAATTTGTCGCAAAGACATATGATATCTCCATGAATCCTGAGGTTGACGGTATAGTATACTGGTACTATTCTGCTGACGGAACAATTCTCAGCCAGGGTCAGTTCCTCCAGAACTACAATAATACAGAAAAGGCGCTCAAGGGTTCTATGTCTGTAAAGGGCGATGTTGATACTCTCATTGCAATCAACAGCATTTATGCAAAGAACTATTCATTTGTTTGCCTTATGGCAGCAGACGCAAGCGGTAACTACTATGCACCTGTTGTAGTTTCCGTTGGTGATAGCGACTTTGTTGAAACACCTACTCTTAGCTCAGCTGATTCTATTGTATGTATTCCCGGTATTACAGGTACGCTGTACTACTATTTCTCTAAGACAGCCAGCCTGCCTTCTAAGACTGACTATATCAACAAATACAACGCAACTACCTACCGTAACAAGATCTCTGTAATGGCAAATGAGGAAGCAACATTCACATTTAACTCTGATCTCGTTGAGAGCCATCCTTATATTATCTTTGCTCTTGCAGATTCCAACGGTAACTTCTCACAGCCTTATGCACTATACGCGGATGCAGAAACAGGCTTCACAGACTCTCCTTCTCTTGGCGACAGTAATGAAATTACGTTCACAACTTCGGCAGACGGTTACGTTGTTTACTACTACTCTAAGACAAGCAGAGTTCCTGACCCCGACGACTTTATGACAGCTTACGAAGCAGCGAGCAGCAGTCTCAAGGGTACTGTTGATGTTGAAGGCGGAGCAGCGACCACACTCAAGTATGATGCTGACTACGTTACTACTTATCCCTACATGATCTTAATGTTTGTATCAAAGAAGGGTACAAGCTATTACCCTGAAATAGTATCTCTTAAGGATAAGACAAACTACTCCGATGTTTACGCATCAGCTCCTGCGCATGACGGTAACGGTAAGATAACATTCACAACCAACTTTGACGGTTACGTCTATTACTTCTATTCAGATGAACCTGTAATGAGAGATGTGTTCTACGAGACATGGAAAACAGTAGACGGATCTGAAAAGTACGTTCTGGCAAATTCCAGTAATACAATAACAGTTCCTGTCGGAAATACTAAGAAGTACTTTGTTATGGGCTTCTCTCATACCGATGAGATTGATGGTGTGCATATTGTCAGAGCAAGCTATATCGACCTTGATAAGGAGATCCTTCCCGAAAAGCTTACAGGTATAGGAATTTCTTACTATCTCATTTCTGCAAATCTCTTTATCACACCTCAGGCAACAGGTTCTCTGCTCTACTACAAGACAAATGATGTGAATGCGCTTCCCTCCGGTGACTTCCAGGCTGCTTATGATGCTGCAAGCGAGAGAGGTACCAAGTCGATAAGCTCTACGGCTCAGTTCTCAATTCCTGCAGGCGCATATAAGTACATTGTTCTTCAGATGAGAAATAGTGAGGGCAACTCTTATGAGTACGTTGTTGTAGAAACCACATCAGGTGACTCTGTTGACGACACTCAGCCCACAACAAAGGGATTCTCTCAATCTCCTGAGGACGTTGGTAACGCACTCAACGGCGAGATATTCAGCTTTACTGCAGAAGTTGATGGTACAATGTATATTAGTTTTACCATCGGCAATAACACAGAAATCATAACACAGATGAGCGTTAAAGCTGGTCAGCACTATTCATTCGACCTTACAGCAACAATTCGGACGCTCAAGAACAGACTTAACACCACTCAGGTTCCTCTTGTTAAGTTCAAGTTCCAGATCAAGGACGGCTCCAAGTCGTACCAGGCTCTCACAATGGGCATTGAAGAATTCAGATAAGTCAAAATATAACCTAACGAAAAAAGCTTCCACTAAAAATGGAAGCTTTTTTATTGTTTATTTGCTACTTTGAATTATCAGAATACGTTTACGAGATTGTCGAAGAGGTCTGCGTTGTCCTTGACAGCCTTTTCGGAGCCTACCGTACAAACGTAACCCTGTGCAACGATCTTGTCGTAGATATCAGCGGCAGCGTGGATCTGATCCATTGTAACATCAAGCATTTCTGCTCTTTCACGAACTACATCCTCGTAAGTCTTGCCGGAGAGATATGCATCAAATGAACGAGTTGCCTTCTGCTGAGGAGACATGGGACGCTCGTAACGTGCAAACGTGCCGATGACGTTCTTTGTAAGCTCATCTTCTGTCATCTCGAGATTTCTAACAAATTCAGATGTTGCCGCATATACACCGTAAGTTTCGCTGAGCTTGGGGTCACGGTAAGAGTAGAATGCCACGTTACCGGAGTCACCGCCAAGAGAGCATCCGCATCCGTAAGCACCGCCGCGAACACGAACCTGCTGATACAGATGGTCAATATTTACGCAGTTGTTCATTACGTTGAATACACCGCTTGGCTTGATACCCTCTGCGAGAAGGTTGCCCGCTCTGCCAACGTACTGTACCTGAGAGGGAATGAGAATACCCTCGTTCTTCTTTGTGGGGATGAACTCTTCGCCATCACCGAGAGAATCGTGAGGAGTCTTTGAAAGTGCCTCGGTGAACGCGGGGAGGGAAGCGTCAAGTGCATTTACACCTGCTTCATCTGCCGCAAGGCTTACGATAATGTTCGCAGGATCGAAGATATATGCCGCTGTCTTTCTGAGGTTTTCAACCATCTCGTCAGCCTTTGCGTCAAAGTTGTCAAGGAGATCGGAGATGAAGAAGTAGAAGTCAAGACCGCCTATCATCTGTTCATAGCACTCGTACTTTGAGAAATAAGATGTAGCACGCTTCATGGAAACTGCGTGGCCTGCCATCATGATCTCTCTCTGCTTGTCGGACTTCATTTCAGCAAGGATATTGCGGATACGCTTTGTGTCCTCAAATTTTGAGGAAGTTGCGATCTCAAGTGCGGTATCAACTGCGTAGCCAACCTTATCGGCAAGTACGCGGAGCATGATTCCGAACATGGGAGTGTATTCATCCATTGTACCGTACTTTCTTACGGAAGCAGGTGCGAAATTGATGCTACCTGTGTTAAGCTTAATGTCGAGTGTAAGATCGGAGTAATTGCGCTTTGCAGTGTCGATTCTGCCGAGGAGTGCGCCGAGAAGTCCAACGTAGGGGATATACTTGTGAGGCATCTGTCCAAGGCGGAAGTAGATATTGGCATATGTGATTCCGCTTGTGTCAACGCCGTGGAATACGGTCTTGCATCCACCGATAACCTTTTCCTCATTGTAGAAGGGGATAGTGTCGCGGGAGATGTCGCTGCGCCGGAGAGTGGGGATGCAGTTCAGTTCTTCCTCTGTAGGCGGCATTGCCTGATATTCGCGGAGTGCCTTTGTTTCTGCAACGATCTTTTCAATTTCTGCTGCAGAGAGGGATGCCTTGTATGCTGCAAGCTTTTCTTTCAGCTCATTGTTCTTCTTGTCAACAAGTCCGCGCTCGGGGAGAAGTGTGAGAAGAACAGAGTGGTCAGACTCCAGGATGTACTTCTTAAGGAGTCCCTCGTAGTAACCTGTGCCGATCTTTGCCTTGAGCTCTTCAATATCGGAGAGGGTGTGCATATAGTTGAATGCATCTCTGTCATCGTAGAGCCAAGAACCGAGCATTGTGATAGCGTAGTCAAGACCCTTGGGGAATCCGCCGTAGTTAGCTTCGCGGAAGTTGAATTCGTATGTATTGATTGCGGCACGGAGAGCCTTTTCGCTGATGCCTTCTTCTACCTGCTTCTTAAGTGTGTCAATAATGATACCGTAGAAGCGATCAATGTCTTCTGCCTTTGCATTCTTTGCAACAACAGTGAACGTATCCTCGATCATGTGACCGTCGAAGCCGCCGTAGATGTCCTCACCGATGCCTGCCTCAATGAGAGCTTCCTTAATGGGAGCACCGTCAGAGTTAATGAGAACTGTGGAGAGAATGTTGTAAGCTCTGCATTCAAATGCGTCGGAGTTGGAGCCTGCAAGAGTAGCAACTGCGAGATAAGCCTTGCCCTCTGTCTCGTCATTCTCACCTACGGAGTAATAGTTGGTCACCTTCTTCGGCTCTTTTGTACCGAAGTGAGGCTGTGTATCTATCTGAACGCTGAAGTCGATCTTGTCAAACCGGGAGAGATAGTTTTCATCCATCCAAGCGAGGCGCTCGTCCATATCGCAGTTACCGTAAACAAAGATGTAGGAGTTTGTGGGGTGATAGTAACGGCGGTGGAAGTTGAGGAATTCTTCGTAGGAAAGCTCGGGGATAACATCGGGGTCACCGCCGGAGTTCACGCCGTATGTGGTGTCGGGAAGACCTGCCTGCGCAATGTAGTCATACACAGCGCTGTCGGGAGAAGACATAGCGCCTTTCATTTCGCTGTATACAACGCCGTTGATCTTCAGCTCGTCCTCAGCGGATTCCATTTCATAGTGCCAGCCTTCCTGCATGAATGTAAAGGGACGGTTGTAGATGTTCGGATAGAACACGGAGTCCATGTACACGTTCATCAGGTTGGCGAAGTCCTTGTCGTTGCAAGACGCAACAGGGTAGAGAGTCTTGTCGGGATAAGTCATCGCATTGAGGAAGGTGTTGAGAGAGCTCTTAACAAGCTGCATGAACGGGTCGCGGGAGGGGAAGTTCTTTGAACCGTTGAGAACGCTGTGCTCAATGATGTGGGGAACGCCTGTGCTGTTTGTCGGGGGGGTCTTGAACGCCGCGCAGAAGAGCTTGTTTTCGTCATCGTTGGAAAGCACGCAAACTCTCGCACCGGACTTCTTGTGGCGAAGCACGATACCGGCAGTCTTTATGTCGGTGAGATATTCTTCATACATAAGCTCATATGCGGGGTTAGCGGCGAGCTCACTGTAGGACTTGATGTTTCTTGCCATTGTGATGATCCTTTCATATATGTGATGTTTTTTGTTTTCGATTAAGCCACTTCTATCATTATAACTCTTTTTCGTCGGATTTGCAAGGTTGCGCGAACAAAATTAATGAAGACCGGCTTATTCTTCTGCTGAAAACAAAAAATGAGCTGAAATGAATAAATAATTGTTCAGTATTTTATTGAAAAAATCGGGAATATGTGGTATAATGCAAAGTGATAATACAATAAAGTGCGCCGCGGCTTACGTTGGTGTGCAGAAAGGTATATTTATGGAGAACAGAAGTAAAAAAGCGTGGCTGTATCTCTTGCCTGCCATACTGTTCCTTGGGGTATTTATGGTGTATCCTCTCGTAGACGTGTTTGTCTACTCCTTTGAGGAGGGATATAATTCCGCATCCCAGACTTTTTTCGGTACAGGCACATACAACTATTCATACGTGCTCAGAGACCCGTATTTCCTTCAGGCACTGAAGAATACGTTTATTCTCGTTATCATCACAGTGCCGCTGTCTACAGGCCTCGCACTGCTTATTTCTGTAGGCCTTGCATCCATAAAGCCTCTCCGCAATCTGTTCCAGACTGTATATTTCCTTCCGTACGTTACAAACACACTGGCGGTGGGTCTTGTTTTCATGATACTGTTCAAGAAGACCGCCTACTCCGACGGACTTATCAACCTGCTTATAAATATGTTCGGCGGTCAGTCGGTGGACTTTATTGACGGTCCGTACTGGGCAAAGATGCTTGTCCTCTGTATCTACACAATTTGGGTGGTAATGCCCTTTAAGATACTCATTCTCACAAGTGCTCTTGCATCTGTGAAGCAGGACTACTACAACGCGGCACTGATAGACGGCGCACCGAGATGGAGAAGGTTCACACGCATCACCTTGCCAATGATCTCCCCCATGATATTCTATCTTGTTATAACAGGCTTTATCGGTGCGTTCAAGGCGTACAGCGATGCAGTTGCTCTCTTCGGAACTGACCTTAACGCTGCTGAGATGAACACCCTTGTCGGATATATCTACGATATGCTTTACGGAGACAGCGGCGGATATCCCTCTTATGCGTCTGCTGCTGCGATAATTCTGTTTGTTATCGTGCTTACCATAACGTGCATCAACCTCCTTGTGAGCCGAAAGCACGTTCACTATACGTAAGAGAGGTGAGATGATGAATAAACAGATAGATTACGAAAAGATAGAGCGGCGCGCAAGAAACCGCAAGATACTGCTGAAAACAGTCGTATATGCCATGCTTGCGCTTTGGGCGATACTTGTTCTGTTCCCGTTCTACTGGATGATGCTTACTTCATTCAAGAGCTACGCATCCTATAACGGCGAGCGAATTCCACAGTTTATCACGCTCTCTCCCACTATAGAAAACTATATCAAGGCGTTCTCCGCAGTTCCCCTTGCAAAGTATTTCCTCAACACGTTCATTTTCACTGTAGTAACCACAGCGATCATGATGGTGGTTATCATTCCTGCGGCATTTGCTTTCTCTCGTCTTGAGTTCAGAGGAAAGAATCTTCTCTTCACTCTGTTCCTTGCGCTGATGATGATTCCCAATGAGCTTGTTATCATCACAAACTTTACGACGATCACCAATCTTGATCTGAGAAACACCTTTGCGGGACTTATTTTGCCCTCAGTTATGTCGGTGTTCTATTTGTATTTGCTGAAAGAGAACTTTTCACAGATATCCGATGAGCTGTACTACGCGGCAAAGGTTGACGGTACGTCGGATTTGAAATACCTGATGCGAGTTATGATTCCCATTTGTAAGCCGACCGTTGTGACGATAATAATATTAAAGGTCATCGAGTGCTGGAATTCCTATGTTTGGCCTCGTCTCATTACCGACGATCAGGCGTACTTCCTGGTATCAAATGGTATTCAGGAGATTCGCGAAAACGGCTTCGGACGTGAGAACATTCCTGCGATGATGGCGGCGGTTGTGGTAATTTCCGTTCCGCTTATCGTTCTGTTCCTCATTTTCCGTAACAAGATCATGGAGGGCGTTGCGAGAGGGGGTACAAAGGGATGAAAAAGATCCTATCACTTCTGCTTGTGCTTCTCACACTTATGCTCCCCCTTGTGTCGTGCCACGGATCTGCGGGAATGCAGCAATTTACAGTGCCTGAAGAATTTGACACGTCCCGCACTTACGAGATAACATTTTGGGCGAAGAACGACACCAACCTCAGACAGGTTGAGGTGTATAAAAAGGCGATTGCCGATTTTGAGGCGCTGTACCCGAACATTAAGGTGAATATGCGTCTCTACACCGACTACGGCAGAATTTATAACGACGTTATAACAAATATCGCTACAAACACGACCCCGAATGTGTGTATCACTTACCCCGACCACATTGCCACGTACATGAGCGGAACGAACACCGTTGTACAGCTTGATGAGCTTATGACGGACGAAAAGTACGGACTTGGAGGCAGCGAGGTGAGATTCGACGGTCCGACCATGGATGAGATCGTGCCGAAATTCCTCGAAGAGTGCATTATTGACAGCAGTTACTACGCTCTTCCGTATATGCGTTCAACTGAGGCTTGCTATATAAACAAGACATATGTTGAGCGACTTGGCTACACTCTCCCCGAGGTGCTTACTTGGGATTTCGTGTGGGAAGTATCCGAAGCGGCTCTTGAGAAGGGCGAAGACGGCAAGTACAAGGTAAACGGGCAGGAGATAATGATCCCGTTTATTTACAAGTCTACGGATAACATGATGATCTCAATGCTCCGTCAGCTTGATGCAGGATATTCAACGGATGAGGGCGATATCCTCATATTCAACGACACCACAAAGGATCTGCTGTTTGAAATATCGACTCACGCGGGAACAAGAGCGTTTTCTACCTTCAAGATCTCCAGTTATCCCGGCAACTTCCTTAACGCCGGTCAGTGTATTTTTGCTATCGACTCAACTGCTGGCGCAACGTGGATGGGCTCCGATGCTCCGAACAATGACATCCACGAGACCTCTATCGTTGAGTTCGAGACAGAGGTTATGATGATACCGCAGTTTGACACCGAGAACCCGAAGATGATCTCCCAGGGCCCGTCGATCTGCATCTTCAACAAGGATGATCCGCAGGAAGTTCTGGCTTCGTGGCTGTTTACTCAGTTCATGCTGACAAATGACGTGCAGCTTGGATACTCTGACACCGAGGGGTATCTCCCCGTTACAACAAAGGTGCTCGACTCGGAAGAATTTACCGAGTATATGTCTCTCATCGGCACGGATGACGAGGAGCACTACGCTGTTAAGCTGGAGGCAAAGCAGATACTCATTGACAATCTCGAAAACACCTTCGTAACTCCTGTGTTCAACGGCTCAGCTTCCCTGAGAGATGCGGCAGGTCAGCTTATCGAGAACGTGACCAAGTCCATGAGACGTAAGGAAACTGTGGACGAAGGGTACATGGAAGATCTGTTCCATGACATAAACGCTCTCCACAGACTCGACCAGCTTGGCGCAAGTACAGTCGGTCAGAAGGCAGAGCTTGGGAAGATGCCAACCGCTTCAGTAGTGCTTTTGTCAGCCATTGGCGGTGCTTGGGTGATAATTGTAATATATGTAGCAGTTAATTTACTGAAAAAACGTAAAAAATAGTGTGATTGTACATTGACTTATACTGAATTTTGAGTATAATTATTGGTAACACGTTAATCCGCTAAACAAAACAAAAAACAAGGAGAAAACAAAATGAAGAAGATTCTTTCCGTAATTCTCGTTCTCGTTATGGCTCTTTCTATGCTGGCACTTGTTGCTTGCGAAAAGAAGCCCGCAGAAACAGACGCTCCCGAAGTAGAAACACCTGATGTAAAGAGCGAAGGCGTTATGACTTACGCTGAGTACGCTGCTGCTGAACTTGACACAGCTGTTGTTGTTGAGACATACGTTCAGGCTACACAGTCTTGGTGGGACAACCAGATCGTTGCTTACACACAGGATAAGGACGGCGCATACTTTGCATACAACATGGCTTGCTCCGAAGAAGACGCAGCTAAGCTTGTTCCCGGTACAAAGATCAAGATCACCGGTTACAAGGGCGAATATAATGGTGAAGTTGAAATTCTCGACGCTACATTCGAATTCGTTAACGACGGCAAGACATACATTGCAGAGCCTGTTGATGCTACAGCATGGCTTGGCACAGATGAGCTCATCAAGCACCAGAACGAGCTTGCTATCTTCAAGGGCATGACCGTTAAGGCTATCGAGTTCAAGAACGGCGAACCCGGCGACGATATCTACGTTACACTTTCCAAGGACGGCGCTGACTACAGCTTCTGCGTTGAAAGATACCTCACAGGTCCCGAAACAGAAGTTTACGCTGCAGTTTCCGCGCTCCAGGCAGGCGACGTTGTTGACGTAACAGGCTTCATTTACTGGTACATCGACGTTAACACTCACATCACAGCTGTAACAGCTGCTAAGTAATTCTAAAAAAGAATAACGTGAAAACTAAAGAACCGTCTCAAACGAGGCGGTTTTTTGTTGCGCTGTGTGGGAAAATGTGGTATAATAAGAAAAACGTATGTGAGGAAAATAATGAAGAAAAAGATACCGAAAAACAGTTGCAGGATCATAAAGCTCAGCCAGGATGCTGTGTTTGAGTGGATATATGAAAACATAATTGACAATATGGAGACCCAGTTTGATGTTCATAGAAGTGAAGTAACAAAGCTGACACTGTCTTTTGATATTGACTGGGAGACGAAAGAATTTATTTGTGTTGCTCACAATCATGGTATCAATAATATATATGACACTGAAAGTTTGTTGTCAAAGCTGAAAGATACAACAAGCACACTTTACAGTGGTAATCGTTATATTGAACTGACGGATGAGGAAGTTCTGGCAATACAAAACGGAGAAGAAAACGAATACACAAAATAAGAGGCAATATTTATGCTAAAAGTAATCTTTAAGCTGCCCGGAGAGGTTGAGGATTCACAACTCAAATACGCGGTTATCGTGCCGAGGTATGAGGGAAAGTTTGTCTTCTCTCGTAAGCGTGGATTTGACACATGGGAGATACCAGGTGGACACCGCGAAGAAGGGGAAGCAATAGACGACACCGCACGCCGCGAGCTTTACGAGGAAACGGGAATAGTTGACTGCACCGTCACAAAGGTGAACGTGTACGGAGTTGTCCGCGACGATGACGTGACCTATGGCATGCTGTACTTTGCCGAGGTGAATACCCTTGGAACACCACCCGCGGAATGGGAGATGGAGGAGACGCAGTTATTTGACTCGCTTCCTCACAATTTGACCTACCCGCTTATTCATCCCGAGCATTTCTGGAGAGTACAGGGCCATCTTTGCACTCTCTCAAATGCTGACGAGATGTGGGACGTGTATGACGAGAATCGCCAAAAGACAGGCAGGCTTCACCGCAGAGGGGATATGATGCCAAAGGGTGACTATCACCTCGTAGTACATATCTGGCTCATGAACAGCCGCGGCGAGTTTCTTCTCACAAAGCGCGCACCGAACAAAGGATTCCCCGGAATGTGGGAATGTACGGGTGGCTCGGCACTTGCGGGAGATGACAGTCTGACTGCCGCCATCCGCGAGGCAAAAGAGGAAACGGGATTGACGCTAAACGGAGCAAACGGAGAAGTTATGCTGTACCACGGGTGCGCTGACAACTTCTGCGACATATGGATGTTCAGAGAGGATCACGATCTGTCAGAAGTGATCCTTCAGCCGGGCGAGACTGTTGACGCAATGTACGCAACGCGGGAGGAGATATATAGGATGTATCACTCGGGAGAGCTTGTGCCCTTTGACTATCTTGACAGACTGTTTGACGAAATTGACAGGAGGGAAATGCAGTGACAAAAAGAGAAAAATCCTGCGGCGGTGTAATATTCACACGGGATGGCGACGAGCTTCGCTATATCGTTATTCGCCAAACAAATGATATTTGCTGCTTCCCTAAAGGCCACATGGAGGCAGGAGAAAGCGAAGAGGAGACGGCTGTCCGCGAGATAAAAGAGGAAACGGGACTGGACGTGACTCTCAAGGACGGATTCAGAGAATGCGACGCATACCGCTTTACCATTGACGGCGAGGATGTTATTCTGAAAGACGTGGTCTACTTCCTCGGCGAGTTTAACGCGCAGACACCTGTGCCACAGGAAGGGGAGCTGACAGAGATATATCTTTTGCCCTATGATGAGGCAAGAGCAAAGCTGCAGTTCGAGGCTTCACGGAAGATACTGGACAGGGCGGATAAGTTTTTGAAAACAAAATGACAAAAAATATCCTGTATATTGCATTATTTCTTATGCTGTGATATAATTGATACAGATATAAAAGATTTGAGGTGAAAGGATGCGCACTGCTACTTGCTGAAACTATAGGGCATGACAGGAATACAAAAACAGCGGATACTTATACCGCTTTGTTTGTCGTGCCGATAAGCAAGAAAGTGCGATATCTTTTCAGTTGATACAGGCGACTCTGAATACGGAGTGCTGTGCTTTTTTCGGCTGCGGAAGGGAACTTTCTTGCAGTCGATTTTTTATTTGAAAGGCACGGTGTTTTTATGTCAATAATCAACATTACAAATCTGACCTTCGCTTACGAGGGTGCATACGATAATATTTTTGAGGATGTAAGCTTTCGCATTGATACGGATTGGAAGCTTGGATTTACGGGAAGAAACGGTCGGGGTAAGACAACATTCTTGAATCTGCTTCTTGGCAAATACGAATACAAAGGAAGCATAGCCTCGTCGGTGAATTTTGAGTATTTTCCGTATCATGTACCGGATCCGACGGCTGTGACAATGGATATTTTAACAGAAATGCATCCGGAGCTTGAATACTGGCGGCTTGTGCGGGAGATGTCATATCTTCAGGTAGATGAGGGTGTGCTGTGGCGACCCTTTGAAACCCTGTCAAACGGCGAGCAGACCAAGGTGCTTCTTTCTGTAATGTTTCTCAGAGAAAACAGCTTTCTTCTCATTGATGAGCCGACAAATCATTTAGATATGCACGGCAGACGCCTTGTGAGTCAATATCTGAACACAAATAAGGGTTTCATTCTTGTTTCCCATGACCGAGCATTTCTTGACGGATGCATTGACCATGTGCTGTCCATCAACAAGACAAATATCGAGATACAGCAAGGGAACTTTTCATCATGGCTTGTGAATAAAGAACGTCAGGACAGCTATGAGCTGGCGGAGAACGAGAAGCTAAAAAAGGAGATCAAGCGTTTGCGTGAGACTGCTCGGGAAAAATCTGAATGGTCTGACAGAGTGGAAGCAACAAAGATAGGCGAGCACGCATTTGACAGAGGACACATCGGACATAAGGCAGCGAAAATGATGGCGCGTTCCAAGGCCATAGAAAAGCGTCAGCAGAGCGCGGTAGAGGAAAAGTCAAAGCTGCTCAAAAATCTTGAGCATTCTGCAGACCTGAAGATGACACAGCTTCCGTATCATAGCAGTCGCTTGTTGACCTTAAAGGATGTGGCTGTTTCATACGGAGAGCATGAGGTATGCGCAAATGTTTCGTTCGATGTGAAAGTAGGAGATAGAGTGGCACTTTGCGGAAAGAACGGCTCGGGTAAATCAAGCATACTGAAACTGATCTGCGGAGAAGATATACCCCACAAGGGGGATTTGAGCATGGGAAGCCAAGTGAAGATTTCGTATGTTTCTCAGGATACTTCATATCTTTCAGGAAGTTTGAGCGAATATGCGGCAGGATACGGTATCGATGAAAGCCTGTTCAAGGCGATATTGCGGAAGATGGATTTTTCGAGAGTGCAATTTGAAAAGGATATGCGGGATTTCAGCGGTGGCCAGAAGAAAAAGGTGCTGATTGCCCGAAGCCTCTCCGAAAAGGCACACATCTGCGTGTGGGATGAGCCGATGAACTATATTGATGTTATTTCACGAATACAGATAGAGGATCTGCTTTTGAAATTCGAGCCAACCGTAATATTTGTAGAGCATGACGAAATGTTCTGTGAAAGGGTTGCTACCAAAAGAGTAGAACTGTAAGAATACAAAAAAGACACACCCGATTTGAGTGTGTCTTAATTTTTTGTTCAGATCATTCGAAAACAACTGTTACGCAGTCGCGAGAGGGAACTGTGATCTTAACAGCGCCGTTTTCAAGTGCGAGAGGCTCGATCACGTTTTCAAGGCTGTCTGTAAGGTAAGCCGCCTTAACATCAGCATTAACCTTGATGGAAACGGGCTGATCCTTGCCTGTGATGTCGTAAACACGAACTGCGGTGCCGAGACCGTTTTCGGAGTTCTTTACGCAGGATACAACAACGTCGCCCTGTACGTCCACTGCCTTGCCTTCGAGAGGAAGTGTACCTTCATGAAGCTGACCGAATGTGATGGGAAGAACGTGGTTGAAGATTGTAGCGATCTTCTTCATCTCATCAATGGGAGCTACCATAATACCGAACTTCATGTAGTTGTGGCCGTATTCTGCTACCGGATCGGGATCGAACGTAGCACGGAGCAGGTCGATAGAGCCCTCACCGTTGTAGCAACGGAAGCCGTACTTGTTATCTGTTACGAGACCGATGGAGTTCTTGCCCTCGGATTCCATACCAAGGAAGCTGAGAGAGGGAACGTCGTGAGCAAGCTCAGGTCTTGCGATAGTTGTGTAGGGAATATCGTAGATGCAGTTGCCTGTGCGCTTGTACGAAACGGGAACTGCGAAGTTGAGCTGAGGAACGATATCGTGGTTGTCGGGCCCTTCAAGTCTCCAGTATGTGTGGAGATTGTATTCGAGAACCTTGCTGCCCGGACGGAGGTAAACTTCAACGTCGAAATATGTGTTCTTGTAGTCGATCTTGAATGTGATGTGAGCGTTGATACCGCCGGAGGTACCCATGAAGCGGATCTGGTCTGCTTCTCTGTGGAGGTTGATCTCCTTGGTGATGTTGCCCATCTTCCAGGCTGCCATGCCGAGGTTTCCGTTTTCTTCAAGGATGCGGAGATATCCGGAGGGCTTGTCGATGAGAGTCTCACCGGTGGTCTTGTCAACAAGCTCGATAATTTCAGCAGTCTTGTAGTCGAATGTAACCTTGATGAACTCGTTTTCGAGAACCTGAGGAACGTCCATTGTGGGAGTTTCGTTGGATCTTGTATAGAGTCCGTGGTTGAAGTTCAGGTGTTCGTCATCGCCGTATTCGGGCTTCATAACAACAGTGGTATAGCCGAGTGCGGGAACCTTAACCTTTACGCGGTAGATGCCGTAGGAGTGACCCCAGAAGCCCTGCCAGCCGTAAGCGAGCTTTTCGATGCAGAAGTCAAGCTTGTTGCCGTCAACATCATAGAAAGCAACCTTGCCCTTGTCCTGCTCGTAGTTCCAAACGATGAGAGGAGCGTATTCTTCTCTGTCGTAACCGGTGGTGTTGAAGATGTGGATAGCGCGAACAGGTCCGTTACCTCTTTCACAAACGGGGAAGCCCCAACCGTTCTTGAACGCCTGACCGTAACCAACACCTGCACCCTGTGATGTGGACTCGCTGTCCTTAACGAAGGGGATGGATGTTGTGTCAATAGCCGCGGCGATCTTACGCATGGAGTAGTTTGCGTAAACATTTGTGTATGCGAGAGTATCCTGGAACTTACCGAGAGCGTGCTCGCGAGTTTCAAGAATACCGGAGCCTGGAAGAATATCGTGGAAGTGGTTGAAGAGGATGTTTCTCCAAGCTTCGTCCAGATGGTTGGGTGAGCGAGTTGCGCCTGCGAGGATGGAGGCTGCTGCGGAGAGCTCTTCTGCTTCGTTGATGCGCGCTTCACCTACGCGGTTAGCCATCTTGATTCTGGACTGAGATGTGTAGCAGCCTGCGAAGATGAAGTTAAGCTCTTCGTTGACTTCGGGAATCTCGATACCGGAGTTTTCGATATATTCGAAGAACTGCTTGTATGTACCGAATTCTATTGTAGGTGTGAGCGGCCATGACTTGTACTCGAGAATACGCTCGATGTCACGTCTTGTGGGTCCGCCACCGTGGTCGCCTACTCCGTAAACGCAGAGATATGTGTCAAGACCTGTCTGTGCCCAGAACTCGGGAACGATCTCGAACTTTTCGGGGGAAACGTTGCCAAGGTAGCAAACGAACTCACGGTATGTGAGAACTTTCTTGCCGGAGGGAGCAACGTAGTAGTAGATTCTGGGGTTCTGCTCGCCGCATCTCCAGTGATACATGTACTTAACGCCTGCGTTTGCAAGAACTGTGGGAACGTTTGCGTTGTGACCGAATGTATCGGGAACGAAGTCCATGTCAAGAGATTCGGGAGTAATGTCGAGGAGCTTAGAGAGATACTTCTTCGCCTGAAGGATCTGACGTGTCTGGGACTCGCCGTCGGGCATATTCTTGTCGGGCTCTACCCATTCAGCGGCAGTAACGATCCAACGACCTTCCTTAATGCGCTGCTTCAGCTCGGGGAGCATTTCGGGGCAGAACTTTTCGATGATTTCATATGTAGAAGCCTGAGACTGACCGAAAGTGAAGTCGGGATTCTCGTTCATAATGTCGAGCATTGTACGGAACGTGTCAACTGTAAGGCTGGCTGTCTCGTTGTAAGCCCACATCCAGTTCATGTCGATGTGCGCGTGACCTACGAACAGCTCCTTGAAGCTCTTTGCAACAGGGGAGAGATCTGCAAGCATTTCCTCTGCCTTGAGACAGGTAGCCTTGGTGATAACGCCTTCCTCTTCAGCGATGCCGAGAATGAAATCAGCGGCAGCTTCGATTCTGTCGTTGTACATATTCTCCTTATGCTTGGAGATAGCATCAAGATAAGTAAGCTGGGAGGCAATTCTCTCTGCCCACTTGCTCTCGTGACGGCGGGCGTTGAGAGCGTTGAGTTTTTCAATATACTTCATTTTAGTGTCCCTTTCGTGAAGTTTAGCGGAGTCCGCAAATTTTTTCGTAATTTATCTGACTAAAGTCATTAAAGAGATTTTACCATACCCATTTGCCTTTGTCAACAAATCTATGGTAAAACGGGGGAAGAAAACCGATTATTCCTTGTTTCCGAGCAGAAGCAGAGCATCGTAGATTCCCGAGAGGGGAATAAGCTCAACGCCGGAATCCTTAATTGCTTCGGAGTTCTTCGGGATAGAACGCTTTGGCAGGGCGATCTTTGTGAATCCGAGACGGAATGCCTCGTTTACGCGCTGTTCAATGGATGCAACGGAGCGGAATTCGCCTGAGAGACCAATCTCACCGAAGGCAATGACATCATCGGGAATCGGAATATCGCGGATGGATGAGATCATGGCAAGGCATGCGGCGGCGTCAATGGCAGGCTCGTCCAAACGGAGACCGCCTATTACGTTGAGATAAACGTCGCAAGCGGAGAAACGGAGTCCAAGTCTCTTTTCAAGCACCGCAAGAAGCAGGCACATTCTGTTGTAGTCGATACCGTTGGATGTTCTGCGGGGAGAGGGGAATGCCGTGGGAGTTACAAGCGCCTGAATCTCTGCAATAAGTGGGCGGCTTCCTTCCATTATGCACACAGCACAGCTTCCGCTAACACCAACAGGGCGTCCTTCAAGGAGCATTGCAGAGGGGTTTGCCACTTCTTCAAGTCCGCTTTCGCACATCTCAAACACGCCGATCTCATTTGTCGAGCCGAAGCGGTTTTTAATTGCGCGAACGATTCTGTGAGGCTGACGGCGGTCCCCCTCAAAGTAGATGACTGCATCAACCATGTGCTCAAGCACCTTGGGACCTGCAATTCCGCCTTCCTTGTTAACGTGACCGACGATGATAACCGAAGCACCGTCAGTTTTCGCCCGTTCGATGAGCAGAGCAGAGCACTCACGCACCTGTGTCACGCTTCCGCTTGTTGAAGCAGAGCCGTCGGTGTACATGGTCTGTATGGAGTCAACGATCATTGTGTCAGGCTTTATTCTGTCATATTCAGAGAGGATTGCGTCGATGTTTGTCTCTGTCAGCACGTAGAGATATTCGGCGTTTACACCCAGTCTCTCGGCGCGCATCTTCAGCTGACCCTTTGACTCCTCACCTGACACATACAGCACCTTGCAAGAGTCGCCGATCTGTCCGCAAAGCTGCATGAGCAGAGTGGATTTGCCGATACCGGGTTCACCCGCAAGAAGTATAACTGATCCGTCAACAAGTCCACCGCCGAGCACTCGGTCAAGCTCTCCGATGCCTGTGCTGTGACGGAGATATTCGGGAAGATTAAGCTCGCCAAACTTTACAGCTTTTTCTCCCTCAGCTCTTGCCCGTGTGGGAGACTTACCACCTACACTTTTTTGGGGAGCGGTATATGTTTCCTCAATAAATGTGTTCCAAGCATTGCACTGGGGGCATCTGCCCAGCCATTTTGCGCTTTGGTAGTCACATTCGGAGCAAACGTAAACGGTTTTCGATGATTTCATTATGTAACTCTCATTTCAAGTAATTCATTACATTAATTATAACCCGAAAACCGCTCTCTTTCAAGTGCTTTCGTCATTTTTCTCGTGACACAAGGTACTCCGCACAGGAAGAAAAGATCACTGTTGAAAGTTGCGCACGGTACTTGGGTGACTGCAGCGCCGTACATTCCTCGGGATTGGAGATAAATCCGCATTCAACGAGTATGGCGGGAAGACTGATGCGCTTAAGGATGTATATGGAGTCGCCGCTTGCCTTGATTTCGCGATTGTTGTCAGGGGCAATATATTTTTGGGCGTATGACTGAACAAGTCTTGCCGCGGTTTCGCTTTCATCGGTGTTTGCGGAGTAGTAAACCTGCAGCCCTCTGTAACGCGACTGTGTAAACTTGTTCATGTGAATTCCCACAAACAGCTCCGCGCCGCACTCTTCCGCTATACGAAGACGGTTTTTTAGGTCATATGTCTTCTTTTTGCCCGTGTAGTCGGTGAGATCATCGTAGTGGTCATATAGCAGTCGGTCATCTGTACGGGTCATCTTGTGAGAATAGCCGAACAGGGTGCACAGATCGGAAACACACTCCGAAACAGCCAGGTTCAGCTCCTTCTCAAGCACGTCTCCCACGTTTGCACCGCTGTCCTCACCGCCGTGACCGGGGTCAATAACAAGTTGAATTATAGGAGCCTCTGCAATGGTCGGAGCGGTTACTTCCGATGTGTCAAAATGAGTCTCCAGAGCAGCTTTACCTGTGATAAGCGCCGCTCCCGCAAAAAGTACGGTGAATATAAGATAATTCACTACTGATGTGCGAGTTTTTTTCATAAATACCTCCGAGGCAATATTGTCACAGTTAATTGTATTCGTGACACGCATCGGAAATACAAAAATCCCCCACCTGATCGGATAGGTGAGGGATATGACTTAGTTTATGGTGTTCTCGCTTTTCTTCTCCAGCCTGATGAGCTTGTCGCTGATCTTTCTGTTTGACTCGCTCTTCAGATGAGGATCGTCTTTCAAGGTGCGGTTTGCGTAATAGGATGCACGCTCGATAAGTGCCGTATCTCGGCAGGTGGCGGCAAGCTGCAAGCTCATCTGACCGTGCTGACGGATGCTTCCGCTCTCGCCGAAAAAGTCACCCGGTCCGCGCATCTGAAGGTCGTATTCCGCAATCTCAAATCCGTCGGAGGTGCTCTTTATGGCGCGGAGTCTGTTCATTGCGGTGACATCCTTGGTGTCAGACACGAGAACAAAATAGGACTTTGCGTCTCCTCTGCCCACGCGTCCTCTGAGCTGGTGTAGCTGTGAGAGACCGAATCGCTCGGCGTTTTCAACTATCATAAGCGTTGCGTTTGGCACGTTCACTCCCACCTCAATAACCGTGGTTGAGACGAGCACGTCCACGTTTCCTGAGGCAAACTCATTCATCACACGCTCCTTGTCAGCGGACTTCATCTTTCCGTGAACGTATGCTACATTGAGTTCGGGAAGCGAGTCCTGAATGTAATCCGCATGAGCAGTAGCGGCTTTAAGGGGCAGGGAGGTGTCGATGGTAATATCCACATCAAAGAGCTCAAAGGTTGCGGCATTTTCTATATCGGGTTGCCGCTCTTCCTTTTCTTCAACCGCAGGGCAAACAACGTAAGTCTGGTGGCCCTCCTCTGCCTGCTTTTTGATGAATCCGTTGAGACGCTCTCTGTAGTCCTCGTTTACGATAAAGGTGTCTATCTTCTGGCGCCCTTTTGGCAGCTCATCAATTCGGGAAACGTCAATGCTTCCGTACGCGGCGAGAGTAAGAGTGCGGGGAATGGGTGTCGCGCTCATTACAAGGGAGTGAACATTTTTCGCCTTGTCAAAGAGAGCCGCACGCTGATTTACACCGAATCGGTGCTGTTCGTCTATTATTGCAAGGCCAAGATCTCCTATCTCAACTCCGTCGGATATGAGGGCGTGTGTGCCGATAACTATATCAATTTTGTCAAAATCACTGCGTATTCCTCGGAGTATTCTGTCCCGCTCTCGCTTTGCGGTAGATCCCGTCAAGCAGGCACAAGCGATTCCGAGTGGCTCGAATATTCGTGAGAAGCTTTCGCAGTGCTGGAGCGCAAGTATCTCGGTGGGCACCATGACGGCAACGCGGTAGCCGCTTTTCACAACTGCATATGCTGCCGCTTCTGCTACTGCTGTTTTACCGCTGCCAACGTCTCCCGTCAGTATGCGGTTCATCAGTCGAGGTCCTGACATGTCTGCGAGTATTTCGTCAACTGAGCGACGCTGTGCACTTGTCAACTCAAAGGGAAGGGATGCGGTGAACTCACTGATGTCGGTGTCGGTCAGCTTTAGAGTGTTCGGCTTTTGTACAACTGCACGACCCAGCGCCATTGAGAGAAACATGAGATACAACTCGTCGAACACCAGTCTGCGTTTTGCAGATTCGAGGGCGGACAAGCTTTCGGGGCGGTGGATAGTGTGAATCGTGTAACCGTAAGTAGGCAGGCGTAGCTCTTCGAGTGCATCGGTGGGCATATATTCTGTAAGCTCACGACCCGCAAGGCGCAAAGCTTCCCCGGTTACGCTTGCCATGAACTTCTGATTAAGTCCTGCGGTGAGTGGGTAAACGGGAACTATATCGGGCAGAGGAACATCCTCGGAGTAAGGCTCCATAATGGGACTGTTCAGCTGCATTTTCGATTTTTCAGCGGTAAATCTACCGAAGAAGCGGAAACTCATACCTGTGTGGATCGAGTCGCGGAGATACTGCTGATTGAACCAAGTGATCTCAACCGAGCCTGTCTCATCAAAGGCGCGCACCTTCATCAGCACCATGCCTCGGCGGATCATATTCACCTTAGGCTCGGTGGCGATAGTCAGAATTGCGGAAAACGGACCGTGTTCTCCGTCGATAAGGTGCTCACGTATCTGACGAAGTGAAAGAGTGTCGCCACGATTCTGGTAACCGCGGGGGTAGCAAGCGATGAGATCCCCGACTGTTTCGATTCCCATTTTTGCGAGTGCCTTTTTTCGTGCCTCTCCAACACCGCGCAGACAGGAAACGTCCCGCTCGAGTACGTTTGCTTTTTCGCTCACCTGTATCACCTCCGCTTTTTAAGCTTATATGAATATATTATCATAAATTCTCCCCCAATTCAAGTGCCGCGAGATCAGATTTTTATCTGCAAGATAATATTATCGCGCCTCGCGGGAATAATATGAACAAATGAATGATAGCGGAGATGAACACCGAAAAATGATAGAGGAAGTAATAGAGATTGCGTCCTGCGAGACAGACTACAAAACTCGCATTAAGGAGCTGCAGAAGGAGATGGAGAAAGCGGCGGAGAAGCTGAAATCTGCTGAAGCACCGCTTATTGTTGTGTTTGAGGGCTTGGATGCGTCGGGGAAGAGTGGGTGTATTCGACGGCTGACACGAGAACTCGACACAAAGCAGTACCGTGTAATTCCGATTTCTGCGCCGACTGATGAAGAAAAACGATATCACTACCTCTACCGATTCTGGAAAAACTTGCCGATGAGAGGGAATATTGCGTTTTTCGACAGAAGCTGGTACGGCAGAGTGCTTGTGGAGCGGGTGGAGGGCTTTTGCTCGAATGCAGAGTGGCAGAGAGCGTACCGTGAGATAAATGAATTTGAAAAGCTGCTTGCCGATGACGGTACACTCATCATAAAATTCTGGCTTGAGGTCAGTGAGGATGAGCAGCTGAGGAGATTCCGTGCGAGAATGGAAAACCTGGAAAAAGCTCATAAGATCACAGATGAGGACTGGCGAAACAGATCTCGGAGGGAGGAATATGAGACTGCACGGGACGAGATGCTGCGGCATACCGACAAACCATATGCTCCGTGGAAAGTAATACCTGCCAACGACAAAAAACTTGCAAGAATCGCGGTAGCTGAGGAAATTATTTATTATGTTAATTTGCAAAAATAGGTATTGACAAGCTAAAAATGCTGTGCTATAATATTTGCAAGTTTTATGAAAGGGATAAAGATATGAGAAACTTCGTAGGCTTCGCAAACAGCTTTTATTATTACTCTTACTTTTTTACACTGTAAAATGTAAGAGTGTTTGTGCTGGCCATTTGGTTTTTATATCATAAGATATATAAGCGGGATTCCTCAGTATAGGCACTGGGC
>SVSK01000016.1 GCA_015064345.1 Oscillospiraceae bacterium | reverse complement strand
CGCTCAGGATGACACATACCGTTTGGTTCCAAGTACAATGCCTGCCATACTGAACAAAGTCTGAAGTCGAGGACGCCGTACCCTACAAAATTACGAACCAATTTCAAAAAGAGGTGTGTTTCATGACTCCGATGATGCAGCAATACTTTGAGATAAAAAACAAATATCCGGATTTTATCCTTTTTTACCGTCTCGGAGATTTCTATGAGATGTTCTTTGACGACGCACAGCTTGCTTCCTCTGTTCTCGGAATTACCCTGACAGGTCGCGACTGCGGAGAAGAACAGCGTGCGCCTATGTGCGGTGTGCCCTATCACTCATGCGAGGGATATATCGGCACGCTTATAGAAAACGGCTACAAGGTTGCTATCTGCGAGCAGGTTGAGGACCCCAAAGCCGCAAAGGGCATCGTACGCCGCGAGGTAACTCGCATCATCACACCCGGCACTCTTATTGAAACAGACCTGCTCCGCGAAGAGTCAAACAACTATCTTGCAACCGTTTATTTTGATGGAAGCTCCGTTGGCATTTGCTTTGCGGATATTTCAACTGCATATATTGCCGCAACCTCATTCAGAGACAAGCTTAACGAAGACGACATCATAAACGAGCTCTCAACTTACGCTCCCCGTGAGATCATCATGAGCTGCAGCGGCAAAAATCTCCCAAGAGCTACCGAATTCATCAAAACAAGACTGAACGCGATCCTCAGCGAAGCTGCTGTTGGATTTTTCGAGCCTGATGAAGCTCTTTTCAGAGTCGATAATCAATTTGGCAGCGAAGAGACTGCAGGTAATCCCCGTTCCGCTCTCATAGCAGTAGGCGCGGCGCTGAAATATATCAAGGATACCCAGATGAATGACATCTCATACATCAAAAAGCTGAAGGTGTATGAGTCCTCACAGTATCTTGAAATGGACGTGTCCACGCGCCGCAATCTTGAGCTTTGCGAGACAATGCTCTCAAAAGAAAAGCGCGGCTCTCTCCTCTGGGTGCTTGACAAAACAAAAACCGCAATGGGTGCACGTCTGCTGAGACAGTGGATCGAGCATCCGCTTACAAATATTACAGAAATTCTCAGCCGTCAGCAGGCTGTTGAAGAGCTTTGTGACAGCTTCATGCTTCGTGAAGAGCTGAGAGAATACCTCTCCCCCGTGCTTGATATGGAAAGACTTATCACAAAGGTCTCATACGGCACAGCAGGCGGACGGGACCTCAGAGCAATTTGCCAGACTCTCTCCATTGTTCCCGCAGTCAAAGAGGCTCTTGCCGACATGAAGAGCGGTGCACTGGCTGAGATATTCTCAGAACTTGATCCGCTGACTGACGTTTGCAAACTTATTGACGACGCCATCGACGAAAATCCCCCATTCGTTATCCGTGAGGGCGGTATCATCAAGCCCGGCTACAGCGAAGATGTTGACAATCTCCGCTATATCATGGCAAACGGCAAGGAGTGGCTCAAGACAGTCGAAGCAAATGAGAGAGAAAAAACAGGCATCAAGAATCTGAAGATCGGCTACAACAGAGTGTTCGGTTATTACATTGAAACTCCCCGTTCAGCCGCAGATCAGGTGCCCGCAGGCTACATCAGAAAGCAGACTCTCTCCGACAAGGAGCGCTATATCACAGACGAGCTGAAGGACATGGAAGCAACTATCCTCGGTGCGGATGATAAAGTTAAGGCGCTTGAATACAATATTTTCGTTGAAATAAGAGAGGCAGTAAATGCCCAGTCCTCCCGCATACGTCAAACCGCACAGGCACTTGCCGAGCTTGACGTGTTCATCTCCCTGGGTGAATGTGCAGCGCAAAATTCCTACGTCTGCCCCACAGTTGACGGAAGCGATATAATCGACATCAAGAACGGACGTCATCCCGTGGTGGAAAAGTTCGTCAGCGACTCTTATTTCGTACCCAATGACGCTTACCTCAACACCTCTGACAACTGCCTCATGCTTATCACAGGCCCTAATATGGCAGGTAAGTCCACCTACATGCGACAGACCGCGCTGATTATCCTCATGGCGCAGATCGGCTCTTTCGTCCCTGCATCCTCCGCAAGAATCGGTGTGGTTGACAAGCTCTTTACCAGAGTCGGCGCATCCGATGATCTGGCTTCCGGTCAGTCCACCTTCATGCTGGAGATGAAAGAGGTAGCGTACATTCTCAACAACGCCACATCCCGCAGCTTTATCGTATATGACGAGATAGGCCGCGGTACATCCACATATGACGGCATGAGCATTGCCCGCGCCGTTGCCGAATACACCGTAGGCAAAAAAGTCGGTGCAAAGACAATGTTCGCCACACACTATCACGAGCTTACATCCCTTGAGAGTGAGCTTCGCGGAGTGGTAAACTACAATATTGCCGCAAAGAAACGCGGAGACAGCATCACATTCCTTCGCAAGATCGTTCCCGGACCCACAGATGACAGCTACGGTATTGAAGTAGCACAGCTTGCGGGCGTACCCGGTGAGATCACACGACGTGCCAAGGACATTCTTCGTGAGCTTGAGGGAAATCCCGTAAAGAAGCCGCAAAAGAAGTCTGCGACGGGTGCAGAAGAGGATACAATGCAGTTCAGCCTCAGCTTTGCCGACATTGCTCTTGACGAGATCAAGGAAGCGCTGAAAAAGACTGACATCAACACCCTCACACCTATCGAAGCACTCAATCTTATTTACGAATGGAAAAAACTGATTTGACAATATAACGGAGGAACACGCTATGTTCATCGAAACCGAACAGGTAATGAAGGAAAACACTATTCACGCAAGACGCGCATTTGCCGATGGACTCTATACAGTAATGGAAGGCCGCCGCAAGATATACGATGCACTTCGTGAAGAATACATAAATCCCGAAAAGGCCGCCGCTGATCGCGAAACATACCGCCGCGATTTTACAAACATGCTTGGCTGGCCCCTTACAGAGTATGATACTCTTAAGGACACCCCCATGGCACTCAAAAAGACCTACAGATATGACGTCTACAATGCCAAGGCATACGCAATGGAGTTTGAAGTACTTCCCGGACTTTGGGCATACGCTCTGTATTTTGAGTCAAAGACTGAGGGAGAAGTTCCCTTCATCATCGCACAGCACGGAGGATGTGGAAATCCCGAAGCCGGTGCGGAAACCTTTGAAGCGAACAATTACAATGGCATGGTACGTCGCTCCGCTACATTCGGTGACGGTGCTAACGTGCTCTGTCCCATGCTTATTATGTGGCCCGACAGATTTGAGCCTGCTCCGAATGATAAGGAAGACGAGGGCTACAGCCGTTCAAGAATTGATGCTCGCCTTAAGCAGGTCGGCAGCTCCATTACCGCTATCGAAGTGTTCGCCATCCGCAGAATGCTTAACTACTTCATCGGCGAGGGCATCGCAAAAAAAGGTCACATCGGTATGCTGGGTCTTTCCTACGGCGGATTCTACACCACAGTTACTGCCGCAGTTGACACACGTATCAATGCCGCATATTCTTCCTGCCAGTACAGCGACAGATACCGCTACGGCAGAGAAGACTGGATCTGGGGAGACAACGCATCCCGTTTCCTTGACGCAGAGGTAGCATCACTTATCGCACCCCGTCCCTTCTTTGCTGATGAGGGCGACCGAGACGATCTGTTTGACTACCGCGCATTCCTTTCTGAATGTGAACGCACCGTTCCCTTCTTCGAGGCGGCAGGTGCAAAGGACAACTTCAAATACCGTACCTTCGACGGTACACACGAATTTGCAAAGGATGATGAAGGCATCGCTTTCGTCTATAATGCTATAAAATAATGGGAAAGATTAATTTACTGAGTTTCGAGGTCGCCAACCTTATTGCCGCAGGGGAGGTTGTTGACCGTCCCGCTTCTGCCGTTAAGGAGCTTCTTGAAAATGCCATCGACTCGGGTGCAAGCACCATTACCCTTGAGATACAGCGTGGTGGAGTTTCGTTCATCAGAGTTTCCGACAACGGCTGCGGAATCGAAAAAGAAGACTTGATCCCTGCTATCACGCGACACTCCACCAGTAAAATCAGTACGGCAGCAGACTTGTCATCCATCTTCACTCTTGGATTCCGCGGTGAAGCTCTTGCGGCTATTGCATCCGTATCAAAGCTGAGGATATTCTCAAAGCTTCCCGGTGAGGTTCTCGGCGCTGTCCTTGAATCTGAGGGCGGTAAGAGCATCACTGTCAGCGACACAGGATGCCAAGAGGGTACGACGGTAATTGTTGAGGATCTCTTCTTCAACGTGCCTGCCCGCCGCAAATTCCTAAAGAAAGACTCAACGGAAGCCACCGCCATCGGTGCTGTTGTGGAGAAGATTGCCCTGTCACGCCCTGAGATATCCTTTAAGTTCATCTCAGACGGCGAGATAAAGTTCATGACAGCAGGTAACGGCAACCTCCGCGACACTATCTGGGCGCTGTTCGGCAAGGACACCTCCCGCCGTGCGCTAATGGTTGACCGAGAGGATGGCGGAATCCGCGTTGTGGGATATGTTTCCGAGCCGGATATGTACCGTTCTAACCGAAATATGGAGAATTTCTTCATAAACGGACGGTATATCAAATCAAAAACCGCATCTGCGGCCCTTGAGCAGGCTTATTCCTCAAAAATACCCGCGGACAAGTTCCCATTCTGCGTGCTGAACATCGAAATAAATCCTGCGGCGGTGGACGTAAACGTGCATCCTGCCAAGCTTGAGGTGAAGTTTGCCAATGAAAAGGTGATCTTTGACGCAGTTTACTATGCAGTTCTCTCTGCACTTGAGGCAGATGCAAAGCGTCCCGAGCTTCAGTTGCCCCCAGTCAAAACAACTGCTCAATCACCGATCAAAACAGCGAAAACCGACTATCGCTCCGCTTTTGCGGCAATGGACAAGGGTACTCCCGCTCCAAAGCAGGTGAGATTAAGTGAATCCGTAGCGTCCACAAGACTTAGCGGCAATTCTCTGAATATGTCCGAGGAGCTTTCCCCTGCAGATCGCGCGGCAAAGTATTTGGGCATCAAACCCAACGTGCCCCCGAAGACAAACGCAGTTGGCGTCACATCGGATGCTGTTGAAATGCCGTACATACCCATGCCGACGGATGACGACGCACCGCCTGCTTCTGCAGATCTCGTCACAGATGAGGCTAAGGCTTCTGCTCCCGCTATCGAAAAAGCGACTGCAGAAGAAACGTCAAAGCCGACTGTTACCGAGATACCCGCTACAGCTTCGCAGTCCTGCTCTAACGATCAATACTCCGACTACGAGCACGATATAGACCCCACAGATATCCCCGAATACCACATAATCGGCGAGGCGTTCAATACATATGTCCTTGTTCAGATCGAGGACAGACTCCTTATGATCGACAAGCACGCCGCACATGAGCGTATAATTTTCGACGAGCTATGCCGCAAGATGAAGAAAAGCCTTCGCGAGGGATCGAATCGCGGCGGTCAGCTTCTCTTCTCACCTATTGAGATTGATATGCTTGCCGGTGAAGTTGAAGCATTGAACGACTACAGCGAAAAGGTCAGAGCACTTGGGTTTGAGTACTCTTTTGAGAAAACCGGTGTATCATCATACAAGGCTCTCATCGCACAGATTCCGGGAGATCTTGACAACGCCGCTGCCATCGAGCTGTTCTCAACTCTTGTGAGCAAGTTGTCTGATGTCACCGCAAGTGTGGAATCTGCCGCTGACGGATTCTTCGAGTCCCGTCTGTGGCAGGCATCCTGCAAGGCAGCAATCAAGGGCGGTCGCATCTACGACATGGCACATATCAAGTGGATCTGCGACAGACTGCTCAAAAAACCTGACAGCAAGAACCAGGTAATCCGCACCTGTCCTCACGGCAGACCTGTGGCATTTGAGATCAAAAAATCGTCTATTGACCGCCAGTTTGCCAGACTTACTTAAACGAAAATATACCATTTGGAGAAAATTAAATGTTTATTCTTATAAAAACCGATGAGCACAGCAAAGCACGTCGCGGTCAGCTCATCACTCCTCACGGAGTAATTGAGACACCCGTATTCATGAACGTTGCCACCTGTGCGGCAATCAAGGGCGGTATCTCCGCTATGGACCTGTACGACGTAAACTGCCAGGTAATGCTGTCCAACACATATCACCTCCACCTCAGACCCGGCGACAAGCTGGTACACGGTCAGGGTGGACTTCAGAAGTTCACAGGATGGAACCGTCCTACCCTTACAGACAGCGGCGGATTCCAGGTATTCTCTCTCTCAAGTCTTCGTAAGATCAAGGAAGAGGGCGTTTACTTTGCATCCCACATCGACGGTAAGCGCATTTTCATGGGACCTGAAGAAAGCATGCGTATTCAGTCCAACCTTGGCTCCACAATTGCCATGGCATTTGACGAGTGCATCGAAAACCCCGCTGAATATAACTACACAAAGCAGTCCTGCGACAGAACCACCCGTTGGCTCCGCCGTTGCAAGGAAGAGCTTAGCAGACTTTCCCAGCTTGACACAACGATCAACCCCGGTCAGATGCTTTTCGGTATTAACCAGGGAAGCACATACGGGGACCTTAGAATCCGTCACATGGAGCAGATTCGTGAGCTTGACACAGACGGTTACGCCATCGGCGGTCTTGCTGTAGGTGAAGAAACTGAGGAAATGTACCGCATCATCGAGACTGTTGAACCCTACATGCCCACAGAAAAGCCCCGTTACCTCATGGGAGTGGGCACACCTCAGAACATTGTTGAGGCTGTTCACCGCGGCGTTGACTTCTTCGACTGCGTAATGCCCTCGAGAAATGCCCGTCACGGTAACCTGTTCACATGGAACGGCAAGATGAACCTGCTTAACGAAAAGTACAAGGAAGACTCCCGTCCCATCGACGTAAACTGCAACTGTCCTGCTTGCCGCAACCACTCACGTGCTTATATTCGCCATCTCATCAAGGCAAAGGAAGCGCTGGGCATGAGACTTGCGGTAATTCACAACCTCTACTTCTACAACGAGCTTATGCAGAAGATCCGCGATGCACTTGACGGCGGTTACTACGAAAGCTTCTATCAGAAGTACCGCATCGTACTTGGCGAGAGAAATCCCGACTGATTTCACTCCGATTTTACGCGCTGACACCAATATTTTGCAAGCCGAAAGGGTGTGATTAAATGATTTTTGCCGTAACAGATACCACTCTTCCCTATCGCAACTTTGCCTTTGAGTATTACATGGCCATTGAACGCGGTCTCGGAGAGGACATCTTCATGCTTTGGAGAGACGAGCCTTCTGTAATCGTTGGCAAGTTTCAGAATACCCTTGAGGAAGTCAACCTTGAATATACAAAAGAAAAAGGTATACATATTGCCCGCAGACTTTCCGGTGGCGGCACTGTATACCATGACCTTGGCTGCTGGCAGTTCACTTTTGTGACAAAAAGCAGCGACAAGGGCATAGATTTCACAAGATTTCTCACCCCTATAATCGATGCACTGAGGGATCTCGGTCTTGATGTGCGGGCAACGGGCAGAAATGATATTGCACTCTACCCCACAGGAAGCGAACGTGGGTACAAGATCAGCGGCAACTCCCAGTACAACAAGAACGGAGTAACCGTGCACCACGGAACGTTGCTGTTTGACACGGATATCGAGGAAATGGTCCGCGCCACCACACCGAAGGATTACAAGATCACCTCAAAGGCCATAAAATCCGTAAGAGAGCGCGTCACAAACATCCGTCCCCATCTGAAAAACGATATGTCAGGGGAAGAATTTGCTTCATATCTTGCAAAGAGATTGACTGACAGGAAATACGAATATACCGCCGCAGATCTTGCCCGAATAAGCGAGATCGAGCGTGAGATGTTCGCTCCCGATAGCTGGAATCTCGGAAGCAATCCCCAGTTTGAACTAAAAAAGACCCTGCATTTTGAGGGCGGTGCTATGGATATCGGACTTACAGTCAAGCACGGTGAGATACTCTCTGCAGGCGTTACAGGGGACTTCTTCCTTGGAGATGCAGATGATATATCAGGTTCGCTTTGCGGCGTAGAATTCACTCCTGAGGCTGTGAGAGCTGCTCTTGCGCCATTTGAGGGAGCACTTCTGAACATTGACATTGATACCTTGGTCAAAGGAATTTTTGAGTAAACACACGAGGCATAAAATGGACAAATCAAAGCTGAACGAACTAAGAGAAAACATAGACAAAATAGATAGAGAGCTTGTTGAGCTCTTCTGCCGCAGAATGGAGACAGCCGCAGGTATCGCAGAATACAAGCGCGAGTCGGGCATGGCAGTTTTCGACCCTGTGCGTGAAAGAGAAAAGCTCGCATCCGTTGCAGGCATGGCTGAGGATGGAATGGACAACTACATAAAGCAGATATATTCCCTGCTCTTTGAGGTTTCCAGAGACTATCAGAGCAAGCTGCTTGGCAGATCCGCCGAGCTCTACAACCGCATAAGCGAGGCTGTTGAGAATACGCCCAAGCTGTTCCCTCAGTCTCGAAGAGTGGCTTGTCAGGGCACAGAGGGCGCATATTCCATGACCGCGGCGCAGAAGTTGTTCAAGTCTCCCGACATTGAATACGTTAAGACCTTTGCCGACGTCATCCGCGCGGTAGAGACAGGCTACGTAAAGTACGGTGTCCTTCCCATTGAAAACAGCACTGCAGGCGAGGTTTCCGCTGTTCTGAAGCTGCTGGAGAATCATAACGTTTACATTGTCAGAGCCGCACGCTGCAAGATCGAGCACAACGCACTTGTTAATCCCGGAGTTAAGCTCTCCGATATTAAGGAAGTTATCTCCCACGAGCAGGCGATCAACCAGTGCAGTAAGTTTATTGAATCCCTCGGGAACGTAAAGATCACATATGCGGCAAATACTGCCCTTGCGGCAAAGTACGTGCACGACTCCGGCAGAAATGATATCTGCGCTATCTCCTCAAAGCATTGCGCCAACCTCTACGGACTTGATGCAATAGAGCGCGACATCCAAAACACCGACAACAACTACACTCGTTTTGTGTGCATCTCCAAGAATATTGAGATCTATCCAGGAAGTGACAAAACAACAGTAATGCTTGTCACAAACAATACTCCCGGTGCGCTGTATAGAGTGCTCTCCAGATTCAATGCGCTTGGTATCAATCTCACCTCAATCATCTCCCGCCCCATCGAAGGCAGAGATTTTGAGTTCAGATTCTTCTTTGATTTTGACACGTCCATCTACGCTGACGAGTTCGCAAATCTCATGCAGACCCTGGACGGATGCTGTGAGGTATTCCACTATCTCGGAAGCTACAGAGAAATAATATGATAAAGAAAAACCGCACTAACAAGTACGGTTTTATTTTTTATATCTCAAATCCGCTTACAAGCGCGTCGTAGGCTTTGTCTGCATCTGTCTGGGGGATGAGCATGGATATCTTAATCTCACTGGTGGATATGTTGATTATCCTCACTCCCGCGTCCCAAAGGCATTTGAACACTCTTGCAGCAACGCCCGGCTTGCCCTGCATACCCTCACCTGCCACGGACAGCTTGACAGCACATGGGTCGATCTCAATCTCCGTTTCGGGATGAGCGGCAAACAGCTCTGTCAGCACATCCCGCGCCGGCTCTGCGTCCTTTTGGTGAATCGTGAATATCATAGTTCCGCCCGCAGAAGAAAATGAGGGTTGAACTATCAAGTCTACGTCGATTCCGTTATCCGCAAGAGATGCAAAGGTTCTGTATGCAAGTCCAGGAATGTTCGGTGGCTTTCTGATATATACTATCGCGACTCCGTCATCACGCTGGATCGCTTGAATATCGTACATAAATTCTCCTTAGTCAAGAATTCTGATTGCCGTTGCATCGGGGAAAATGTCTGCAAGTGTTTTGTAGCTCATCTTGCCTGCAACAGCTTCAATAACATCTGCGTTTTCCGAGATGACCTCAACCTTATCACAAACGGCCTCAAGCTTGTCGCACAGTTCTACCTTAGGGCAGTTTGCTCTGATATAATAGGTGAACTCAATCTCATCAAAGGGTCTTGCAAGACCTTCCTTGCGCTCGAAGGTCGGAACATACTCACGCTTTGCCGCACCTGAAAGAGATGCACAAACGTCAGCTACTACCGCGCCTGCTGTGGGAAGTCTGCCCGCACCGCGTCCGTAATACATTATATCTCCTGTAACTTCACTTGTTGCAGAAATTCCGTTGTATACTCCCGAAATGTGAGAAATAGGATTAGTGTGAGGAACGATCATAGGGCAAGCAAACGCTTCAATTGCTCCGTCCTTGATATTTGCACAAGCGAGCAACTTAAGTTCCGCGTCAAGCTTTGCAGCTGCCTTGATATCGTCCTGTGTCACTGTGCGAAGTGTGCCTGCATAAACATCTGCATCATTGAGAAGAACACCTGTCGCAAGTGCAGTGAGAATGATGATCTTACGCTTTGCATCAATCGCATCGATGTCAGCAGCAGGATCGCGTTCAGCATAGCCGAGTCCCTGTGCTTCACGGAGAACGTCAGCAAAATCTCTGCCCTCGTTCTTCATCTTTGTAAGAATATAGTTAGTAGTTCCGTTAACGATACCGCGGATAGCTGTAATGTTATCTCCTGCAAGAGCAGTATTGAAGGAGCGGATAACGGGAATACCGCCGCCAACACTCGCTTCAAACAGATAGTCAACGCCATTCTTCTTCGCGCACTCAAGGAGCTTGTCGCCGAAGTTTGCTACTACTTCCTTGTTGGATGTAACAACGCTCTTTCCGGCTTCCATACAAGCTACAGAGAACTCATATGCAGGATGAGAGCCGCCCATTGTCTCGCACACAAGTTCAACAGAACTGTCGGAGAGTATAGGAGCTATATCGTGAACTACACGGTCAGCATAGGGTGAATCGGGAAAATCGCGCAGATCAAGGATGTACTTAACCTCAACATCGTCATGTACAGTGCGCTTTATCTGTTCTTTATTAGCTTCAATAACAGCAGTGATACCGCCGCCGACTACACCGTAGCCGATAATTGCAATATATTTCATAATGACCTCATCTTATAGGGGGATTTATAAGTATTCATATTTTACATATTTTATCACAGAATATGCAAAAAATCAATATGTAAATGAATATAATATTTATAATTTATTCAGGCTTTTCTTCAGTAGTATCTACAAAAGCATAGTCAAAGAGTTCACGCAACCTATCGTGCTTCCCTGACAAATATAGCCATCCAAACAGAGCTTCAAGACCTGTAGCTCGTCTGTATTCCGAGGGAGTGCTTGATTTTGGCACGCTTGAGTGTCCTAAATTGCGTCCGCGCTTGAACTCGCGCTCTTCCTCCTCCGTGAGAAGCGGCATTATCTTTTCGATAACCTCACTCTGTACATGGGCAGTAACGTATTTAAGTGACTCTACGCTCGGTCTTTGGGTATGCTTTTTCACAAGGTACTCTCTCACATAAAGCTCAAAAACGCAGTCTCCAAGGTAGGCGAGATTGGCAGGAGAATACAGTGACGGATTTTCTGAAATATTGTTGTTTCCCATTCTTCCTCTTGTAATAACAAAGTTATTTAACGAGCAAATTCTGCTCCTATCAAACAAATTATATTTTACCACAGATTCCCATCAAATACAATAGCAGAGGGAGAAATACATACCTTTTTCAAATATTTTGATAAATAAAAGATCCCCACATTTCTGTGAGGACCTGTTTTACTCAATTAATATCTTCTGGGGAAGCCGTTTGTGTTGCCGCCCTGATTCTTACCCATGTTGAGCATCTTGAGGATTTCGTTGAAATCATCATCGGAGATAGGAGCGTCTTCTTCTACTACTTCCTTGTTTTCTTCGATCTGCTGACCAGCCTTTGTTACATTGGTTTCCTTAACGCCAGCCTTGATCTTGCCGGAAGCGATGGGCTTGATTGTATCCTTCTTAACGAATCCGCCTGCATCGTTCTTGTTGATGAAGCCTGTTGCAATGATAGTAACCTTCATTGTGTCTTCGAGTGTTTCATCAAATGCTGCACCCCAAATAACTGTTGCGTCTTCGGAAGCTTCAGAGCTGATGAGAGAAGATGCGATTTCGATGTCTTCGAGCTGAATGTCGGGAGAAGCTGTGATGCTGATAAGGATACCCTTAGCACCTGTGATAGTTGTCTCGAGCAGAGGGCTTGTGATAGCAGCCTTTGCAGCTTCAGTAGCCTTGTCCTTACCGGAAGCTTCACCTACACCCATGTGAGCGTAGCCTGCGTCCTGCATAATGGATGTAACGTCAGCAAAGTCGAGGTTTATGTATTCGGGAATGTTGATAAGTTCGGAGATGCTCTGTACACCGTGACGGAGAACGTCGTCAGCTACCTGGAAAGCATTCATGAGAGTGATCTTCTCGCCAACTTCCTTAAGTCTTTCGTTGGGGATGATGATGAGAGAGTCAACATATTCCTTAAGCTTTTCGATACCTGCTTCAGCCTGTTCCATTCTCTTCTTACCTTCGAATGCGAAAGGCTTTGTAACGATACCAACTGTAAGGATACCCATGCTCTTTGCAATACGAGCAACAACGGGAGCTGCACCTGTACCTGTACCGCCGCCCATACCTGTGGTAACGAATACCATGTCAGCGCCGCGGAGAGCTGCTGTAATAGCTTCTTCGCTTTCTTCAGCGGCCTTTGCGCCTACTTCGGGATTGGAGCCTGCGCCGTGACCCTTGGTGATCTTTTCACCTATCGGAATCTTTGTTGTAGCGCTGGATTTAACAAGTGCCTGCATGTCAGTATTGATGGTGATGAATTCAACACCCTTAACACTGTTGGTCATTCTGTTAACAGCGTTATTACCGCCGCCGCCTACACCTATTACTTTAATATTTACTCCACTTTCGTAATTGTTATCGTCAAGTTCAAACAACGGCATTTGAGTGCCCTCCTCGTTTTTATTAATCAAGTCATTATAATAAAGACAATTTACTACCTTATATAATACAATATTGCAGGGAATTTTGCAATAGGTTTTGAATAATTTTCATTCAAAAAATCAAATTTTATTACATTTTTTCGCCATATTTAGTCCAAATTCTGTCATTTCGATGAATTTGTACTCAAGCTGTGGTCGTATTTCACGCTTGCCTCGCCCACAGTGCCGAGATCTATTCTTGCGGGTACGCCTGTCTCGAACTTGTCGCTTGTGATAGTTTTATATCCCATCAGCAACTTGAGCTCAAGCTCATCCTCGCCGCCGTATTCCATCAGATACTTTCCGTCATACTCCATTGTAATGGCATACTCATTTGAGAGATCAATGCTGTCGATCTTTCCACACTTGTAGAGCTGAGAAGCTTCGACTGCCTCCAAGGAATCTCTGATGAATCTCTCGTCCCTGGGATCTTCAAACTCGATGACGCCTCCTGCCACGGAATACATTACGGTAGGAAGTGTGAGCTTAGTGAGTCCTGCAGACAGCGCTTCCTCTTCTGTTGTAACCTCAAGCACGCGAAGTCCCGAGGACAGCTTCATCCAGTCTCCCCAGATGCAGGCGTAATACACTGCTGTATCCTCTGTCAGTGTAAGCGCTACTCTATTCGGTATGCCAAGCTCGATATCAACCGACTTGATATATGGGCATCTGAACGTTATTGATCGTGCTGCATCTTCAGTGTCGAATGAATACAGCATGTCCCCCATCGAAATGCCTGACGCTGTGACTATTGCCTCATCGGAATAAATAGTTCCGCCTTCAATGCTTATATTATTGATCTTGAAGAAGAGTCTGTAAACTCCCGCCACGAACAGCGCCGCTACCAAAATAAGGATCGCTATCATCCTTACAGTATTTTTGTATTCGGACCATTTCTTTGCTGCAATCGCACGTCTCTTGGCTATATTCTCGTCGTTTATGCTACGCTGCTCAACGGTATCAATGAAGCTGATTATGCTTTCCAGAAGCAGCTTGAAAGGTCTTTCTTTTACTGCCGCGCCATAGTATCCACCGCTTCTGCTGTATCCGCCGCCGTGCCCGTCGGAGCCGCCATTGTAAGTTTTATGAGTAGCGTCGGCTGCATAAGAGCGCTGTCGTCCACCTGCTTGTCCATTTCCCCGAGGGGATGCAGTTTGACGCGAGCTGCTTGCATACGCATTTGAATGGTCTCGAGGATCTCTATCGGTTCTTGCGCTGCCTCGACTCGTGTTGCCGCGGGGCGCACCGTTTTTAGTCTTCAAACCAGCGCTGTATTCTCTTAAGATTTCGAGCCGCTTCGATGATTTCGGGCAGATTCTGTCGTAGATATAGAGTACTTCTGACGTCTCTCCTATTTTCTGTCCTGCCAAAATAATCGCCCCTTTCCGTTTTTTCTGTATTATTTCTTGCTCTTTTCCACGAGCTTCAATAGATCGTTGTAAATGAGTTTATTTGAGTCAGCCACTGCAAACTGACGGATGTTTTCGCTCCACTTGCGTCTCTCAGTCTCACCCTCGTCTGTAAGGAGCTGTGCTACCTTCTCAACGAGAGGTCTCGCGCCGTCAGTCAGTTCTTTTTCTTCAAACAGACCTGCGGCATCTGCATCGTACAGCACTTTCGCGTTCTTGTATTGATGATTCTCTGCCACGTTGGGAGACGGAATGAAGATTGCAGACTTGCCTGTTACAGCAAGCTCGGAAACTGTCATTGCACCTGCACGGTTAATAGTGAGGTCCGCAGCCGCCATTTTCAGAGGCATGTCGTAAATGTACTCGCAGAGCTCAATGTTCTCGAACTTGTCAAGTCCCATTTCCTTGAACTGTGATGTCATGAGCTCATTCTCAATGGCACCGGTCGCGTGGATATGGTACACCTCGAGATGCTTTGATGTAAACTCCTTCATCAAGCAGAGGATAGCGTCGTTTACCTTTTCTGCGCCCATGCTTCCCGCATAGGAGAGAATGATATACTTGTATTTGTCATCTATACCGAGCTTTGCTCTTGCTTCCTCACGGGAAACGCTTGCAAAGCCTGTCATAACGGGGTTACCCACCTTCATAAGCTTTTCACGCTCGCATGTGAGAGTCTCCCCTGTTTTCTCAAAGTTAAGGTAAATTCTGTCAACGTACTTCTGCAGCATCTTCACCGCCACGCCTGCGATAGCGTTGGACTCGTGAAGTGCCGTGGGTATTCCCATGTCAGCCGCCGCCTTGATTACGGGCCATGATACGTATCCGCCTGTTCCCACTACGATATCAGGCTTGAACTCTTCAATGATCGCTCTCGCCTTATAGGGTGATGTGACAGCAAGATACGCCGCCTTCAGATTCGCAGGAGATAGCTTACGTCTGAAGCCCTGTATCTCTACGTAATGAATCTGGTATCCTGCCTTTGGCACCAGCTTGTTTTCAATGCCTTTTTTTGTGCCTACGTACTCGATCACAGCGTCGGGATCATTCAGTTTTATTGTGTTGGCAATGGCAAGTGCAGGATTTACGTGTCCACCCGTGCCGCCGCCTGTCATCAAAACTCTCATATATATCTCCGCTTAAATTATTTTAGTAATTAGTCCATGCCTGCTTTTTTCAGTAGCTCTTCCCTGTCAATATCCGACTTCTTGCGGTAATACTGCCGTGAGATGCTGAGCAAAATTCCCATCTCACCCATTAGCACGATGAGAGCCGAGCCTCCGTATGAGAAGAACGGGAGCGTAACACCTGTGTTCATGATAATATCAGACGCCACGCACATGTTGAGGAATGCCTGTATGCCGACGTGTGTGGTAATGCCGAATGCTGTCAGCATGGTGAATTTGTCGGGTGATCTGAGTGCGATAACGTATCCTCGCCAAATGAAGAGAAGGAACAGAAGGATAAGTGCAATCGCACCGATAAATCCAAGCTCCTCGCACCAAACCGAGAAAATAAAGTCGGTGTGTGCGTTGCCGAGGTAACCGTACTTCTGCTGGCTCTGACCGAAGCCTTTGCCGAAAAGTCCGCCCGAGCCTATGGCGTAAATACTTTGTGTAGTCTGATAAAGCTCGTCAAGAACGTTTGCGTTCTCGTCTGTGAAAGTTGTGATTCTCTTAAGTGCATATGGGTTGAGTGCCAAGAATATGCCAATGGATCCTGCCGCTACGGGAAGTACAGTAAACAGAAGCCACGACAGCTTGCATCCCGCCAGAATCAGCATGAAGAAGCCGATACATCCTACGATTATTGTGCCCGAAAGATGCTTACCTATAAGCACAAGCACGCAAGCAATTCCGAGAATAACACACGGATATATTATATTCCATTTGTAGGAGGTCTTGCCTCTGTCAAGGTCCTTCATCTGTTTTTCGTACTTTTCTGCGTACCATGCCAGCATAAGCACCAGAGATATCTTCATAAGCTCTGAGGGCTGAAGATTGAAGGGGCCTATTTTGATCCAGCGCACCGCTTCACCAACCGAGCGGCCCACAAAAAGTACCGCGACAAGAAGGATCGCTGAAACAACGTACGCGGGAATTGGTGCCCAGTTCTTGTACCATTTCACAGGGACGAGAATTGCAAGAACCATTACCACGAAGCCGATAATAAGAAATTTCGCTTGATTTGCAATGTAATAACCGCTGCCAACATTTTCCGATATTGCTCGGGGATAGCTTGCGCTGAATACCGTAATGCTACCAAGAGCAAGCATTATAAGGATGATAGCAAGCATGAACACGTCAATACCGCCGCGTACTCTTACTACTTCCTTCTGCCATTCTTCCTCACGTCTGTATTCTCTTACAGCACGCTCCTCGCGCCTTGCAATACGTCTTTCGTCAGCCGGAGTAAGCGTGGTCACATGGCGCACCGGAGTCGGATTACCGGTTGTCCTGCGAGAAGTGCCGGCACTGAATTTGTATCCGTTCTCGCTTCTGTTCTGTGCGCTTCTTCTCTGACCTGCCTGCTGATTTTGACGATTCTGTAATCCCTGCCTGTTCTGTGAAGATGTATTGGGTCTACTACCTTGCACAGCACGCTGTGGGGTCTGATCTGTCATATTCTGTGGGCGACGGCGCGCATGACTTGTTCTGTTACGGGGATCGTTATTCACGCCCTCACCTCCGATTTTTCTGTATTGATCTGTAATTTTATCTCAGGCCGAAAATGAGAGACAGCGCAGCTGCAACTGCAGTAACAACAGATGCAACAACAACTATCTTAATTTCGGACCAACCACATTTTTCAAAATGATGATGAATGGGACTCATCTTGAACAGTCTCTTGCCGTGTGTCAGCTTGAAGTAAGCCACCTGGAGCATAACGGAGGCTGTTTCAATGATGTAAACTATGCCGAACACAACTACGATAAGCGGGTTGCCCATCATAAATGCGCCGCCTACTACAAGTCCGCCGAGGAAGAGAGAGCCTGTGTCACCCATAAATACTCTTGCGGGGTAGAAGTTGTAAACAAGGAATCCTGCACATCCGCCAATGGTGAGTGCGCCAAGCAATGTAAGTGAGCCATCAGGTTCAGCCATGCCTGTCATATATCCTGCTGCCGTAAAGAATACGCCAACCACCAAAGTTACACTTGAGCAGAGTCCGTCGATACCGTCAGTAAGGTTCACGCTGTTGATGACGCCTGTGATAAGAAGCATTGCCACAACGTAATAGAAAATACCAAGTTCAAGTGTTACATCAACAAAGGGGATGTAGAGCGCAGTATTCACATCGCATACGAGAGACATGCCGAGCAGGTACAGCGCTGCCGCAATCACCTGAAGAATGAACTTCTGAGGTGCGGTAAGCCCTTCGTTCTGTTTTTTCTTCAGCTTTGCCATATCATCTATACAGCCGATGAGACCGCCGAAAACACCGAGTGCAAGTGTAAGCACCAGAGGCAGTGTTGAGCGAATTCCGTCAACTATGCTAAGGTACACGCATCCGCCGAGGCCAAAGATTACTATGGCAATAATAAACGCCACACCGCCCATTGTGGGTGTTCCCTCTTTGCCCTTGTGCCATCTGGGACCGATGTCGAGTATCTTCTGACCCATTTTGTGGCTTTTCAGCACAGGAATCAGTTTTTTTAGTATAAGAACCGTCAGAATGAAAGTCAAAGCCAACGCAATGACATACATGATATTGTAATTCATTATTGGTAGTTATCCTTTAATTTTATTAATTGAGAAAAAGCATCAAAATCAGATCTTCTTTTTTACCTTGCGTTTTTTCATGCACTCGATCACTCTCTCCGCCGCAATGCCTCTACTCGCTTTAACGAGCAAAATATCTCCGGGTTCGAGTGTACCTAAGATCATGTCTGCCATGCCCTGTGCATCACGGGTGTCCACACTGACAAACACGTTTTCTGCACGGATTCCCTTCTTTATTGCCGCTTCAGCCACAATATCAGCCATGTTGCCGTAGCAGAACAGCTTTTGCACCTGCATCTGCGCTGCATACTGGCCAAGCTGATCGTGCATAAGACGTGAGTAATCCCCAAGCTCAAGCATATCACCAAGCAGAGCCGCGGGTCTTGTGTTCTTCTTTGCCGCCATTGAAACAAGTACGTCTATTGCGGCACGCATTGACTCCGGGCTTGCGTTGTAGCAATCATCGATAACGGTAATACCGCCCACATCGTACACGTTCTGTCTCTTGTCTGCACTGACAAAGGATTTCAGTCCGCGGCGGATCTGGTCGTCAGTCATTCCAAGCATTACACCAACCGCATATCCCGCGAGAGAGTTGTAAACATTGTGCTTGCCGAGTGCAGGAATCTCAATATTGGTAACTGCCTTGTTTTTATACAGCAGGTCGTAAACGATTCCGTCTATCTTATGGCGAACATTTACAGCTCGGAAGTCGCCAAATCTGCTTGCTACGCTCATGAGCATCGGCTTTTTGTCAAGCTGCTCGTACTGATTCATGAGAAGCGGCTCATCTGCGTTGAGAAGAAGTATTCCGTTTTCTTTAAGCCCGAGTCTTATCTCCATCTTTGCACGGCAGATATTTTCGCGTGTGCCCAGTGATGCAAGGTGGGACGTGCCGATGTTGGTTACGATAGCCATATCGGGGCGGGCGATCTTTGTCATGTATTCGATCTCGCCAAGTGCGCTCATTCCCATTTCAAGCACCACCACCTGGTGATCCGGTTCTATTCCGAATATTGTAAGGGGCATTCCGAGCTCGTTATTGTAGTTGCCCAGTGTTTTATGCGTCTTGAAAGCGGAGGATGCTACCGCATAGATAAACTCTTTTGTGGTGGTTTTGCCCACGCTGCCTGTGATAGCGATGACCTTGGCACCTGAAATTCCTCTGTAGTGTGCCGCAAGTGTACCCATTGCACGAACTGTATCTTCAACGATAACAGCCGCAAAAGGCTTGCCTGACTGCTTTGCTTCCTCGGGAACGAACTGACAGATAAACGCACCGCATCCTGCATTTACCGCTGAAGCAATAAAGTCGTTGCCGTCCACGTTCTGCCCTTTGATCGCGCAGAAGATCACTCCCGCGCCGCTTTCTCTGGAGTCCGTGGATATGTATTTCTGAGGTGCGTTTCCGTCCTCGCCACCGTATAATTCAAGCTTACCGTTAACTATCCGGGCTATTTCAGCCGGTGTAAATGATTTCAGTTTAAGTTCAACACTCATTTTTGGATCCGCCTTTTTCGTCGTCTCTGTGTCCTGTCACATGAAGCGTTCTTTAACCGCCTCTATCACTATTGCTTCCTCATCAAACGGATGCTTTCCGTCGAAGAGTATCTCGTATTTCTCATGTCCTTTACCAAGCAGGAGTATCGCGTCCCCCTCCTCAGCTATGCTTACTGCGTGTCTTATTGCTTCACGTCTGTTTGGGATTATTCTGTGCGGTTTTTCCCTGTCAAGGCCCCGAAGCATATCGTTTATTATCTCATTCGGATCTTCGCTTCTCGGATTATCGCTTGTTATTATCACATAGTCCGCCGTTTGTTGTGCCGCGCGGGTCATCTCGGGACGTTTGTCCCTGTCCCTGTCGCCGCCACATCCAAACAACAGAATTAATCTTCCGTCTGTAAGTTCTTTTGCGGTCTGCGCCACGCTCTGTATTGACTCAGCTGTGTGGGCGTAGTCAACAAACACGGCAATATTCAAGTCGCACGGCAGCTTGACCTTGTACATCCTGCCGCATACTCCACGAAAGTCGGAAAGTGACTCTTTGACCGTCATCGGGTCAACCCCAATCATAATAGCACAAGCGGCCGCTTCCATCGTGTTGTACACCGAATACCGTCCAAGTAGCGGAGTTTTGACTCGAAATACCGCTCTCTCGGAAAAATACACGTATTCGCTGCCCTCTATTCCGTGAGGTACGTATCTGAGGGCGCACGCCTCGGAATCCGCCACCATGCTGTATCTCGCCGTGCACCGAACTGTTTTCACCGTGGGATAAAGGAGCGGTAGCTTCGCCATCCAGGGGTCGTCAATATTTACTACTGCCGCAGAGGATGACTCCATAAGGGACGCCTTTGTTCTGAAGTAGCTGTCCATATCCCCGTGGCTGTCAAGATGCTCAGGGGAGAGATTAGTGAATATGGCTACATCGTTTTTCAGCGCCGCAGTTTTCTTCAGCATCAGCGCTTGTGAGGACGCCTCATATATAAGAGTGTCACAGCCACGCCGCTTCATTTCTGCTATTGCCGAGTAGAAGTATTCGGGATCGGGGGTCGTCATGGCACCGTGGAGATCGCTGACGGACGAGCCGCCGTTGTCTCCAAGCTTAAGTTCCATATCCCCTGCCAAAGTCTGCACTGTGGAAATAAGCCCCACTCGGCGTCCTGCGGAAGATAGGATGTGCCGCAGAATGTATGCAACTGAAGTTTTCCCCGCAGTTCCGGTGATTGCAACAGTTGTCATCCCCTCTGCCGCTCTCCCCGTGTAGTTGTTCCACACCAGAGCCTCCGCCAGCCGAGTGTCAGCGGTCAAGAGAAGTTTCTCTCTCGGTATTCCGTCTATAGGGGACTGGGCAAGAACAGCAGACGCGCCGTTTGCTATCGCCTCTCTCGAGTGATAATGTCCGTCGTGGCGTGTTCCCTTCTGACAGATGAACAGGCATCCCTCTTTCACCCGTCGAGAGTCGGACGCTATGCCTGTTATAGTTAAGTCACCGTTTGGATACTTGATATCCGTACCGTAAAACAGCTCGCTTGCTTTCATAAGCGTTCCTCCAAAAACAGATTTTGTTTAACTTCCTGTTTTCGGAGCCTGTGTTTTATCAATCTATAATATCGGTATGTCTCAGTTCAATTTCTATAACCGTACCTCTGGGAACACGTGTACCTGCAGCAGGATACTGACCTACGACCGTAGCAGTCGTACCGTTTGTCGATCCTATAAATGTTACGTTCATTCCCGCAGATACCGCGGCATTGTTTGCGTTGTATGCGCTCATTCCAAGGAGATCGGGAACCTCAACCTCATCAGAGGGAACAGCGTTGCCCGTGTACAGGATCAATAGACCTGTATCGCTTGAGATCTTCGCGCCAACCTCGGGAACCTGTGCGGTTACAACGTCTCCGTCACCGATTATCTCATACTTGAACTTTCTCCAGCTGAGATCCGCTATGGAATTTTCCACCGTTGCACCAACGTAATTTGAAACCACCACGTCAAGTGCGGCAAGCTCCTCTGTTGTGTACTGAGGTTCTACCCCGATATACGGGAGAACGGTAGAAAGAAGATTTGAAATATACGGTGCCGCCACCGATCCGCCGTATACAACACCGCCGAGAGGTTTGTCAACCATTATCAATGCGGAAAGCTGGGGATCGTCAGCAGGCGCATAAGCTACAGTGGAGCCAACGCGATAAGGTGTCTCGCCGTTTTCGTCATATTCGTCGCGTTTTTCGGACGTACCTGTCTTTGCTGCGACTCTATAGCCCTTAACGTATGCGTTCTTTGCCGCACCGTCGGTTGCTACACCTTCTTCAAGAATATCTGTTATAAGCTCGCAGGTGGCTTCGCTGACTACCTGTCTGACCTGCTCAGATTCGTATTTCTGAATAATGTTTCCGTCGTCATCCACTACGTTCAGCAAAAGATGAGGTGTAACAAGATATCCGCCGTTTGCAATAACTGACGCCGCTCTGATCTGCTGTATCGGAGTGGTTTTGAATGTTTGACCGAAGGAATAAACCGCAAGAGACAGATTCGTAAAGTCCTTTTTCGAAGTGTAGATACCTCCAACCTCGCCGGGCAAGTCAATACCGGTTTTTCCGCCGTATCCGAATGCAAGGAAGTATTCGTAGAACCTATCCTTGCCGATCAATGCGGCAACCTGCATAAGTGTAGGGTTACATGACTGCTGCAGACCGTATCTGAACGTAACAGTACCATGTCCCGGGGGCTCTTTTGCACATCCGATAGGATTCGGCCAACCCTCAACCACAAGTCCGCCTGTACAGGTGAACGTACTTTCTTCCGTTATAACACCCTCTTCGAATGCCATCGCAGTAGTCACCAGCTTGAACGTGGAGCCGGGCTCATATGTTTCAGTCAGATTTTTGTTGTTCCACATGGTGTAAAGGAGCGTATAATATGCTTCGTTATACTCCTCTGAGCTTTTGTCAAGCCCCATGCTGTCAAGCTCTGCCTGCGAATACGGATCAAGTGTATAGGGATCGTTTAAGTCAAATGAAGGATATACCGCCATCGCAAGCACGTCTCCCGTGTCAACGTCCATTACGATGCCTGCAACACGGTTTGCCGCGCCGGATTCGATATATGTCTTCTCAAGCTGATTTTCGAGCTCGTACTGTATTGTTATATCAAGTGTTGTAGTGATATTGTAGCCGTTCTGCGCTTCAATGAGTCGTTCGTACTCAAAGGGCATATCGTTGTAGTTGGCATCCTGCGCGAGTATGTATCTTCCCGCTGTTCCCTCGAGCACGTTGTTGTAATACGCTTCAAGGCCGTAAATGCCAACACCGTCCGAATTTGTAAATCCGATCACATGGCAAGCGAGATCCCCATATGGGTAATATCTCTTTGAGGAAGCAACGAAGTAGATCTGCTTTTTCAGATCAAACTGTGCGATGAACTGATTTATTCTGTCAGCCAGCTCGGTGTCGATATTGTTCTTCACAACCTCGTACAATCGCTCTTCCTTGGCTATCTTGTCAAGTATTGGCTGCTTTTCCACGTTCAGGTAAGCAGACAGGACCTCGGCTATCATTCTGTCAAGATCGTATCCGATGAATTTGATACCGTACAGAGAATCTGTATATTCGTATTTCACATCGTTTTCTTTGTCTTTATCAGAATTTTTCTTTTCGTTCTCCTCCATCCTCTGGTGAATGTCCTTGGGGGAGAGGATAACGTTGTAAACTGTCTTATTTGTGGCAAGAATATTGCCGTTTCTGTCATATATCGTGCCGCGTTCCGGCGTTATTTCCGTTTGTATGGTAAGCTGATTGAGTACTTTAGAGTCGTAATATCCATGGTCCTTCAGCTGATATTCGGCAAGTCGTCCTACCACTACCGCCGCTACTGCAACGAACAAAAGGAAGATGACAACAAGCCGCGCGGCTGTTTTTCTGTCTGTTCTGTTTTTAATACGACCCATAATTCATCCTCAGTATCTTTGTTTGACCTGTTTTCAGTATATTTTACCCATCTGTACAATATTCCCGGAAAAGTAACGGGCTGTCCAACCGTATGGTCTCAGCCCGTTGTTGTTTTTGATTTGTACAGGCCATGCTTGAACATAGTATATATTTTCAAACAACGCCCGCTCTCATCAGAAAGCCATATGAAGTCCACCGTATTGGGTTTTATTTCAAGAGATTTCCGATTGAGGAGAAGAGAGAGGAAAGAAGTACGCCGTTTTCTTCTTCCTCTTCGACCTCGAGAATATCAATATGCTCGCCGTCCGACAGAGAAACGTATCTTCTCTGGAGAGAGTCTTCCTTTGTCATGCCAAGCTGTGTGGTCGCAATTTCTTCAATAAGTCTGATATCGTTTTTCTCTTCAAGCTGAAGGGAAAGATCCTCAGCGTCCGAGCGGAGTAGCGCTATCTCATTTTCAAGATCCGCTATCTCGTTTGTTGTTTCATAGATATCCGAAATGCTCATAACGAGAAACATTATCATGAACGTACTCACCAGAAGCATTGCAACAAACACGGGAGAGAGAAATTTCTTCTTTACGGAAATCTCAAGACTGGGAGTGATAGGAGTCATGCCTTTCGGCGCTCTTCTTCTCTGCTGTGTCTCACGAACAGGTCCTCTGGATTTGGGGTTCTGTGTGCGAGTATTCTTCTGTGTTCGGTTCATGGCGGGAACTGTGGAATATACAGCTGTGTACATAGCCTCATCTCTCACATATTCGTTTCTGCCTCCGATTCTTCCGGCCTGCTGTTCACGGAAAGCCTGCTGTGCACAGTTGACTCTGGGATCACGTCCCATGCCTGCACGTCTCACAAGCTCTGATGTTGAGGAAGCCTGCATGCCGCTGAGAGCTGCACCGCGTCCATGGAACTGATTTCTCATTTTGTCAGCAAGTGTGTACTGGTAAGTCATGACTTCCTCCTTCTGTTTTCGTTAAACTTTTTCCGCTATTCTCAGCTTTGCGCTTCGGGATCTCGGATTGATTTCAAGCTCTTCCTCACCGGGTAATATAGGCTTGCGGGAGAGTAGATTTATTTTTGGCTTTCCACCGCACACGCAAACCGGAAATTCCGGCGGACAGGTGCATCCTGTGGAAAGGGTCTTGAACGTTTCTTTCGTTATTCTGTCTTCAAGGGAGTGGAATGTGATGACCGCCAGTCGTCCACCGGGATTCAGTCTTTCCACTGCCGCCTCGATTGAAGGAGTAATTGCATCAAGCTCACCGTTTACCTCAATGCGTATTGCCTGGAAGGTACGGCGTGCAGGATGCTGTGATTCCTTCATTCGCTTTTGCACCGGAATGGCAGATGAGATGATCTCCGCAAGCTCTGTTGTGGTTTGAATGGGAGCTGTCTCTCTTTTCTTGCAAATGAACTGTGCTATGCGGAATGCAAACTTTTCTTCGCCGTAGTCGCGGATGATGCGTCTGAGCTCGTCCTCCGAGTAGAAGTTGACTACGTCGTAGGCACTTTTGCCCTCCGTCTGATCCATTCGCATATCCAGCGGTGCTTCCTTGGAGTAGGAGAATCCGCGATCCCCTTCATCAAGCTGATGAGAGGAAACGCCCAGGTCCCACATGACTCCGTCTATCTTATCGACACCGATCATATCAAGTGCCGAGGCTATATTTCTGAAATTGGATTTAACTATCGTGACCTTGTCAGAGTAGTCACTGACTCTCGCGGTGCAGGCCGCTATAGCGTTGTCGTCGCGGTCAAGGCATATGAGTCGCGAGCCCTCGGGAAGCCTCTTTGCAATCTCAAGAGAATGTCCGCCGCCGCCAGCAGTACAGTCAACATAAATACCGCCGCGGGCAGGATCAAGGGCGTCCATACACTCCTTCGCCATAACTGACACATGAGAAAATTCCATCTGCTTCTCCCTCTTTTACAGACCGAGCTCGAGAAGCATTTCTGTAAAGTTGTCAGGTTCTTTGTCAAGCTGCTGCTCGTTCCATACTTCCTCGGACCAGATCTCAGCGTACTTACCGCAACCGACCGTAATGATGTTCTTTGTGATTCCCGCAAAAGCGAGCATCTCAGGCTGAAGCATTACTCTTCCCTGGGAGTCGGGCTGAACTTCGATGGAGTTGGAATACAGATAACGGGTTATCTCGCGAACCTGTGTTTTGGGGAGCTCGCTGATCTTCTTTGCGTAGGATTCCCATTCCTCAGCGGAATACATCGTGAGACACTTGTCGCTGCTGCGCATGATCGTTATCTTGTTGCCCAGCTGTTCCTTGAGCTTGGAAGGAATTATCAGTCTGTTCTTCGAATCAAGCGAATGATTATACTTTCCGGTTAACATATTCGATTTTTCCTCCCTTTTGCTCCAAATTCATGGATTTTTACACCATTTCGCTCCATGTACTTTAATTATAATACACATTAAAAGAAAAATCAATAGGTTCAAGAAAAATTTATTAATATTTTTTGACTTTTATTCATCATTTCCGCATGATTTCGTTCATTATATAACACAAGTCGACAACACTGCTCGACAACGCGCCTAAAATTTCCTGTTTTTGGCAATTTTTTCGTCTTTTCAGCCCCTCCCGAAATTACCCTGCATTTCCCATTTTTGCCCCCCTCGGATGCTGTATTTTTGAGTAAAAAATAGCCGTTTTTTAACGTTTTTTAATATTTTTGTCGCTTAATTTTTACAAATCTCACCCTAAAATAAGCACAAAAAAAGCCCCTCCAAGATCGGTTTTCAACCTTGGTGGGGCTTATTATTATTGTATTATTTCGTGATATCCACCGTAAAGAAGATTACTTTTTCAGCTCATCCTCTATCATTTTTTCAGCTAAAACCGGGTCTGCACGTCCGCCTGTTGACTTCATAACAGCACCTACGATCTGCTTGATTGCGGTCAGCTTGCCTTTTTTGTAGTCCGCTACAGCCTTCTCGCAGGCAACTACAGACGAGTGAATATACGGCATAAGCTCAGCGGCATCGGTGATCTTAAGCATGTTCTCACGCCTTGCAATCAGAGCAGGAGAGTCCCCGCTTTCGGCAGACATGTGTATCAGCTTCTTCGCAGCGCCGCTAACCACTTCTCCCCTGCCAAACACTCCACACACCTCTGCCATGTTTTCGGGTGTGATGTACTGCCCTTTTGCATCTTCGCCAAGCACAGGCAAAATCTCACTGATGAACAGGTTTACGCACTGGGTCTTAAACTCCGTCGCCTCTGCACACGCGATGAAATACTCTGTGATGGATCTTGACGACGTCAAAAGGACTGCGTCATCCCACTTTACACCGTATTTTTCACAGATATCCTCCGCCGTGGCATCAGGTAATTTAGGCATCCGCCTTTTTATACTGTCAATATAGGCATTTGTCAAATATATCGGCGGGATATTGGGCTCAGCGAAGTATCTGTAGTCAAGCGCAGTCTCTTTGTAGCGCATATGCTCCGTTTTGCCGCCGGACTCATTGAATCTGCGGGTTTCCGAGCGAATTTCTCCGCCACTCTCAAGCACGCTGATCTGACGGTCGATCTCGTCCTCCAGCGCTTTTCCTACATAATTTATTGAATTAAGGTTCTTTATCTCGCACTTTACCCCAAGCACGTCGGAATCTCTGCGCTTTACAGACACGTTGACATCACAGCGAAGTGAGCCCTCGTTCATTTTACAGTCGGACACTCCGATATATGAGAGAATGCGTCGCAGTGACTCGAGATACGCCTTGGCTTCATCGGGCGTGTGCATATCGGGCTCGCTGACGATCTCACAAAGAGGCACACCCGCGCGATTGTAGTTAACGAGGGTTTTGTCTCCGCGATGTATAAGCTTACCTGCGTCCTCCTCAATATGGATGCGTGTTAGCTCAATCAGACGCTCTTCCCCGTCCACCGTGATCGGCACAAATCCGCCCTCGCAGATCGGCACCTCGTACTGAGTTATCTGGTATCCCTTGGGAAGATCGGGATAGTAGTAGTTCTTTCTGTCAAAGTGGGATTCGCGGTTTATCATGCATCCGAATGCGAGACCGCACATAAGTGCAAGATCCACAGCACGGCGGTTCAACACAGGCAAAGTTCCCGGCATACCGAGGCAGGTTGGGCACACGTTGGCGTTAGGCTCGTCTCCGAAGCGGGTGGAGCATGAGCAGAATATCTTTGACTCTGTTTTCAGCTCAACATGAACTTCGAGACCAATGACTGCCTCGTAAGGACAGCTTTTGTCTTTGATATTATACTTCACAGCGTCGCACCTCCGTCTTAACGTACTCGGAAAGTGAGTCTTCAAGGGCATAAGCGGCGCGGTATAACACAGACTCGCTGTGCTTTTTACCCATGAGCATAACGCCGTAAGGAAGACCTTCCCATCCGCCTGAGGGTATAGTGATCGCAGGGCATCCTGTTAAGTTGGCTATAGTGGTAAAGCTGTCACTGGCATACAGTGCCGTAGGGTTTGAGCTGTAGTCTCCCAGCTTGAACGGTACACCTGCGGCGGTGGGCATCAGGATAATGTCATACTTCTCGAAAATCTGTGAAACCGCTCTGCAGATGTTGGTCTGAACATCCTTGATGTCAAGATAATGTCCGCCGCCAAGGGAGCGAGACAAAGCATATGCGCCTGAGAGCATTCTACGCTTCACCTCATCCCCGAGGGATCTTTCACGGGAGTGCTTCATTATCTCCATATAGTTCTCGCCGTAAGCAGAATAGCCGTATCTGATGCCGTCGTAGCGTGCCATATTGGACGAGCATTCCGCAGACGCAATAACAAAGTATGAGCTGAGTGCAACGTCCAGAGGCGGCATTGCTCCGGGAGCGAGAGAATCTATCTCTGCCCCAAGCTTGCCGAGCATCTCTCCTGCGCGGAACAGTCTCACAACCGCTTCGTCCTCGCACATATCAAGAGAGTCGCCAAGCATGCCTATACGCAGGCCACGAACTCCCCTCTCAATGCCTTCGGTAAACCTGCCTGACGATTCAACCGAGGTCATATCACGGCTGTCACGTCCGGTCATGGACTCAAGCACCAGCGCATTGTCGTATACGTCACGGGTGATCGGGCAGACCGTGTCAAGAGACGAGGCAAGCTCTGTCACTCCGTAGCGAGACACAATGCCGTAGGTGGGCTTCATTGACACAACTCCGCAGAAGGCAGCAGGCTGGCGCGCACTTCCTCCCGTGTCCGTTGCAATAGCCCAAGGTGCGCTTTTTGCCGCTACCACTGCCGCAGAGCCACCTGACGAGCCACCTGCAGAGCGGGAAAGGTCAATGGGATTGTGAGTCGCACCGATGATAGATCTTTCGCAGGCAGAGCCCATGGCAAACTCGTCAAGATTAGTCTTGCCAAGCACAACGCCGCCTACGTTTTCGCATACGGTTGCGGTATAAGTGGGCACAAAATCCCTCAGCATCTCGGAAGCGCAGGTCATTTTCACCCCGCTCACCGCCACGTTGTCCTTTACAGCGTAAGGAACACCCGAAAGCGGACGGCAAGTCTCACCTGCAGAAAATGCACGGTCAGCCTCATCAGCCTGCTCCATCGCAAGAGTGGGTGTAACTGTAATATATCCGTTCACCTGCGACTCCGTTTGACTTATGCGGCTGATATATGCCTCCGTCACCTCACGGGAGCTGATATTTCGTTTATTTATCTCTTCCGCAAGGGATCTCACGGACAGAAGGGTAATATCATTATTCATAAATTACACGATCCTCGGAACAGTAATGTACGGTTTTTCATGTCTTGCAGAACCCTCGAGCAGCTTTTCTCTGTCACCATCCACAGCCTTGTCATGGCGAGTTCTGCTCTCTTCTTCATATATGCTGATGATATCGGGCTTCTCCGTGATGCCGCTCACATTTCTCTCCCCACTGGCAAAATCAGAGCGAAGCACTCGGTCGATATTGACACTCATTTTCTTGAAGCTGTCCTCGACCCCGTCAGCGCTGTCTATCATTGCCGCAGGAAGAAGCTTTGCAATTATTTCTTTATTCATGATATGCCTCCGTCAGAAGTGCGATCTCTCTTGCGTATCCCGCCTCGTCATTGGGCGTTTCAAGGTAAAAGGGCTTGTCCTTCAGCATGGGATGGTTGATTATTCTCTTTATTCCATCCATACCGAGATATCCCTCACCAATTTTCGCATGTCTGTCCTTGTGTGCTCCCATCGGGTTAGCCGAATCGTTCAGATGCACGGCGTAAAGTCTGTCAATGCCGATAACACGGTCAAATTCTTGGAGCACCCCATCAAGATCACCAAGCAGGTCATATCCCGCGTCGCTAACGTGGCACGTGTCAAGGCACACACCGAGGTTAGGGTGGAATCTTTCGTCAACTCTGTCGATTATCATACGAAGCTCATCAAAGCTTCTGCCGATTTCAGTGCCCTTTCCCGCCATTGTCTCAAGGAGTACCGTTGTGTGCATTCCTTCCCACATGACAGCGTTGAGCAAGTCAGCAATAAGGGTCACACCAACCTCCACTCCCTGCCCGACGTGGCATCCCGGATGGAAGTTGTACATTGATCCCGGCAGGTTTTCAAGGAACAACAGCTCCGAGTGCATGGATTCGGTGGAATACTTACGCACGTCCTCCTTCAGCGCACAGGGGTTATATGTATATGGAGCATGAGCCAGAGGCATTGTCATACCGCTTTCGAGAATAAGAGAGTACAGCGCCGCAACATCCTCGGGAGACGGTGTTTTTGTGGGTGCTCTTCCTTGGGGATTCTTCGTGAAATACTGAAAAGTACTGCCACCCATATTAAGTATTCTCTCGCCCATGGAAAGATATCCTCCCGTAATGGACAAATGGCAACCTATCTTAAGCATGATTAGCTCCTCTCTTGAATTTTTTGGCGATTTTCTCCGTATAATTAATAATGCACTTTTCTGAATCGGAGAAAGCTTTGAAATCGAGAATAGTATTGATCAATTCCGTAATCTCGTATATCCGAGGCCTGATAAAGATAATAAACAACGATAAAGTTACAGTCTACGCCGCACAGGCATCATTTTTTGTTATAACATCCGCTGTTCCGTTTATTTCGCTGCTGTTTGCACTGTTCAGCTTCATTCTGCCGATGCACGCAAACGGGAGCGTGATAGGCAAGGTCGCCCTGTCCGAGGGAATCGCAAGTCTTGTGGAAAGCGTTTCTTTAGAGCTTGAGGCAACGCCTGCCGTGTCACTTCTTTCTCTTTCCGCACTCACAACTCTCTGGAGCGCGTCCCGAGGCATCTCATCAATACGTCGCGGGATAGAAACCGTTTACACAGCGGACCAACCCGCAGGCTACTTCCGTCACAGGCTTTATTCCGTAGTGACCACTCTTGTGTTTATTGCACTTATCGGCGGTGCGGCCATTTTGCTTCTGTTTGACGATATATTGTATAAACTGTTCGGCATACAGATAAGCGACACGCTTTTGCAGCTCCGCGCACCGCTTTTCATTCTGGTCATGTCTGCATTCTTTACGTTAATTTACCACTCTGTCAGCAAGAGAAGCTCGAAAGTCAGCCACAGCTTCATCTACCACGTGCCCGGCGCATTGTTCTCTTCTGTGGGCTGGGTGATATTCTCCTACTTTTACTCTCTGTACATCGAGCACTTTCCCGGAGCAACACGTGTCTACGGAAGTCTCGCGGCAGTTTGCCTGATCATGCTCTGGATATACTTCTGCATGATGATACTCCTGCTCGGCGCCGAGTTCAATAAGCTTTACTTTGCCGGGAATGACAAAGTGGGCAAAGCAATCAATAAGTGAGGTGGACTTATTCCGAGCTACCTCACTTATTTCTATTTCACTTTAGTTTTCTGGAATATTTGCGGGAGTGCCGCTTGCAGCCTGATTCTTGAACTGCTCGATATATGCCTCATGCTGAGCCTTTGTTTCGGAGAAATACGTTACTCCCTCATAAGAGTAGAAGAAGTAGTAATTCGTAGCCTGAGGAGTCAGAGCCGCAAGAATAGCGCTGGCAGAGGGGTTTGCAATAGGTCCGGGAGTAAGCCCGTTGTACTTGTAAGTGTTATACGGGGTCTCATAGCTAAGATCCACCGTTCTCTCGCCTGTTTCATGCTCTATAACGTAAACAACAGTCGCGTCACTTTCAAGCTTCGGGAAATTCCAGGGATTGTTCAGTCTGTTGTGGAATACGGAGGACACCTTAAAGAATTCGGTGGTGTTTGCCGCTTCCTTTTCAATTATCGAGGCAAGCGTAACGATCTCGTCGACCGTATATCCCATCTTTTCGCACTGCGCTTTGTAGTCAGACTTAAATATCTGGCCGAATCGGCGGAGCAGCTTGTTAATAACAGTAGTCTCGCTTGAGTTCTTGTAGAAGTCGTAAGTGTCGGGGAACAGGTATCCGTCAAGGCGATAGATCCTGTCTTCGCTAATGCCATTCTCCTCCAGGTCATTAATGAACCAATAATCAAACTCACCGTTCTCTATAACGTCAATAAAGCCCTCACGTGTTCCGATTCCTTCGGCAACAAACAGGTCAATGATCTCATCGGTAGTATATCCCTCGGGAATGGTAATACGGACCGTGCCGTAGTCGATCTTTTCCTTGAATTCGGCAAGCAGGAATGAGTAATTCATCATTGGCGTAACAGTATAAGTGCCAGCCACATATTTCTGATTATCTTTTTTCGCAACTGCGTACAGCTTGAATACCGAGGGGTACTCAATTACTCCGTTTTCGTGAAGTATCTCGGCGAGATCGTCAAGCGTAGTGTTCTCGGGCAGAACGATCTCCACCACCTCATCGGATTTGACAAATGCGAACATATCGTTTCCGACAAAAACTATAGTAACTGCAAGGAATACGGATATAACGCAAACGAAAACTATATAGACAATAGCTTTAACAAGACTGATGATGGTGTTTCCGCCTTCGCCGCTTCCGCTGTCACGTTTTTCTTCGGTTTTGGGCTTGTCCTTAACTCGAAGATCGGCAACATCGGTTGTTCTCGTGCTCATCATCTGGCGGCTGACTGCAGGAGATATCTGCTTTGTGCTCTGGTCGCTGTCGGACACCGCGTTTATTCCGTTCGGTGTTCTGATCTGCGCCGCACTTGGATTGACCGTACGTCTCTGTTGCTGTGTCAACTGTTGCTGTGTAGGTTGAACCGCATTGCCTTGTCCGTTCTGCATCTGTGCAGGTCGCTGAATGGGGCGAGGCGCCTGATTCTGAGCGGCGGGTCTTGTATTATTAACTGTTCCTCCTACAGCAGACGTTCTGCTAACAGCGCCGGAAGGATTCCGATTGATAGAGGACTGGGAGGGGTTCTGGGACATCGCCTGTCTTGAACCCGCAACAGGTCTCGGTCTTACACCGTCAGTTCCCTGTGAACGAACAGGCTGAGACGGTCTGCTTTGAATATTTTGAGGGTTTCTTACTGCCCGGGACGGTTCACCCGTATTCGGATTCGGTCTTGCAGAACGCTTCTCCCCGTTCACAGGCGCAGAAAAAGCCCGAGTTTCATCAAAGTTATTGTTTCTGTTTTGTTCCGTAATTATCACCTCTTTCAGACGGGGTGTTGACTATGGGATAACGTTACGATTTCAGTAGCACCGCAACGATATATATTATCACGAGTATGAGAAATGTAGGTGAGAAGAACGTCCGAGCAATGCGAACGATGCCGCTTTGTTTCTTTCTCGCCACATATTCCGACGGGGTGTTTGTTTCAGCGTATCCTCTGTAAATGCTGTGAGCCTCAAAGCACATAAGCATGCCAAACAGCACGATAGCAAGGCCAAGTATCAGCAAAAACAGCATAAGGCTGACATTCTGCTTGTCCACTATGTGAAGCACATATTTTTCCGTAAGCAGTACGACAGCGTTGTTGACCGCATGTACTATCATAGATGCCACAACGGAGCGAGTCGCATATGTCACTGCGGCAAGAACAAGACCTGAAAACAGGTATATCGGCAGTCTCGCGGCGGAAAAGTGTGCTATGGCAAAAGTAAGTGCGCTGATAACCGATGCAAGAAGCGCGCCGTTTTGCTCATATTCTCCGATAACTATACCGCGGAACAGAAATTCCTCCGTAATTGCGGGAAGAATTGCAAAAGCAACAACAATGTACGCGCCGCTGACAAAGCCACCGTTCATAGCAAAAGCAGCATATGTAGTTGCACCTGATTCAGAAAATGCTTCAGGGAATGCAGTATAGCAAAGTACACTGAGAAGCAGTGAGCCACCAAGCATAAATACCGTTGCGTAGAACAGATACAAAAGGCGAGCGGGCTTGAACAAACGAAGTCTGAGCTTTGGTGTGAACTCTTTCCCACGAATCCTGCAGTAGAACAGCGAGGGCACCGCAAATGTAAGCAACTGAATTATAACCACCGAAAGATAGGGATTCTCATTCAGTCCGAGAGCACCTGTCGGCAGAAGATCGGTTGCCAGAATAAGCAGCAGTACCACCGCAATAAGTATTGGCGTAAATATCGCCGACTTAAAACCGGAGCGCAATATTAACCCTTTCCGGAGCGTGTCTTTTTGTCATCCTTTGTGACACGAACTCCTTTTTCGGTAAGAAGAATATCAACAGTCACGTCAAATCTTCCTCTCGGAACAACAGGAAGGATATAATCGGAATAAACAATACCTATAGTACATCCCGAGAATCCGGACAGATATCTGTCGTAGAAGCCCTTGCCATAGCCGAGACGGTAGCCCGCCTTATCATAAACCAGACCGGGCACGAAGCATACCGCTGCGCCAATCTCACTCGGGTCGTAAATGGGGTTTGTTTCCGGAGGCTCTGCAATTCCGTATGAATCGATCACAAGCTCATCAAGCGACTTAACGGAGTGATATGTCATGGTATGAGTTTTTTTGTCACAACGGGGAAAAAGGACTGTCTTTCCCTTCTCAAGCGCCGCACGGGCAATAGGCATAACGTCTATTTCCTCTGCTGTAGGAGCATACAGGAGCACGTATTCCGCATAACGGAAGCTTACAAGTCCGATTGCCGCATTGCAGATAGCGGAATCTCTCTTGAATCGCTCCTCGGCGTTCATATTGCGACGTTTTTCTCTGTACTCTTCTCTGATATCATCTTTTTGCTTTTTAATCATCACGCAAGTACCGCAGACTTAAGCATAGCCGCTGCAGATTCTCCTTTCAAAAGCTGTGTCAGGGCAAGGGCAAACTCAAGAGCCGCACCCATGCCGCATGCTGTAATCATATTTCCGTCAACCTCAACTCTGCCGCCTGTGAGAACAGCACCCTCGAGGAATTCCTCAAATCCCGGATAGCAAACAGCGCGCTTTCTCCTAAGAAGTCCACGTTTGCCGGGAATCATTGGAGCCGCACAAATTGACGCGATGTATTTGCCATCCTCTGCCGCGCGGCGAACAAAGGTGTCAACCTCAAGAGATTCGTCAAGATTCTTTGATCCGGGCATTCCGCCGGGAAGAATTATCATTTCTATATTATCTTTGAGTTCAAGTGCCTCTTCCATTGTCAGGTCAGCTTCCACGGGAATCTCATGAGCACCGAGAACAGTTTTACCTTCTACTCCGACAGCAACAGTTCTGACATCAACTCCCGCACGGCGAAGCACATCAACGGGGGTGAGTGCCTCGATCTCTTCAAAGCCGGTTGCCAAAAATTCAAGTACCATAGTCACATACAGGAACGAGGGATATCCCGTGTTCCGTGCCTCTCCTTTTCATTTTATTACTATACGGAATATATTATTATACCATATTATATGGCACGCGCGGGTTAACAATCCATAAACATTATTTGGATTTTGAGCCAAAGATGCTCTTCCCCCATAATAATTCCATATGATATCACTTTATTATACCACACATAAATTTCCTAATTCAAGTATTTATAAAAAAATATCCCGCTTATGCGAGATTTTTATGAAAATATTTAACTAAATTCGATAACTGCAGTGAAATTGTCTCAATCGCAACAACCCACGGGGCTCTGAACCCCTACCCACTTCGTAGGTGACGGCTTTTCATCCTCATAGTCTGTGTAACAAAAAACCACCCTCTTATGAGAGTGTTCATCCACACCACGGGGCTCTGAACCCCTACCCACTTCGTGGGTGACGGCTTTTCATCCTCATAGTCTGTGTAACAAAAAACCACCCTCTTATGAGAGTGTTCATCCACACCACGGGGCTCTGAACCCCTACCCCTTCGTGGGTGACAAGTTTCATATGCTGAAGTTTAGATGTTTATTCAGTTTGAAACTTGCAGGCGGCTTTTCATCCTCATAGTCTGTGTAACAAAAAACCACCCTCTTATGAGAGTGGTTTTTTGTTAAGCGGATTACGGGGCTCGAACCCGCCACCTCAACCTTGGCAAGGTTGCGCTCTACCAAATGAGCTAAATCCGCATTTCAGAGTTCAGATATCCGTCGGAATTTCTTATAAGAAATTCAGTGCACGATGCAACTAACTTCATTTCTGCTCTCTATGCACTATCGTGCGATGCCTCCGGTCGGAATTGAACCAACGACACGGGAATTTTCAATCCCCTGCTCTACCAACTGAGCTACAGAGGCGTGTCTCCGGTCTCTTTCCGGAAACGACCCGAAGGGGACTCGAACCCCTGACCTCTAGCGTGACAGGCTAGCGTTCTAACCAACTGAACTACCGGGCCTCAATGGAAACAATAGGGCTCGAACCTATGACCCTCTGCTTGTAAGGCAGATGCTCTCCCAACTGAGCTATGCTTCCATTTTGGTGTCTGTCAGTAGATTTCTCTCACCGACGGATGTTATTATACCATATGATGTTTTGTTTGTCAATAGTATTTTGAAAAAATATTGGATTTTTTTGTTGCACCACTGCGCAAGCGAAACCATCTTCCAACTAAAGCTATTTTCATGACTCAACCCACGGGGCTCTGAACCCCTACCCACTTCGTGGGTGACAAGTTTCATATGCCGAAGTCTAGATGTTTATTCAGTTTGAAACTTGCAGGCGGCTTTTCATCCTCATAGTCTGTGTAACAAAAAACCAACCTCTTATGAGAGTGTTCATCCACACCACGGGGCTCTGAACCCCTACCCCTTCGTGGGTGACAAGTTTCATATGCTGAAGTTTAGATGTTTATTCAGTTTGAAACTTGCAGGCGGCTTTTCATCCTCATAGTCTGTGTAACAAAAAACCACCCTCTTATGAGAGTGGTTTTTTGTTAAGCGGATTACGGGGCTCGAACCCGCCACCTCAACCTTGGCAAGGTTGCGCTCTACCAAATGAGCTAAATCCGCATTTCAGAGTTCAGATATCCGTCGGAATTTCTTATAAGAAATTCAGTGCACGATGCAACTAACTTCATTTCTGCTCTCTATGCACTATCGTGCGATGCCTCCGGTCGGAATTGAACCAACGACACGGGAATTTTCAATCCCCTGCTCTACCAACTGAGCTACAGAGGCGTGTCTCCGGTCTCTTTCCGGAAACGACCCGAAGGGGACTCGAACCCCTGACCTCTAGCGTGACAGGCTAGCGTTCTAACCAACTGAACTACCGGGCCTCAATGGAAACAATAGGGCTCGAACCTATGACCCTCTGCTTGTAAGGCAGATGCTCTCCCAACTGAGCTATGCTTCCATTTTTGCCGTCCGAGGGATGCTCTCTCCTGCGGACGGATGATATTATATCACAACGCAAACGCTCTGTCAAGTGTTTTTTTGAAGTTTTTCGTTATTTCAGCTGTTTTTTTCGCTAATCTTCATTCCATCACCGAATAATTTCGGAAAACGGGAGTCAAACACGAACATCTTGTCGATCAACTTGCCGAACATTGCGATCAGCGGTGCGTTCACAATGGTGATAAGGATAGTTCCAACGCCAAATCCACCGAGTCCACCTGTGAGTACGAATGACATTATCGCCGACACAACAAGCATCAGAATATCGTTCACAAGCTTCACTTTATTCTTATCAAAGCCGAATTTCGTGGCAATCTCGCACACAGCAAGCTCATATATCTGAATAGGCAGGGTCGTTCTGAAGATAAATGCCACAGCGAGAGTTGTAACAAGCTCTCCCACAACAAACATCACTATGCGGAGCCACATCTCCTCGTAAGCACCGTTGCCGCCAAAAATCCATATCCACCCGTCAAGAGCGAGTCCTGACAGCACCGCAGTGCCGAATGAGAGTAGATATCTCGCCTTAAAGCCACGTATGGCAACGCACATAATTACCATAACAAGCGCCTGCCAAACGTACTCAGACGTTCCCTGCGTAAACCACGGAAGCATATCTCTGAGCCAAACGTGAAGTATGTACGGGGGAGCCGCGATCATTGAAAGACCGAAATTAGCTTTTGTACACATGCATACGCCAAGGGCGCACACGATGATACCTATCACCCATGCCGCCTCGTTCATTTTTCTTATCTTCTTTATTTTCATTCCATTTCTCCAAAGCCGTTATCTTCCCCATTATATTACATTATTTCGGCATAATCAAGAGCTAAATGGATTTCGGAAATTTCGCGTCAGAGCAAATCGGGTCTGCATATAACCGAGCGGAGCATCATATTATTAATCATAACAATATTTCAAATTACAGTGGGGTCAAAAAATGGCAGGAAAATCATCTCTATCAAATGAATATACAAAGCGATACTATCCAGAAGGAGCTCTCAGCCGTACTCACGAAAACAGGGCCAATCTCACAAGCAAGCGTTCCTTTGAAGAAGCAGCTGCTCGCGGGTGTATAATGGAGTCCACCTGCCTCATGTGTGACTGCACCACGATGCAACTATCCGTTGACTTACCGGACGGCATCCGCGGAATAATACCGAAAAGCGAGGCTTGCTATACACCGGGAGCATCCCCCGACGGCGCAGACACAAAGGACATTGCAATAATCACCCGAGTGGGCAAGGCTGTGCAGTTCAAGGTCGTGGATATGCGCACCACGGAAAGCGGCGAGACAGTAGCAATTCTCTCACGTCGCGCCGTCCAAAGGGAGTGTTATATGAATTACATCTCTTGCCTCATTCCAGGTGACATCATTCCTGCTCGCGTGACTCATCTTGAGCCATTCGGCGCGTTTTGCGATATCGGATGCGGTATCATCTCGCTCCTCACCGTTGACAAGATATCCGTCTCCCGCATCTCCCATCCCGCAGACAGATTCCGCCCAGGTGAATACATAAGCGCGGTTGTCATGTCACGGGACACAAGCGACAGGATATACCTTTCCCACCGAGAACTTCTTGGCACTTGGGAAGAAAACGCCGCAGCATTTTCACCCGGTCAGACTGTAACGGGCATCATCCGTTCCGTTGAGGATTACGGCATATTCGTGGAGCTCTCCCCAAATCTTGCAGGTCTGGCAGAGCTTTCAGACGGTGCTGTTCCTGGGGCTTGCTGCTCGGTATATATCAAAAGCATCATACCCGAGAGAATGAAGATCAAGCTTGTGCTGATCGACACCTGCGGTCCGGCAGAGGTAACACCGTGCAAGTATTTTATCGACACCGACGCAGTCTCTCATATTGATTCATGGCGATATTCCCCTCTCATGTGCCGCAAAACGGTTGAAACAGTATTCGAGCGCGCGATCTCTCAAGTAGCAGAGCTATCTTAAAGCAAAAACGGCAGGAGCGATCCTGTCGTTTTTTGTGTTTTCAGTTGATTATTCTTGCGTTTTTGCTACCCATTCATCCCAACGAGGATCGGCGGTAATTTCCTCTTTCACCTTAGAATAATCGGGATTACACCAGAACGGCCAGTCATCCGGGAGTGAGTTTGCGATAGAGTTACAAGGCTTCATTTCATATTCAACATAAGAAACAAGCGGTGCAGTAAAACAGTGAGTTTTTCCGTCACACACTGCCTCCAAAGCTTTTGCATGCTTCAAACTTTCGTTCAGAGACACAAAGGCATCATCGTGATATCCGCGTTCCCATTGAACTCTTGAAAGATAGAGATATAGTTCGATAAGATCTCCATGGTATCTTCCCATATTGCCGTCATCACAAATCAAATAAAAGAGTGAAATTGCTCCTTTGATCTTTTCAATCGGCATATCACTTTCGAAATGATGCTTGTTGACAATCAAACTATAAATGAGCTGCCGAGCAAACTGACTTGCTGTTTTCAGAAGAAAATCTCCAATGAATTTTGCCTCCTCTTTGCCGTCTGATGCAGCAGAAAGCAATATTTCTCTGCAGTTTTTAAGTTCGGGCATTTTTTGGGCATACACAATTGCTTTTTCGTTCTCACCAATATTTCGGTAAAGCAAAACGAGGATGTGAATTGCTTTTGTTATCGTGGAGTTGTCGGCGGCATTGTTAACAAGATACTCACAAAGCTTAATCGATTCTGCCCAATACTCATTAGACTTGTGAACATCGTAATTATGCTGAATAAATCCTTCATCATCGTAATACAGCCATTCCTTGTGGCGTCTCCACCCCGCTTCGGAAAGTGTATCCGCAAGAGTTATGAGCAGACGTTCGTTTTGCGGAAACTCTGCAAGACCTTCTCGTAGTATAGCAAGGCATTCATCCACCCATTCATCATCGCCTCGGGATTTAATTCCAAACGATTCGATTTTGTCAATTATCGCATCAATTTTACTTTCTCTGCCATTGTGATATCCAAACAATTCATCAATGGTAATACCGAAATAATTAGCAATGGACGGAATCATTTCCATATCGGGATAACCGCCATTTGCCTCCCATCTGGAAACCGCCTGCGATGTCACTCCGATAGCCTCGGCAAGCGCTTCTTGTGTGCGTCCGTCACGGTGACGTAATTCGCGTATTTTTTGTCCTAAATCAAGTTGCATAAAAGCACCTCCAAAAGATATCACCGGTGTGATTATATTATAACACACATTTGTATAAAAACAATTATCAATTCATTGTTTCAAACTCAAGCAATACTTGTATTAACTATAAAACAAAACGGCAGGAGCGATCCTGTCGTTTTTTGTGTTTTCAGTTGATTATTCAGCGTAAAGCTTGATAATGTTGCGGATTATCTCTGCGGACTTTTCCATGCCCTCAACTGTGATGTGCTCGTAGGGACCGTGGAAAGCGTAACCGCCTGTACCAAGGTTGGGTGTGGGAAGTCCCATAAATGAAAGTCTTGCGCCGTCTGTACCGCCACGGATAGGTGTGTTGAGAGGCTCGATTCCCGCCATGCGTGTGGCCTTTTCCGCGATCTCAACCACACGGAACACAGGACGAATCATCTCTTCCATATTGCGGTAGGATTCCTTTATGGTAAGCTTTGCTGTACCATCTCCGTATTTTGCGTTGATGAGCTTTTCAATGTGGCGGAGTGTATCCTGTCTTGCCGCATAATTTGCCGCGCGGTGGTCTCTTACGATGTAGAAAAGACTTGCTTTCTCAACATCTCCGCTCATTTCGCAAAGATGGTAGAATCCCTCGTACCCCTCTGTATCGCGGGGAGTGTCACCTGAGGGAAGCATGGAATTGATCTCCATTGCCACAAGGGATGCGTTGATCATGCGGTCCTTTGCAGAGCCGGGATGAATATTGAAACCGTTTATCTCAAATGCCGCAGAGCAAGCGTTGAAGTTTTCATATACTACTTCACCCTCGTCGCCGCCGTCAACTGTGTAAGCAAGTTCAGCACCGAATGCTTCAAGATTGAAGTTGTCAGCAGAAACGCCACACTCCTCGTCGGGAGTAAAACCGATGGAAATAGGGCCGTGAGGCTCGCCGCTTGCAATCAGATTTTCGACAGCGTAAAGTATTTCGGCAACGCCTGCTTTGTCGTCAGCGCCAAGGAGAGTATAGCCGTCGGTGGTGATGAGCGTTCTGCCCTTCATTGCAGCAAGATGGGGAAAGTTTTTCAGCGTGATAACTCTGCCGGAATCGGTAAGAGGTACGTCCTCGCCGTTGTAGTTTTCGTGTATCTGCACGTTCACGGGAGAGTCGGCAAAGTCGGGGGATGTGTCGATATGGGCGATGAAGCCGATCTTTGTTTTGCCCTCATATCCGGGAGTTGCGGGAATGTGTCCGTAAACGTAGCACTTCTCGTCAACGTATGCGTCCTCAATGCCGATCTCTTTCATGTCCTCCACAAGACGGCGGGCAAGAACAAACTCCTTCTCGGCTGTGGGCACGGTGGATGACTTATCGTCACTGGATGTGGGTATTCTTACATATTCGAGAAATCTTTCGGTAAGTGTCATATTCGTTATCTTCCTTTTGTTTGATTTAGTAATATGATTATAGCACATTATCGCACGGGTTGCAATATGAAAAGCCCTACAGAAATTTATCTGTAAGGCTTGTGCTGTTGATTGTTTGTAGATATGCAGCTATGCTCCACTTTAGTTAATAATCTGATTATTCCTCAACACACCAACGAATTCATCTGACAAAATATATGCGCTGTCATCATTATTCACAAGGTGCATGTAATAGGCACCGTCGGCTTCGAAAATGTGAATTTTTGCCTTTAATTCAGGGTGTCTTTTCAGATGACAAACAAGCTCTCCTACTTTTTGGTATATTGAGCTATCGTACTTGATTTCCTCAGACAGATCCTCATCGGAAAACTCAAACTCAT